>NZ_JBIVDY010000018.1:0-214144 GCF_044747365.1 Kitasatospora sp. NPDC090091
GACGTGGCGGCGGCCGGGCAGTCCCGGATCGGGCATCCCGTTCTGGCGGCGGCCGTCCAGGTCGGCGACCGCGACGAGTGGGTCCTGACCGGCCGTCTCTCCACCGACACCCAGCCCTGGACCGCCGAGCACCTGCTCTTCGGCACGGTCGTCGTGCCGGGGACCGCGCTGGTCGAGCTCGCCCTCGCCGCCGGCCGCCGCGTCGGCACCCAGGTGGTGGACGAGCTGGTGCTGGAGGCGCCGTTGGCGCTGTCCGACGACGCGGCGCTGCAGATCCAGGTGACGGTCGGTCCGGCCGCTGCGGACGGGCGCCGTGAAGTGGCGATCTACACCCGCCCGGAGAACGGTGACGACGACGAGCGGGAGACGGTCTGCCACGCCCGCGGTCTGCTCGGCCCGGACGCCGAGCCTTCGGCGGCGTGGCCGGCCGAGTGGCCGCCGGCGGAGGCCGAGCCGCTTCCCGTGGACGGGCTGTACGCGGGTCTGGCCGACCTCGGTTACGACTACGGGCCGGTCTTCCAGGGTGTGCGGGCGGCCTGGCGTGACGGCGACCGGACGTACGCCGAGGTGGAACTGCCGGGTGACGGCGGTGGCGAAGGCTTCGGCATCCACCCCGCCCTCTTCGACGCCGCTCTGCAGAGCGCCGTCATCATGCTGACCGGGCGCGACGGTGGCGGGCACCGGATGCCCTTCAGCTGGACCGGGGTCCGGCTGGAGCGCGAGGGCAGTTCGCGCCTGCGCGTCCGAGCCGTCGTGACCGGCGACTCCTCCGTGCGCCTCGACGCGATCGACGAGTCGGGTGACGCGGTCGTGGCCGTGCGGTCCATCGTGGTCCGCCCGGTGGAGCAGGCACGGATCGACCACGCCCAGCGCGGACAGCAGAGCCCGCTCCACCAGCTGGACTGGACAGAGGTCGCCGCCGTGTCGTCGCCGACGCCGGTGCGGGTGGCCGTCCTCGGTGCCGAGTTCGCGGACCTCGGCGCGCTGGAGCAGGCCCTGGCCGACGGCGCCGAAGCGCCGGCGGTCGTCGTCGCCGCGATGGAGACCCCGGCGGGTGATCCGGCATCGGCGTCGCGCGAGCTCGCCGCGGACGCGATGGCGCTGGCACAGCGGTGGCTCGCGAGCGAGTGGCTCGGTGAGGCACGGCTCGTCGTGGCCACCCGTGGTGCGGCCGCCGTCGGTGCCGAGGCGCCGGACGTGGCGCAGGCTGCGGCGTCGGGTCTCGTGCGCAGCGCACAGGCCGAGCACCCGGGCCGCTTCGTGCTCGTGGACCTCGACGACCAGGACGTCCCGGACTGGGCCGCGGTACTCGCCTCCGACGAGCCGCAGCTCGCGCTGCGTGGTGGCCGACTGCTCGCTCCGCGGCTGGCGCGGGTGTCGGCCGTGCCCGGTGCGCTGCCGGTGCTGGACGGGACGGTGCTGGTCACCGGTGGTACGTCCGGTCTGGGTGCGCTGTTCGCGAAGCATCTGGTGGAGCGGCACGGCGTTCGCGATCTGCTGCTGGTGAGCCGGCGCGGTGCGGCGGCCGAGGGCGTGGCCGAGCTGGTGGCCGAGCTGGCGGCGGCCGGTGCGATGGCGCGGGTCGAGGCCTGCGACGTGGCTGACCGCGACCAACTGGCTGCTCTCGTCGCATCGGTGGAGAAGCTCACTGCGGTCGTGCATGCGGCGGGTGTGCTGGACGACGGCGTGATCGAGTCGATGACCGCCGAGCAGATCGAGCGGGTCATGCGTCCGAAGGTGGACGCGGCGTGGCACCTGCACGAGCTCACCGCCGGCACGGACCTGGCGGCGTTCGTCCTGTTCTCCTCGGTCGCGGCGCTGATCGGCGCTCCCGGCCAGGCGAACTACGCGGCGGCCAACGCGGCCCTCGACGCGCTCGCTGCCAAGCGTCGCGCCGAGGGCCTGGCCGCCATGTCCCTGGCCTGGGGCCTCTGGGCCGAAGCCGGCGGCATGACCGGACAGCTCGGTGACGACGAGGTCGCCCGGCTGGAGCGGATGGGCGTCGGCGCCATCACCGCCGACCTCGGCCCGAAGCTGTTCGACCAGGCCCTGGCCCTCGACACCACCCTGCTGGCACCAGTGAAGCTGGACGCGGCCGCGCTCCGCTCGCAGGCACGGGCGGGGCTCCTTCCTGCCGTGCTGCGGGGCCTGGTCCGGATGCCGAACCGCACCGCCGGATCCGGCGGCTCCCTGGCGGAGCGGCTGGCCGGGCTGGCCGAGGCCGACCGGGAGCGGGTGGTGCTGGAGCTGGTGCAGACGCAGGTGGCCGCGGTCCTCGGGCACGCCACCGGTACGGCGCTCGATCCCGATCGGGCGTTCAAGGACCTCGGGTTCGACTCGCTGAGCGCGGTCGAGCTGCGCAACCGGCTGACCCAGGCCACCGGGCTCCGACTGCCCGCGACGCTCGTCTTCGACCACCCGAGCCCGGCCATGGTCGCACGGCTCGTCCTGGCCGAGGCCGGTGGAGCGGCCGAGGGGCAGCAGCGGGCCGTGACGCGATCGCGGCGCACCTCCGTCGACGAGCCGCTGGCGATCGTCGGCATGAGCTGCCGCTACCCGGGCGGGGTGACCTCGCCCGAGCAGCTGTGGGACCTGTTGGCCTCCGGGCGGGACGCGATCACGGGCCTGCCCACCGACCGCGGTTGGGACCTGGAGCGGCTCTACGACCCGGACCCGGACCAGCCCGGAAAGATCTACACGCGCGGCGGCGGCTTCCTGGACCGGCCGGGAGACTTCGATGCGGAGTTCTTCGGCATCAGCCCGCGCGAGGCCCTGGCGATGGACCCGCAGCAGCGGCTGGTGCTGGAGGCCGCGTGGGAGGCGTTCGAGGGCGCCGGCATCGACCCGACGACGCTGCGCGGGAGTGACACGGGCGTCTTCTGCGGCGCGGTGACCGCGGACTACGGCGGTGTCACCAGCTCGGAGCTGGAGGGCTACCGCCTGACCGGCACCACCATGAGCGTGCTGTCGGGGCGCATCTCCTACACGCTCGGCCTGGAGGGGCCGGCGGTCACGGTGGACACGGCGTGCTCGTCGTCGGCCGTGGCGCTGCACATGGCCGTCCAGGCGCTGCGCTCCGGCGAGTGCTCGATGGCGCTGGCGGGCGGCGTGACGCTGATGGCCGGTCCGTACCTCCTGACCGAGTTCAGCCGCCAGCGGGCGCTGTCGCCGGACGGGCGCTGCAAGGCGTACGCGGGTGCGGCGGACGGTACGGGGTTCTCGGACGGTCTGGGTCTGCTGGTGGTGGAGCGCCTGTCGGACGCCCGCCGCAAGGGTCACAACGTGCTCGCCGTGATCCGCGGGAGTGCGGTGAACCAGGACGGTGCGAGCAACGGCCTGACCGCGCCGAACGGTCCCTCGCAGGAGCGGGTGATCCGCGCAGCCCTGGCCAACGCCGGGCTGGACACGGCGGATGTCGACGCGGTCGAGGGGCACGGGACGGGCACGAAGCTGGGTGACCCGATCGAGGCCCAGGCGCTGCTGGCGACCTACGGCCGGGAGCGTGCGGGCGACCCGCTGTGGCTGGGCTCGCTGAAGTCGAACATCGGACACACCTCTGCCGCCGCCGGCGTGGGCGGTGTGATCAAGATGGTGATGGCGATGCAGCACGGCGTTCTGCCGCGCACGCTGCATGTGGACGAGCCGTCGCCGCACGTGGACTGGGCCTCGGGCGCGGTCGAGCTGCTGACCGAGCCGCGTGACTGGCCTGCGTCGGTGGGGCGTCCCCGGCGTGCCGCGGTGTCGTCGTTCGGTGTGAGCGGCACGAACGTGCACGTGATCCTGGAAGAGGCTCCCGCGGCGGAGGCACCCGTTCGGGGTGCGGAGCTGCCGGTGGTGCCGGTCGTCGTGTCGGCCAAGTCGGAGGCGGCGCTGCGTGAGCAGGCGGAGCGGCTGCGGGCGCACCTTCTGGCGGAGCCGGATGTCTCCCTGACGGACGTCGCGTTCTCCTCGGTGGTGTCGCGGGCGCAGCTGGATGCCCGTGGTGTGGTGGTGGCAGCCGATCGTGGTGAACTGCTTGCGGGTCTGGCCGGGTTGGCTGCTGGTGATCCGGTGGGTCAGGTGGTCGAGGGTCGTGTGGTGGCGGGGCGGCCGGTGTTCGTGTTCCCGGGGCAGGGCGCGCAGTGGGCCGGCATGGCGGTGGAGCTGCTGGACTCTTCGCCGGTGTTCGCGGGTTTGATCGCGGAGTGTGACGAGGCGTTGTCCGCGTTCGTGGACTGGCGTGTGGTGGACGTGCTGCGCGAGGTGGAGGGTGCGCCGTCGCTGGAGCTGGTGGATGTCGTCCAGCCGGTGTTGTGGGCGGTGATGGTGTCGCTGGCCGGGTTGTGGCGTTCGTTCGGTGTCGAGCCGTCCGCGGTGGTGGGTCATTCCCAGGGCGAGATCGCGGCGGCGTGTGTGGCGGGTGGCCTCTCGCTTCAGGACGGTGCCCGGGTGGTGGCGCTGCGCAGTCGTCTGGTGCGGGAGCGTCTGGCGGGTCGTGGTGGCATGGTGTCGCTGGCGGTGGCGGTGGAGCGGGCCGAGGAGTTGGTGGCTGCGTTCGACGGTCGGGTGTCGGTGGCGGCGGTGAACGGGCCGGCGTCGGTGGTGGTTGCGGGTGAGCCCGGGGCGCTGGACGAGATCGTCGCCGAGTGTGAGGCGGATGGTGTTCGTGCGCGCCGGGTGGCGGTGGACTACGCGTCGCACTCCGTGCAGGTGGAGGCCATCGAGGAGGAACTCGGCAACGTTCTGGCTTCGCTGCGGCCGGTGTCCGGAAGCGTCCCGTTCTACTCGACGGCGGTGGGCGGGTTCGTCGACACGGCATCTCTCGACGCGGGCTACTGGTACGGGAATCTGCGGGGTCGGGTCGGTTTCGAGGCGGCGGTGCGGGCTCTGACGGACCAGGGGACGGGCTGTTTCGTCGAGATGTCCCCGCACCCGGTGCTGGGTCTGGCGCTTGAGGGCACGCTGGCCGCGCACGGTGCGGCCGAGCGGGTGGGTGTGGTCGGGTCGTTGCGGCGCGGTGAGGGTGGTCTGCGCCGGTTCGCGTTGTCGCTCGCCGAGGCGTTTGCGGTGGGTGTGGCGGTGGACTGGTCCGTGCTGTTCGCGGGTTCGGGAGCGGCCCAGGTCAAGCTGCCGACGTATGCGTTCCAGCGCGAGCGGTTCTGGCTCGCGCCGAGCAGCAGTGCCGGCGACGTGACCGCAGCCGGTCTGGTGCAGGTGGACCACCCCGTGTTGGGTGCCGCGGTGCGCGTGGGGGATCGGGACGAGTGGGTGTTCGCGGGGCGGATGTCCCAGGAGACCCAGCCGTGGACCCGTGACCACATGGTGTTCGGGTTGGTGTTGGTGCCTGGTGCTGCGCTGGTGGAGATGGCGTTGTCGGCCGGCCGTCAGGTGGGCTGCGGGGTGCTGGGTGAGCTGGTGTTGGAGGCGCCGTTGGTCCTGGAGGACGATGCGGTGCTCCAGGTGCAGGTCACGATCGGTGCGGCCGGTGAGGACGGGCGTCGTGAGGTCGGGGTGTACTCCCGCCCGGAGGTCGGTGACGGCGACGAGGTCGAGACGACCTGCCACGGTCGTGGCTGGCTGACCGGGACCGCCGAGCCGGTGGCGGCGTTCCCGCTCCAGTGGCCGCCCGCCAACGCCGAACCCGTCCCCGTCGAAACGCTCTACTCCCGTGTGAACGACCACGCGCGACTGACCGACATCGGCTTCGACTACGGCCCCGCGTTCCGGGCCGTACAGGCGGCATGGCGGGTCGGCGACGAGGTGTTCACCGAACTCGAACTGCCCGAGGTCGCGGGTGACCCCCAGGGCTTCGGCGTTCACCCGGCGCTGCTCGACTCCGCCCTCCACGGCGGGCTCGGCATGCTCGACCGCGGTGGCGAGAACCCGGGCGGACTCCCGTTCTCCTGGTCGGGCGTGCGGCTGGACCGCACCGGGCTGACCCGGCTGCGGGTGCGGATCGGCCTGGCCGGCGAGGCCGCGCTGCGGCTCGACATCGCGGCCGAGGACGGCACGCCGATCGCCCGGGTGGAGCGCCTCGACGTCCGACCGGTCGAGCAGGCCCAGCTCGAAGCGGCGCGACGGGGCGGACAGCGTCCGCTCTACCAACTCGACTGGGTTGCGGCGCCGGCCACGCCGTCGTCGTCGGTACGGATCGCCGTGCTCGGTGACGCCGAGGCGCCGGGCGAGCGGTTCGCGGACCTGGACGTGCTGGAGAAGGCACTCGTCGACGGCGCCCGGGCACCGGAGCTGGTCGTCGCGACGGTCGTGCCGCCTGCGGGCGATGTGCACGAGGCGGCGCGCAAGGCCGCGACAGAGGCCCTGGGCCTGGTGCAGCGCTGGCTGGCGAGTGCCGTGCCGGCCGAAACCCGGCTCGCCGTGGTGACCCGCAACGCGGTCGCCGTCGGCACCGAGGCGGCGGACGTGGCGCAGGCCGCGGTACGGGGCCTGGTGCGCAGTGCGCAGTCGGAGCACCCGGGCCGGTTCGTGCTCGTCGATGTGGACGAGTCCGGTGCAGTGGACTGGGCGAAGGTGTTCGGTTCGGACGAGCCGCAGTTCGCGGTGCGTGGGGGCCGGCTGGTCGTACCGCGGCTGGGCCGTGCGGACACGGCGGCCGAGGGCACGGTGCTGGACGGGACGGTGCTGGTCACCGGTGGTACGTCCGGTCTCGGTGCGCTGTTCGCGAAGCATCTGGCGGAGCGGCACGGGGTCAAGGACCTGCTGCTGGTGAGCCGGCGTGGTGCGGCGGCGGAGGGTGTGGCCGAGCTGGTGGCGGAGCTGGCGGCGGCCGGTGCGACGGCGCGGGTCGAGGCCTGCGACGTGGCCGACCGCGACCAACTGGCCACGCTCATCGCATCGGTGGAGAAGCTCACCGCCGTCGTGCATGCGGCCGGTGTGCTGGACGACGGTGTGATCGAGTCGATGACCGCCGAGCAGATCGAGCGGGTCATGCGTCCCAAGCTCGATGCAGCGTGGCACCTGCACGAGCTCACCGCGGACATGGAGTTGTCGGCGTTCGTCCTCTTCTCCTCGGTCGCGGCACTGATCGGCAGTCCCGGTCAGGCGAACTACGCGGCGGCCAATGCAACGCTCGACGCGCTCGCCGCCAAGCGCCGCGCCGACGGCCTGGCCGCGACCTCGCTGGCCTGGGGCCTCTGGGCCGAGGCCGGCGGCATGACCGGAGAGCTGAACGAGGCCGAGATCGCCCGGCTGGAGCGGATGGGCACCGTCGCCCTGACAGCAGAGACGGGCCTGGACCTGTTCGACCGGAGCCTCACGGCCGGTGCTGCTCTGCTGGCGCCCGTGCAGCTCGACCTGGGCGCGCTGCGTGCCCAGGCGCGGGAGGGAATGCTGCCCGCGCTGCTCCGGGGCCTGGTCCGGATGCCGGAGCGATCGGCCGAACCCTCGGGCGCCTCGCTGGCACAGCGGCTCGCGGACGTGCCGGAGGCCGACCGGGAGCAGGTCGTGCTCGACCTGGTGCGGACGCACGCCGCGGCTGTCATCGGGTACCCGTCCGGAGCGGCCATCGACCCGGACCGCGCGTTCCAGGAACTCGGCTTCGACTCCCTCGGAGCCGTCGGCCTCCGGAACCGACTGACGCAGGCGGTCGGCGTCCGGCTGCCCGCGACGCTGATCTTCGATCACCCGACGTCGAGGGCGGTCGCGACCCTGCTCCTCTCCGAGATCGGCGGCGTCGCCGCAGAACCGCCGATGGACGTGGAGCTGAAGAAGCTCGAGGACATGTTGGCCGGTGCCGAGAACGCCGAGAAGCAGCGCGTGGCGGGCCGCCTCCGCGCTCTGCTGGCCGGCCTCTCCGACAGCGGACAGGACACGAGCGGACAGATCGAGGCCGCCGCGACCGCGGACGAGGTCTTCAAGCTGATCGACGCCGAGTTCGGCGAGGCATGACAAGGACTGTGAACATGAGCGCTGGCAGCACCGAATCCGAAAACGAGAAGCTCCTCCGCTACCTCAAGCGGACGGCCGTCGACCTCAACGAAGCCAAGGCGCGTCTGCGCGAGTACGAGGACCGGGCCAACGAGCCGGTGGCGATCGTGGGAATGAGCTGCCGCTACCCGGGCGGGGTGACCTCGCCCGAGCAGCTGTGGGACCTGGTGGCCTCCGGACGCGACGGCATGTCGCCGATGCCCTCCGACCGCGGCTGGGACCTGGAGCGGCTCTACGACCCGGACCCCGACCAGCCGGGAACCTCCTACTCGCGGGTGGGTGGCTTCATCGACGGGGTCAGTGAGTTCGACGCCGACTTCTTCGGCATCAGTCCGCGCGAGGCCACGGCGATGGACCCGCAGCAGCGGCTGCTGCTGGAGGCCGCATGGGAGGCGTTCGAGGACGCGGGCATCGACCCGACGACGCTGCGCGGCAGCGACACCGGTGTGTTCTGCGGTGTCGGCGCATCGGACTACGCCGTGGGCCCGGCCGGCAGCCTGCCCCAGGTCGAGGGGCTTCGCCTGACCGGTTCCACGTCCAGCGTGGTGTCCGGTCGTGTCTCCTACGTCCTGGGCATGGAGGGGCCGTCCGTGTCGGTGGACACGGCGTGCTCGTCGTCGCTGGTGGCGCTGCACATGGCGGCCCAGTCGCTGCGTTCGGGCGAGTGCTCGATGGCGCTCGTCGGCGGGGTCACCGTGCTGTCCGGGCCCTTCCTGTTCGTGGAGTTCAGCCGCCAGCGGGCGCTGTCGCCGGACGGGCGCTGCAAGGCGTACGCGGGTGCGGCGGACGGTACGGGGTTCTCGGACGGTCTGGGTCTGCTGGTGGTGGAGCGGCTGTCGGACGCCCGCCGCAAGGGCCACAAGGTGCTGGCGGTGCTGCGCGGGAGTGCGGTGAACCAGGACGGTGCGAGCAACGGTCTGACGGCTCCGAACGGGCCTTCGCAGGAGCGGGTGATCCGGGCGGCGCTGGCGAACGCGGGCCTGGACATGGCGGATGTCGATGCGGTCGAGGGGCACGGGACGGGCACGAAGCTGGGTGACCCGATCGAGGCCCAGGCGCTGCTGGCGACCTACGGCCGGGAGCGTGCGGGCGACCCGCTGTGGCTGGGCTCGATCAAGTCCAACATCGGCCACAGCTCCACGGCGGCCGGCGTGGCCGGTGTGATCAAGATGGTCATGGCGATGCAGCACGGCATGCTGCCGCAGACGCTGCACGTGGACGAGCCGTCGCCGCACGTGGACTGGGCCTCGGGTGCGGTGGAGCTGCTGACCGAGGCGCGGGACTGGCCTGCGTCGGCGGAGCGTCCGCGGCGTGCTGCGGTGTCGTCGTTCGGTGTGAGCGGGACGAACGCCCACGTCATTCTGGAGGAGGCCCCGGCGGCCGAGCCGACCGAGCCGGTCGAGGCACCGGAGCCGACCGAACTGCCGGTCCAGGGCGTGGACCTGCCGGTGGTGCCGGTGGTCGTGTCGGGCAAGTCGGTGCCGGCGCTGCGTGAGCAGGCGGAGCGGCTGCGGGCGCACCTTCTGGCGGAGCCGGATGTCTCCCTGACGGACGTCGCGTTCTCCTCGGTGGTCTCCCGGGCGCAGCTGGATGCCCGTGGTGTGGTCGTCGCCTCCGATCGGGATGAACTCCTCGCGGGTCTGGCCGGGTTGGCTGCTGGTGATCCGGTGGGTCAGGTGGTTGAGGGTCGTGTGGTGGCGGGGCGGCCGGTGTTCGTGTTCCCGGGGCAGGGCGCGCAGTGGGCCGGCATGGCGGTCGAACTGCTGGACTCCTCGCCGGTGTTCGCGGGTTTGATCGCGGAGTGTGACGAGGCTCTGTCCGCGTTCGTGGACTGGCGTGTGGTGGACGTGCTGCGTGAGGTGGAGGGTGCGCCGTCGCTGGAGCTGGTGGATGTCGTCCAGCCGGTGTTGTGGGCGGTGATGGTGTCGCTGGCCGGGCTGTGGCGTTCGTTCGGTGTCGAGCCGTCCGCGGTGGTGGGTCATTCGCAGGGCGAGATCGCGGCGGCGTGTGTGGCGGGTGGCCTGTCCCTTCAGGACGGTGCCCGGGTGGTGGCGCTGCGGAGCCGTCTGGTGCGGGAGCGTCTGGCGGGTCGTGGTGGCATGGTGTCGCTGGCGGTGGCGGTGGAGCGGGCCGAGGAGTTGGTGGCTGCGTTCGGCGGTCGGGTGTCGGTGGCGGCGGTGAACGGGCCGGCGTCGGTGGTGGTTGCGGGTGAGCCCGGGGCGCTGGACGAGATCGTCGCCGAGTGTGAGGCGGATGGTGTTCGTGCCCGGCGGGTGGCGGTGGACTACGCGTCGCACTCCGTGCAGGTCGAGGCGATCGAGGAGGAACTCGGTAACGTTCTGGCCTCGCTGCGGCCGGTGTCCGGGAGTGTGCCGTTCTACTCGACGGCGGTGGGCGGGTTCGTCGACACGGCGTCCCTCGACGCGGGCTACTGGTACGGGAATCTGCGGGGTCGGGTCGGTTTCGAGGCGGCGGTGCGGGCCCTGACGGACCAGGGGACGGGCTGTTTCGTCGAGATGTCCCCGCACCCGGTGCTGGGTCTGGCGCTTGAGGGCACGCTGGCCGCGCACGGTGCGGCCGAGCGGGTGGGTGTCGTCGGGTCGCTGCGGCGTGGTGAGGGTGGTCTGCGCCGGTTCGCGTTGTCGCTTGCCGAGGCGTTTGCGGTGGGTGTGGCGGTGGACTGGTCCGTGTTCTTCAAGGACACGGCCGCGGCCCAGGTCAAGCTGCCGACGTATGCGTTCCAGCGTGAGCGGTTCTGGCTGATGCCGGGTGCTGGTGGTGGTGATGTGTCCGCGGCCGGTCTGGTGCGGGTGGACCACCCGGTGTTGGGTGCCGCGGTGCGCGTGGGGGATCGGGACGAGTGGGTGTTCGCGGGGCGGATGTCCCAGGAGACCCAGCCCTGGACCCGTGACCACATGGTGCTGGGCACGGTGATCGTGCCGGGCATCGCCCTGGTGGAGATGGCGCTGACCGCCGGCCGCATGGCGGGCTGCCCCGTCGCCGACGAGCTGGTGTTGGAGGCGCCGTTGGTCCTGGAGGACGATGCGGTGCTCCAGGTCCAGGTCACGATCGGCGCGGCGGGTGACGACGGGCGCCGCGAAGTGGCGATCTACAGCCGTCCCGAAGGCCTCACCGAGGACGAGCTGCGGGAAGTGACCTGTCACGGGCGCGGATGGCTCGCCCCCGAGAGCGATGTCGCCCGGTGGCACGAGGTGTGGCCGCCGGAGAGCGCCGAGACCGTGTCGGCGGACGCCCTCTATGCGGGGATGACCGAACTCGGCTACGACTACGGCCCGATGTTCGCGTGCGTACGCGCCGCGTGGCGCCGCGGCAGGGAGGTCTTCACCGAGCTCGCGCTGCCCGACGGCACCGACAACGGCGGGTTCGCCGTGCACCCCGGACTCCTCGACGCTGCCATGCACGGCGGTCTGCTGGGGGAGAAGTCCGGCGACGGAGTTGTTCTGCCGTTCTCGTGGTCCGGGGTGCGCCTGGGTGAGGGCGGCCCGTCCCGGGCCCGCGTGCGGATCTCCCCGGCCGGTGAGTCCGCACTGCGGGTCGAGGTGGTCGGCGAGCAGGGCGAACCCGTGTTGCACGTGGACAAGCTCTTCTTCCGTCCGGTGGACGCTTCGCAGCTTGAGCGTGCGCAGGGTGTGGGTGATGCGCTGTTCCGGGTGGACTGGGCCGAGGTTGCGGTCGAGCCGGTGGGCTCGGTGCGGGTGGCCGTTCTGGGTGAGGACTTCGTCGACCTGGACGCGCTGGAGCGTGCCGTGGTCGGGGGTGCGGAGGTTCCGGAGCTGGTCGTCGCCGAGGTTGTGGCTCCTGTGGACGGGGGTCCGGGCGCGGCGCGGGCGGTTGCGGCTGGGGTTCTGGGGCTGGTGCAGCGTTGGCTGGCCGTGGAGGGGCTGGGTGAGGCGCGGCTGGCGGTGGTGACCCGTCGTGGCGTGGGTGTGGGTGACGAGGTGCCGGATGTGGCGCTGGCTCCGGTGTGGGGTCTGGTGCGTAGTGCGCAGTCGGAGCATCCGGGCCGGTTCGTGCTGATCGATGTCGACGCGGAGGCGGACGGGGTTCCGGAGTGGGGTTCGTTCGCTGCTGGTGACGAGCCGCAGTTCGCGGTGCGTGGTGGCCGGGTGCTCGCGCCGCGACTCGCGCGGGTGTCGGCGTCGTTGCCGGCGGGTGGTGCGTGGCGGCTGGCGGTGGGGCGTGCGGGTTCGCTGGAGGATCTGGCGCTGGTGCCGTCCGACGGTGGTCGGCCGTTGGGTGCGGGTGAGGTGCGGGTCGATGTGCGGGCTGCGGGTGTGAACTTCCGTGACGTGCTGATCGCGCTGGGGATGTATCCGGGCGATGCGCCGCTGGGCAGCGAGGCTGCGGGTGTCGTGGTCGAGGTCGGTGCCGAGGTGACCGACCTCAAGCCCGGCGACCGCGTCTTCGGCTTCGTTCCCCAGGGGTTCGGTCCGAGGGCGGTGGCCGACCGCCGGATGGTCGTCCCCATGCCGGCGGGCTGGTCGTTCGCCCAGGCGGCGGCGGTGCCGGTGGTGTACCTGACCGCGTACTACGGGCTGGTCGATCTGGCGGGTCTGCGTGCGGGGGAGCGGGTGCTGGTGCACGCCGCCGCGGGTGGTGTGGGGATGGCTGCGGTGCAGTTGGCCCATCATCTGGGTGCGGAGGTGTTCGCGACGGCGAGTCCGCACAAGTGGGATGCGGTGCGGGCTCTGGGTGTTGCGGACGGGCGGATCGCCTCCTCGCGGGATCTGGCCTTCCGGGAGGCGTTCCTGGAGGCGACCGGTGGTGCGGGCGTCGACGTGGTCCTCAATGCCCTCGCGGGTGAGTACGTCGACACCACGCTCGAACTGCTGCCCCGGGGCGGCCGGTTCATCGAGATGGGCAAGACCGACATCCGTGACCCCGAGGTCATCGGCACGGCCCACGCCGGCGTCCGGTACGAGGCGTTCGACATGTTCGACGGGGCGGGAATCGACCGTCTGCAGGAGATGCTGGTCGAGATCACCGCACTGTTCGAGCGAGACGCGTTCACGAGTGCGCCCGTCCGGGCGTGGGATGTGCGTCGGGGTGCCGAGGCGCTTCGGTTCCTGCGTGAGGGCCGCAACATCGGCAAGGTCGTCCTCACCGTTCCGCAGACGCTCGACCCCTCCGGCACGGCCCTGATCACCGGTGGTACGTCCGGTCTCGGTGCGCTGTTCGCGAAGCACCTGGTGGAGCGGCACGGCGTTCGCGATCTGCTGCTGGTGAGCCGGCGCGGTGCGGCGGCCGAGGGCGTTTCCGAGCTGGTGGCCGAGCTGGCGGCGGCCGGCGCGACCGCGCGGGTGGAAGCCTGCGACGTGGCCGACCGCGACCAACTGACCGCTCTCGTCGCATCGGTGGAGAAGCTCACCGCGGTCGTGCATGCGGCCGGTGTGCTGGACGACGGCGTGATCGAGTCGATGACCGCCGAGCAGATCGAGCGGGTCATGCGTCCGAAGGTGGACGCGGCATGGCACCTGCACGAGCTCACCGCCGGTACGGACCTGGCGGCGTTCGTCCTGTTCTCCTCGGTCGCGGCACTCATCGGCGCTCCCGGCCAGGCGAACTACGCGGCGGCCAACGCGGCCCTCGACGCCCTCGCCGCCAAGCGCCGCGCCGAAGGCCTGCCCGCGACCTCGCTGGCCTGGGGCTTCTGGGCCGAAGCCGGCGGCATGACCGCGCAGCTCGGTGACGACGAGGTCGCCCGGCTGGAGCGGATGGGCGTCAGCGCCCTCTCCGTGGAGCTGGGCCTGGACCTGTTCGACCAGGGCTTCAACGCCGACACGGCGCTGGTCGCCCCGGTGAAGCTCGACACGGCCGTGCTCCGGTCCCGTGCGCGGGCCGGAATGCTGGCCCCGCTGCTGCGCGGCCTGGTGCGGACGCAGACCCGGCGCGCGGAGACGGGCGGCTCGCTCGCGCAGCGCCTCGCCGGTGTGCCGGAGGCGGACCGTGAGCGGGTGATGCTGGAGCTGGTGCAGACGCAGGTCGCTTCCGTTCTCGGGCACGCCTCGGGCGCGGCGATCGATTCGGAGCGGGCGTTCAAGGAGCTCGGGTTCGACTCGCTGAGCGCGGTCGAGCTGCGCAACCGGCTCGCACAGGCCACCGGGCTCCGGCTGCCCGCGACCCTGGTCTTCGACCACCCGACCCCGGTGGCCGCCGCACGCATGCTGCTCTCCTCCATGGGGACCATCGAGGTGTCCCGTCCGGCAGCGTCCGTGACGGCACACCGGACGGACACCGACGAGCCGTTGGCGATCGTCGGCATGAGCTGCCGCTACCCGGGCGGGGCGATCTCGCCCGAGGGGCTGTGGGAGCTGGTGTCGACCGGCCGCGACGCGATATCCGGCCTGCCCACCGACCGCGGCTGGGACCTGGACGGGCTCTACGACCCGGACCCGGACCACCTGGGGACCTCGTACACGCGCAGCGGTGGCTTCGTCGACGGCATCGCCGACTTCGACGCCGAGTTCTTCGGGATCAGCCCGCGCGAGGCGATGGCGATGGACCCGCAGCAGCGGCTGCTGCTGGAGGCCGCGTGGGAGGCGTTCGAGGACGCGGGCATCGACCCGACGTCGCTGCGGGGCAGCGAGACGGGTGTCTTCTGCGGCGCGGTCACCTCGGACTACGGCAGCTCGACGGCGCCGGAGATGGAGGGCTACCGGCTGACCGGTACGACCACGAGCGTGGTGTCCGGGCGTGTCGCCTACAGCCTCGGGCTGGAGGGCCCGGCGGTCACGGTGGACACGGCGTGCTCGTCGTCGCTGGTGGCGCTGCACATGGCGGCGCAGTCCCTGCGCTCGGGCGAGTGCTCGATGGCCCTGGTCGGCGGGGTGTCCGTGATGACCGGGCCCCAGCTGCTGATCGACTTCAGCCGCCAGCGCGGTCTCGCGCCGGACGGGCGCTGCAAGGCGTACGCGGGTGCGGCGGACGGCACCGGGTTCTCGGACGGTCTGGGTCTGCTGGTGGTCGAGCGGCTGTCGGACGCCCGCCGCAAGGGTCACAACGTGCTGGCGGTGATCCGTGGGAGTGCGGTGAACCAGGACGGTGCGAGCAACGGTCTGACGGCTCCGAACGGTCCCTCGCAGGAGCGGGTGATCCGGCAGGCGCTCGCCAACGCGGGCCTGACCGCGGCGGAGGTCGATGCGGTCGAGGGCCACGGCACCGGCACGAAGCTGGGTGACCCGATCGAGGCCCAGGCGCTGCTGGCGACCTACGGCCGGGACCGGTCGGCCGACCCGTTGTGGCTGGGCTCGATCAAGTCCAACATCGGCCACAGCTCCACGGCGGCCGGCGTGGCCGGTGTGATCAAGATGGTCATGGCGATGCGGAACGGGGTTCTGCCGCGGACGCTGCACGTGGACGAGCCGTCGCCGCACGTGGACTGGGCCTCGGGTGCGGTGGAGCTGCTGACCGAGGCACGGGACTGGCCCGCGTCGGAGGGGCGCCTGCGGCGTGCGGGTGTGTCGTCGTTCGGCGTGAGCGGCACGAACGCCCACGTCATTCTGGAGGAGGCCCCGGCGACCGAGCCGGCCGAGGCGCCGGAGTCGACCGAGGTGCCTCTCGTGCCGGTGGTCGTGTCGGCCAAGTCCGAGGCGGCGCTGCGGGAGCAGGCGGACCGGCTGCGGGCGCATCTCCTGGCGGAGCCGGATGTCTCCCTGACGGACGTCGGCTTCTCCTCGGTGGTCTCCCGGGCCCGGCTCGACTCCCGTGGTGTGGTCGTCGCGGCCGATCGCGATGAACTCCTTGCCGGTCTGGCCGCGTTGTCGGTCGGTGAGCCGGCGGCTCGGGTGGTCGAGGGTCATGTGGTGGCGGGTCGCACCGCGGTGCTGTTCACCGGCCAGGGTTCGCAGCGGGCTCGGATGGGTGTGGAGTTGGCGGGGGCGTTCCCTGGGTTCGACGCTGCTCTGGAGCTGGTGTGTGCGGAGCTGGATCCGCTGCTGGGGCGTTCGTTGTGGGCGCTGTTGAGCGCGGAGGAGGGTTCGGCGGAGGCTGCTCTGCTGGATGCTACGGAGTTCACGCAGGCGGCGCTGTTCGCCGTCGAGGTGGCGCTGTTCCGGCTGGTGGAGTCTCTCGGGGTCCGGGTGGACTACGTGATGGGGCATTCGGTCGGTGAGATCGTGGCCGCTCACGTGGCGGGTGTGTTGTCGCTGGCGGATGCGTGTGCGCTGGTGGTGGCGCGCGGTCGGTTGATGGGTGCGCTGCCGGCAGGCGGTGCGATGGTCGCCGTGCAGGCCGACGAGGACGAGGTGGCTGCCTCACTCGCCGGGTTCGAGGGCCGGCTGGAGATCGCCGCCGTCAACGGCCCGCGCGCGGTGGTCGTGTCCGGCGACGCCGACGCCGCCGAGGAATGGCTCCCGGCCTGGGAAGGCCGCAAGACCTCCCGCCTGCGCGTCAGCCACGCCTTCCACTCGCCCCGCATGGAGCCGATGCTGGCGGAGTTCGAGCAGGTCGCCCGCGGTCTGTCCTACGAAGCCCCGCGGATCGCGGTGGTGTCGAACGTGACGGGCGGTCTGGTCTCGGACGAGCTGGCCGATCCCGCCTACTGGGTGCGGCACGTGCGTCGGGCGGTGCGGTTCGCCGACGGCGTGCGGACGCTCCACGAGGCGGGCGTGCGCCGGTTCCTGGAGCTGGGCCCGGACGGTGTGCTGACCGCGATGGCCCGCCAGACCCTGGACGAGCTCGGCGATCCCGCCACCGGTACGGATGCGGTGCTGGTCCCCGCGCTGCGGGCCAAGCACCCCGAGGCGCGGACCTTCGTCGGATTCCTGGGACAGGCCCACGCCGCGGGCGTGGAGGTGGACTGGTCCACGTACTACGGCAACACGGGTGCGGCCCGGGTCAAGCTCCCGACGTATGCGTTCCAGCGGGAGCGGTACTGGCTCGCGCCGGGCAGTGGTGCCGGGGACGTGGCGGCGGCCGGGCAGTCCCGGATCGGGCATCCCGTTCTGGCGGCGGCCGTCCAGGTCGGCGACCGTGACGAGTGGGTCCTGACCGGCCGTCTCTCCACCGACACCCAGCCCTGGACCCGTGACCACGTCGTCCTCGGCACGGTGATCGTGCCCGGGACCGCGCTGGTCGAGCTCGCCCTCGCCGCCGGCCGCCAGGCCGACACGCCCGTCGTCGACGAACTCGTCCTGGAGGCACCGCTGCTCCTGGAGGAGGGCATCACCCGGCAGGTCCAGGTGACGGTCGGCCGGGCCGACGAGGACGGTCGCCGTGAGGTGGCGGTGTACACCCGCCCCGAGAACGGTGACGACGACGAGCCGAGGGAGACGACCTGTCACGCCCGCGGCCTGCTCGCTCCCGATACCGGGTCCGCCGCCCCCTGGGCCGCCGCATGGCCGCCCGTGGGGGCGGAGGAGGCGTCGGTGGACGCCCTCTACACGGGCATGGCCGACCTGGGCTACGACTACGGGCCCGCCTTCCAGGGCGTGCGTGCGGTGTGGCGCTCCGGGGGCGACGTGTACGCGGAGGTCGCGCTGCCCGGTGACACCGGTGGTGAGGGCTTCGGCATCCACCCGGCGCTCTTCGACGCCGCCATGCACGGTGGCCTGCTGCAGCAGGGCGAGGGCGTGTCCGCGGTGCTGCCGTTCTCCTGGTCGGGCGTTCGGCTCGGCCGGACGGGACAGTCCCGGGTCCGGGCGCGGATCAGCCCGACCGGCGACGGTGCGATGAAGGTCGACATCGCGAGCGAGCTCGGCGAGCACGTGCTGAGCATGGCGCGGCTCGACATGCGGCCCGTGGAGCAGGCACAGCTGGAGTCCGGTCAGCGGGTCAAGCGCAACTCCCTCTTCCAGCTCGATTGGGTCGACGTCACGGCCGCGTCGCGTCCGGCACCGGTGCGGGTGGCCGTCCTCGGTGAGGACTTCGCGGACCTGGACGCGCTGGAGAAGGCGCTCTCCGACGGCACCGAGGCACCGGAGGCGGTCGTCGCCTCCCTCGGGAACTCCGGCGGCGGCGCGGCCGCCGACGGTGACACGGCCGGCGCGGCACGGACGGCCGTGGCCGAGACGGTGGCGTTGGTGAAGCGCTGGCTGGCGATCGAGCCGCTCGGGCGGGCACGGCTGGTCGTGGCCACCCGCAACGGCGTTGCCGCCGACGGCGGAACGCCGGACGTCGTGCAGGCCTCGGTGTGGGGCCTGGTGCACGGTGCCCAGGTCGAACACCCCGACCGCTTCGCGGTCGTGGACCTCGCCGACGGCGCCGCCCCGGACTGGGACGCGGTACTCGCCTCCGACGAGCCGCAGCTCGCCGTGCGCGCGGGGCGGCTGCTCGCGCCGCGCCTGGCGCGGGTGTCGTCGGCGCCCGGTGCGCTGCCCGTCCTCGACGGGACGGTGCTGGTCACCGGCGGTACGTCCGGGCTCGGTGCGCTGTTCGCGAAGCACCTGGTGGAGCGGCACGGGGTCAAGGACCTGCTGCTGGTGAGCCGGCGTGGTGCGGCGGCGGAGGGTGTGGCCGAGCTGGTGGCGGAGCTGGCGGCGGCCGGTGCGGCGGCGCGGGTCGAGGCCTGCGATGTGGCCGATCGCGACCAACTGGCCGCTCTCGTCGCATCGGTGGAGAAGCTCACCGTCGTCGTGCATGCGGCGGGTGTGCTGGACGACGGCGTGATCGAGTCGATGACCGCCGAGCAGGTCGAGCGGGTCATGCGGCCCAAGCTCGATGCGGCGTGGCACCTGCACGAGCTCACCGCGGACATGGAGCTGGCGGCGTTCGTCCTCTTCTCCTCCGCCGCGGCACTCATCGGCAGCCCCGGTCAGGCCAACTACGGTGCGGCCAACGCGGCCCTCGACGCCCTCGCGGCCAAGCGGCGCGCCGACGGCCTGGCCGCCACGTCCCTGGCCTGGGGCCTCTGGGCCGAAGCCGGCGGCATGAGCGGCGAGCTGGCCGAGGCCGACCGGACCCGCCTGGCGCGGTTGGGCATCGGCGCCATGCCGGCCGAGCTCGGGCTCGGCCTGTTCGACCAGGCACTCGCCTCGGACACGGCCCTGCTCGCGCCCGTGAAGCTCGACACGACCGCCCTCCGGGCCCAGGCGAGGGCGGGTCTGCTGCCGGCCCTGCTCCGCGGCCTGGTTCCGGCGCCCGCCCGCCGGGCGGGGACGAGCGGCTCGCTGGCACAGCGCCTCGCCGGCGTGGCGGAGGCCGACCGGGAGCGGGTGGTGCTGGACCTGGTGCAGTCGCAGGTGGCCGCCGTCCTCGGGCACGCGTCCGCCGCGGCGATCACCGCGAACCGGGCGTTCAAGGAGCTCGGGTTCGACTCGCTGAGCGCGGTCGAGCTGCGCAACCGGCTGACGCAGGACACCGGCCTGCGGCTGCCCGCGACGCTGGTCTTCGACCACCCGACCCCGGTGGCGATCGCCCGGTTCCTCCTTGCGGAGGCTGCTCTGGACGGCACGTCCGTCGAGCCGCGGTCCGAGGAGGAGGAGATCCGTGCGGTGCTGGCGTCGATCCCGATCGGCCGTCTCCGCAAGGCGGGTCTGATCGACACCCTGCGGGACCTCGCACGGACCGACGTGGACGGGACGGGCGGTGCGGCCGAGGAGGGCGGAACGGCCGCCTCGATCGACGACATGGATGCCGCGGCCCTGATCCGGATGGCCCGGGCGGACTCCGCATGACCGGCGGCCGCCTTGCCAACGCCCCTCCGGACGCGGCCCGGGGGTGACCGATCGTGTCCGCCGGCTCGACGTCGGACGGCGGCACGGAGAACGCCGGAGTGAAGCGGAGCGTGCCCGTGCGGGGCACGCCCGGGTACCGGTCGCCGCCGCCGTCGGGCGGCGGCGGCCGGTACCCGGGACCTTCACTGCCAAGTGACGTGGGCCTTCCGCCGAGTGGCGGTGGCCGAGCACATCGGGGAAGAGGACTGAAGTGAATCAGCAAGCCGTTGCCGTCGTGGGCATGTCGTGCCGGGTCCCGGGGGCCGCCGACGTCCCCGCCTTCTGGCGGATGCTCCAGGACGGCGTCGACGCGATCGTCGAAGCGCCGGCGGAGCGCTGGTACGACGTACCGGAGCTGGCCCGTTACCGGCGGGGTGGGTTCGTGGACGGCGTGGCCGACTTCGACGCCGGGTTCTTCGGGGTCTCGCCGCGTGAGGCCGAGGCGATGGACCCGCGCCAGCGCCTCGCGCTCGAACTGAGCTGGACGGCGCTGGAGGACGCCGGTGCCACGCCGGACAGCCTGCGCGGCAGCACGACGTCGGTGTTCATCGGTGCCGCGGGCGACGACTACATGTCGCTGGTGCACCGGCACGGTCCCGGCGCGGTGTCCCACCACTCGCTGGCGGGGCTGAACCGTGGGCTGATCGCCAACCGGATCTCCCACTGGTTCGACCTCCACGGGCCCAGCCTCGTCGTGGACACCGCACAGTCCTCCTCCCTCGTCGCCGTGCACCTGGCCGCCGAGAGCCTGCGCTCGGGCGAGGCCCGGCTGGCCCTGGCCGGCGGCGTCCACCTGAACCTGGTGCCGGAGGGCGCGCTGCCCCTCGCCCGCGCGGGCGCGCTCTCCCCGGACGGCCGCAGCTACACCTTCGACGCCCGCGCCAACGGATTCGTCCGGGGCGAGGGCGCGGGCGTGGTCGTCCTCAAGAAGCTGGCGGACGCGGTCGCGGACGGCGACCGGATCTACTGCGTCCTGATCGGCGGCGCGGTCAACCACGACGGCGCAGGCCAGGCCCTGACCGTCCCGGACAGCGACGCGCAGCAGGCCCTCCTGCGGGAGGCGCACGCCACGGCAGGCGTGACGCCCGATCAGGTGCGGTACGTCGAACTGCACGGCACCGGTACCCGGGCGGGCGACCCGGTGGAGGCGGGCGCGCTCGGCGCGGTGTTCGGAGAGGGCCGCGACCCCGGGCAGCCGCTGCTCGTCGGGTCGGTGAAGACCAACATCGGGCACCTCGAACCGGCCGCCGGAATCGTCGGCCTGATCAAGGTCGCGCTGTCGGTGAAGCACGGCCTGCTCCCGGCGAGCCTCAACTTCGCCGAGCCGCACCCGGCCATCCCGATGGACGCGTGGAAGCTCCGGGTGAACTCGTCCACGGGGCCGTGGCCCACGGGTGACCGGCTCGCCGGGGTGAGCTCCTTCGGCATCGGCGGCACCAACTGCCACCTCGTCGTCGGCGCCCACCCGGAGCCCGGCACCGCGTCCGGCAGCGCGCCGGCAGCCTCCTCCGCCACCTCCTCCGCCACCTCCCCGGTGCCCGTCGTCGTGTCCGCCAAGTCCGCGGCGGCGCTGCGCGCCCAGGCGGAGCGGCTGCGGCAGCGGGTGGAGTCCGACCCGGACCTGGAGCCCGCCGACGTCGGCTGGTCCACCGTGACGACCCGCGCCACGCTGAAGCACCGGGCGGTGGTCGTCGCCGCGGACCGCGCCGAACTCCTCGACGGCCTGGCCGCGCTGGCGGCGGGCGAGGCGTCCGCGAACGTCGTCACGGGTGAGGCCTCCGCCAGGACGGGCCTGGTCTGGGTGTTCCCCGGCGCGGGCTCGCAGTGGGCCGGGATGGCTCTCGGCCTGTGGGAGTCGAACCCGGTGTTCGCGGCCCGGATGGACGAGTGCGAGCGGCTGCTGGGCGAGCTGACCGACTGGTCCCTGCGGGACGTCCTCGCCGACGGGGCGGCCCTGGAGCAGGTCGGCGTCATGCAGCCCGCGCTGTTCGCCGTGATGGTGTCCCTGGCGGAGGTGTGGCGTTCGGTGGGCGTCGCCCCCGACGCCGTCGTCGGCCACTCGCAGGGCGAGGTCGCGGCCCTCTGCGCGGCGGGGATGCTGTCCCTGGCCGACGGCATCCGGCTGATCGTCCGGCGCAGCCGGGTCATCGTCAGCGGCCTGGTCGGCCTGGGGGAGATGGCGTCCCTCGCGGTGGCGCCCGAGGACGTCGACACCGGCCGGGTGGCGATCGCGGCGGTCAACGGCCCCCGTGCGGTGACGGTCTCCGGTGAGAGCGACGCGGTGCGCGAGCTCGTCGCCGACTGCGAGGCGCGCGGCATCCGCGCGCGGGTCATCCGGACCGGGTTCCCCTCCCACTCGCCGCAGGTGGAGGCCGTCCGGGCGGAGACCCTGGCCGCCGCAGCGGGTATCACGGCGACCGACACCGACGTCGCGTTCTACTCGACGGTCACCGGCGGCCGGCTGGGCGCGGCGGACCTCGGCCCAGAGTACTGGTTCGCCAACCTGCGCCGGACGGTCCGGTTCGCGGACACCGTGGGGCAGGCCGCGCGCGACGGGCACCAGGTGTTCCTGGAGATCAGCCCCCACCCCGTGCTGGCCATGGCGGTCCGGGACACCGTCGACGGCGTCCTCGCCCAGGGGACGCTGCGCCGGGACGACGGCGAGGTCCGCCGCCTGCTGCTCTCGATGGCCGAGCTGTACACCAAGGGCGTCGCGGTCGACTGGCGGAGCCTGTTCGGCGGAGCGCGCCGGGTGGAGCTGCCCACCTACGCGTTCCAGCGCGAACCCTTCTGGATCAGCGGTGAGCCGGTCCGGCCGGCCCTGACGACGGAGGCCCCGGCGGTGGCGCGCCCCGAGCGGGCGGACCGGGCCGAGGCGGCGGCAGAGCCCGGCGCGTCCGGGCCGGCCGGGACGGCCTCGGGCGCCCGCCCGGGCGACCAGGAGCTGTGGCGGCTGGTCCGCTCGCACGCGGCGGCCGTGCTCGGGCACAGCGACCCGGCCTCCGTCGAGGCGGACAGCACGTTCAAGGAGCTCGGCTTCGACTCGGTGACCGCCGTCGACCTGCGGGACCGCCTCAACGAGGCCGCGGGTCTGCACATGCCGACCTCGCTGCTGTTCGACCACCCGACCCCGAGGGCCGTCGTGCGGCACATGCACGGCGAGCTGTTCGGGCACGAGCAGCCGGACCGCCTCCCCGCCGGGGACGGCTCCACCGCGCTCTCCGACGACCCGATCGCGATCATCGGCATGGGCTGCCGCTACCCCGGCGGGGTGGCCTCGCCCGAGGACCTCTGGCGGCTGGTCGCCGACGGCGTCGACGCGATCACGCCGTTCCCGCAGGACCGCGGCTGGCCCGCCGCAGCCGGCGGGGACTACGCCCGGGTCGGCGGGTTCCTGCCCGACGCGGGCGACTTCGACGCGGGCTTCTTCCGGATCAGCCCGCGCGAGGCGACCTCGATGGACCCGCAGCAGCGGCTGGTGCTGGAAGTGGCCTGGGAGGCGCTGGAGCGTGCCGGCCAGGACCCGGCGGGGCTGCGCCGCAGCCGGACCGCCGTGTTCATGGGCGCGATGGGGCAGGACTACCTGCCGCGGCTGGGGGAGGTCCCCGAGAACCTGGCCGGGCACGCCCTGACCGGGGCCGCGGCCAGCGTGGTGTCCGGCCGGGTCGCCTACACGTTCGGCTTCGAGGGCCCGGCCGTGACGGTCGACACCGCCTGCTCGTCGTCGCTGGTGGCTCTTCACATGGCCGCGCAGTCCCTGCGGTCGGGGGACTGCTCGCTGGCCCTTGCCGGTGGCGTGACGGTCATGTCGACGCCCGGCATCTTCGTCGAGTTCTCCCGGCAGGGGGGCCTTGCCGCGGACGGCCGTTGCAAGGCGTTCTCCGAGGCGGCCGACGGCACCGGATGGTCCGAGGGCGTCGGCGTGCTGGTGCTGGAGCGGCTCTCGGACGCCCGGCGCAACGGCCACCGGGTGCTCGCGGTGCTCCGGGGCAGCGCGATCAACCAGGACGGCGAGAGCAACGGCCTGACCGCTCCGAACGGCCCGTCGCAGGAGCGGGTCATCCGGCAGGCGCTGGCCGGTGCCGGTCTGGACACGGCCGACGTCGACGCGGTGGAGGCGCACGGGACCGGCACCTCGCTCGGCGACCCGATCGAGGCGCAGGCCCTGCTGGCCACGTACGGGGAGGACCGCCCGCAGCCGCTGTGGCTGGGGTCGGTCAAGTCGAACATCGGGCACACGCAGGCCGCCGCGGGCGTCGCCGGTGTGATCAAGATGGTCATGGCCATGCGTCACGGGGTCCTGCCCAGGACGCTGTTCGCCGACGCGCCGACCTCGCACGTCGACTGGTCGGCGGGCGCCGTGGAGCTGCTGACCGAGCAGCGTGCCTGGCCGGACGCCGGCCGGCCGCGCCGCGCCGGCGTCTCCTCGTTCGGCATCAGCGGCACCAACGCCCACGTCATCGTCGAGCAGGGCGACCCCGACGAGCAGCCGCCCTCCGCCGAGCCGGCCGGCGTCCTGCCGTGGCTGGTGTCCGCGCGGACCGCGGCGGGCCTGACCGCGCAGGCCGAGCGCCTGGCCGGTGCCCTGTCCGCCGACCCGGCGCCCGGCACGGCCGACGTCGCCCGGACCCTCGCGACCGGCCGGACCGTGCTCGACCACCGCGCGGTGGTGCTCGGTGCCGGGCGGGCGGAACTGATGTCGGGCCTGACCGCGCTGGCCGCGGGCGACCGGGCCGCCGGCCTGGTCGTCGGCTCCGCGAGCGCCGCTCCGCCCGTCGCCGTCCTGTTCTCCGGGCAGGGCAGCCAGCGGCTCGGCATGGGCCGCGAACTGGTCCGCGACTTCCCCGTGTTCGCCCGGGCGTGGAACGAGGTCCGGGACGCGTTGGCCCCGCTGCTGGAGCACCCGCTCGACGAGGTCGTCGGTGCCGAGCCCGGCTCCGCCCGGGCCGCACTGATCGACGAGACGGCGATGACGCAGCCCGCGCTGTTCGCCTTCGAGGTGGCGGCGTACCGGCTGCTGGAATCCTTCGGCGCGGAGCCGGCCGTCCTGATCGGACACTCCATCGGAGAGATCGCCGCCGCCCACGTGGCCGGCGTGTTCCCGCTCGCCGACGCGGCCCGCCTGGTCGCCGCACGCGGCCGGCTGATGCAGGCGCTGCCCCGGGGCGGTGCGATGGTGGCCGTCCAGGCCGACGAGGACGAGATCCACGAGGCGCTGGAGGGCAACGAGGACTCCGCCTCGGTCGCCGCGGTCAACGGCCCCACCTCCACCGTCGTCTCCGGCGCCGAGGACGTGGTCCTCGACATCGAGTCCATGTTCTCCGACGCGGGCTACAAGACCCAGCGGCTGCGCGTCTCGCACGCCTTCCACTCCCCGCTGATGGAGCCCATGCTGGCGGAGTTCGAGCAGGTGGCCCGGTCGCTCTCGTACGCGGCCCCGCGCATCCCGGTGATCTCGAACGTGACCGGCGGTCCGGCCGGGGCCGGCGAGCTGGACCGCCCCGAGTACTGGGTGCGCCACGTCCGCGAGGCCGTGCGGTTCTCCGACGGCGTGCGCGCCGCCGTGGCCGTCGGCGTCGAGGCGTTCGTCGAGGTCGGCCCGGACGGCGTGCTGTCCGCCATGGCCCAGGAGACCCTCGCCCAGGTCGCACCGGACACGCCCGCGATCCCGCTGGCCCGCAAGGCGCGCTCCGAATCCCGCTCCCTGGGCGAGGCGCTGGCCCGGATGCACGTCGCCGGCGTGCCCGTGGACTGGCGCGCCTACCTCGACGCCGTCGGCGGCGCCGGACGGCACGTCGACCTGCCCACGTACGCCTTCGACCGCCAGCGCTACTGGGTGCGGAGCGAGGCACCGCGGGGCGCCGTCACGGGCACCGGGCTCGACGCCGTCCGGCACCCGCTGCTCTCGGCCGTCACCGAACTCGCCGTCGGCGACCAGATCGTCCTCACCGGCCAGGTCTCACCCGCCGACGACACCTGGCTGGCCGACCACGCCGTATTCGGCCGGACCGTCCTCCCCGGTACGGCCTACGTGGAGATGGCACTGCAGACCCTGGACGCGGCCGGGTGCCGCCGCGTCGAGGAGCTGAACCTCCAGACGCCGCTGGTCCTCGGCGACGACCCGGTCCAGCTGCAGATCACCGTCGGCGCCCCCGACGGCTCGGGCCGGCGCGAGATCGGGTTCCACACCCGGCCCGCCGGGTCCCGGTCGTGGACCCGGCACGCCACCGGAGTGCTCGCCGCCGGCGAGGCGCCGCAGGCCCCCGCCACGGAGTCCGCGCCGCACACCCGGCCGCCGGCCGGGGCGACACCGGTGGACCCGGCCGAGCTCTACCCCCGCCTCGCCGAGCGAGGCTACGCGTACGGGCCCGCCTTCCGGGGCCTGCTCGGCCTCTGGCAGACCGAGGACGAGGCGTACGGCGAGATCCGGCTCCCGGACGGCGTGCCGCACGCCGAGGCCGGGTTCGCCGTCCACCCCGCGCTGCTGGACGCGGCCCTGCACCCGGTGCTGTCGCTGCTCGCCGGCGCGGACGCCGGACAGGTGCTCCTGCCGTACTCCTTCTCCGGGGTGCGGCTCCACGGCGACGGCGGAACGGACCTGCGCGTCCACGTCGCACGCACCGGCACCCACGAGGTGGCGCTGCGGATCACCGGCCCGAGCGGCGCTCCGGTCCTGTCCGTCGACTCGCTGGCGCTCATGCCGGCCTCCGCGGCACAGCTGGCCGCGGGAGCGACGGCCGACAGCCTGTTCGCCGTCGAGTGGACGCGGCTGTCCGCCCCGGCCGAGCCCGGCCGAGTACTGCCGGAGGACCGGTTCACGTACGTGACGGCGGCCGGGGACGAGGACGTCCCCGGCACCGCCCGGGCCACCGCGCACGAGGTGCTGGCCCAGGTGCGGACCTGGCTGCACGACGGGCTCGGCACGGACCGGCGGGTCATCGTGACCCGCAATGCCGTCGCCGTCTCCGAGGACGAGACGCCCGACCTGGCCGCCGCCCCGGTGTGGGGCCTGGTCCGGTCGGTCCAGGCGGAGCACCCGGACCGCTTCGTGCTCGTCGACACCGACGGCCACGAGGAGTCGCTGCGCACCCTCCGTGCGCTGGACCTGTCCGGCGAGCCGCAGATCGCCGTACGCCACGGCGTCGCCCACGCACCGCGCCTCGCACCGGTGACGGCGTCGCCGTCGGCGGCCGGCGGCCCGGTGCTGGGCAGCGGGACGGTGCTGCTCACCGGCGCGACCGGTGGTCTCGGCGCGCTGTTCGCCCGGCACCTGGTTGCCGAGCACGGTGTGCGGAACCTGCTGATGCTCAGCCGGCGCGGGCCCGCCGCGCCGGGCGCCGCCGACCTGGCCGAGGAGCTGACCAGGCTCGGTGCGGCGGTCACCGTCACCGCCTGCGACGTGTCCGACCTCGCCGCCCTGGCCGCGGTGATCGGAGGCGTCGCGCCGGAGGCGCCGCTGACCGCGGTCGTCCACATGGCGGGCGTGCTCGACGACGGCGGCGTGGAGTCCATGACGCCGGAGCAGCTCGACGGGGTGTTCCGGCCCAAGGCCGACGCTGCGTGGCACCTGCACGAGCTGACGAAGGACCTCCCCCTGTCGGCGTTCGTGCTGTACTCGTCCGTCGCCGGCGCGGTCGGGACGGCGGGCCAGGCGAACTACGCCGCGGCCAACACGTTCCTCGACGCCCTGGCGGCGTACCGCAGGGCGGCGGGCCTGCCCGCGACCTCGCTCGCGTGGGGTCCCTGGGAGCTCGGCATGGCGGGCACGCTCGGCGACGCCGACCTGGCGCGCTTCCGGCGGGCCGGCATGGTGCCGCTCGCCGCGGCGGAGGGGACCGCGCTGTTCGACACCGCGCTCGCCCTCGGCACGGCCCTGCTGGTTCCCGTCGCGCTCGACAGGACGGCGCTGCAGCAGCAGAAGGCGGTACCGGCGCTGCTCCGCGGGATGGTCACGGCGGCCCCCGGGCCCGAGCCGGTCGGCGGGGACGACGGGCCGGCATTCGTGCGGCGACTGGCCGAGCTGTCGTCCGGGGAACGCTCGGAGGCGCTGCTGGAGCTGCTGCTGTCGACGGCGGCCCTGGTGCTGGGCTACCCGTCCACCGACGACATCGAGGGCGAGATGTCCTTCAAGGAGATCGGGTTCGACTCCCTGAGCGGTGTCGAGTTCCGCAACCACGTCCGCACGGACACGGGCGTGGAGATCCCCGCGACCGTCGTCTTCAACTACCCGACCCCGGTCGCGCTGGCGGAGCACCTGCGGGACCGGCTGTTCCCCGAGGACGGTCCCGCACCTGAGCGAACGGAAGACGCAGAAGCAGAAGCGATCGAGGAGCTCGACGAGGAGATCGACGCGATGGACATCGCGGCTCTCGTCCAGCGGGCCTACTCCGAATGAACGGTGAAATGATGACCATGGAAGACCTGAAGACCGTCCGGCGATTCGTCAAGGCGGAGCTGTCCGGCGATGCGGGCCAGCTGGACGAGCTGGCCGAGAAGCCCTCGGAGGTGTACGAGAAGTTCCGCGAGACGGGGCTGGCCAACTGGTGGCTGCCGGAGGAACTCGGCGGCCGGGGCCTCGGTCTGGAGGACGGCGTCGAGATCGTCAACGAGATCGCCTACGGCGACGCGGGTGTCGCGTTCACGCTGTTCATCTCCGTCCTCGGCACCACCATGGTGCAGCTGTACGGGTCCGACGACCTGAAGGCCCGGTACCTCAGGCCGATGGCGGAGCGCGGCTCCTTCTGCGCCACGCTGGGCAGCGAGCGCACCGCCGGCAGCGAGCTCAACAAGATCGAGACGGTGGCCACCCGGGAGGGGGGCGACCTCGTCATCACCGGTGAGAAGTTCTTCTCCACCAACACGGACTTCGCGGACTTCCTGGTCGTCATCGCCCGGGCGGCGGACAACCCGGAGGAGTACCTCGCGGTGGTGGTCCCGAGGGACACCCCCGGGGTCGAGATCGTCAAGCGGTGGGACGTCATCGGCCTGCGGGCCTCCCACACCTACCAGGTGAGCCTGGACCGGGTCCGGGTGCCCGCGGGCAACCAGCTGGAGGGGTCCGGGCTCAGGCTGCTCGAAATCGGCCTCAACGCCAGCCGCATCCTGATCGCGGCGACGGCGCTCGGCATCGCCCGCCGGGTCCGTGACCACTGCATGCTCTACGCGAAGGCCAAGCCGTTCCGCGACGGCACCCTCCTCGACAGCCCGGTGTTCGCACAGCAGCTGGGCCAGATGGAGATGCAGATCGACGTCATGAAGAGTCACCTGCTCAGGGCGGCCCGTGACTTCGACAGGATCATGACGGACCCCGACGCGGCCGCGCTGTTCGCCCGCCAGGGCACGCTCAAGTCGGCGCTGACGGCCAAGATGTTCTGCGGCCAGACGGGCTGGAGCGTCGCGAGCGCGGGCTCGGAGATGTTCGGGGGTCTCGGCTACACCCACGACCTGCCGATCGGGAAGCTGCTCCGGGACATCCGCTACGTGTCCATCGTCGAGGGCGGCGACGAGGTCATGCGCGAGCTGGTCTTCGGCCGCTACGTGGTTCCGGTGCTGCGCCGGACATGACGGAAGCGGGGGCACCCCGGGCCCTGTGGCCGGGGTGCCCCCGCTCCGGTCCTGCCCTCGCTCCGGTCCTGCTCCGGCGCCGGGCCGGTGACCGGCCCGACGTGCGGGCGCGGCCGGTGTCAGCGGACGAGCGCCTCGCGGATGCGGGCGATCACGGCCGGCGCGTGGTCGTTGAGGTAGAAGTGGCCGCCGGCGTACTCGTGCAGCGCGAAGGCGCCCGTGGTGTGGCTCTCCCACGCCTCGGCCTCGGCGCGGGTGACCTCCGGGTCGATGTCACCCGTCAGCGTGATCACCGGACAGCGCAGCAGCGGCGCCGCGGGCTGCCGGCGGTAGGTCTCGGCCGCCTTGTAGTCGGCCCGGATGGCCGGCAGCAGACTGCGCATCAGCTCGTCGTCCTCCAGCAGCTGCGGGCTGGTGCCGCTGAGCTTCTTGATGGTGTCGAGCAGCGTCGCGTCGTCGCTCAGGTAGACCTTGCTGCCTTCCCGGTGGCAGGCGGGTGCCCGCCGGCCGGACGCGAACAGCGTGACCGGGTCGACGCCCCCGGCCTCCAGCCGGAGGGCGACCTCGTAGGCGAGGGTCGCGCCGAGGCTGTGTCCGAAGAGCGCGAGCGGACGGTCCGTCCAGGGCTGCAGCACGTCGGCCAGGATGTCGGCCAGCTTGCAGACGTCGTCGATCGGTTCCTCGCCGCGCCGGTCCTGTCGGCCCGGGTATTGCACGGCGATCACGTCGACGGAGGGTGAAAGGGCCTGGGACACCGGAAAGTAGTAGGTGGCCGAACCGCCTGCATGCGGAAAACACACCAGTCGGGTCGGGGCCGCGTCGGCCGGGTGGAATCGGCGCAGCCAGTCGCCGGTCTGCGTGATCGAATCGCTCATGTTGTCCCCATGGAGTGCTGGAACGCGACATTGCCGGCACATGGCCGGGAGATGTCACCGTGAAACGAGGCGGCCGGCCGCCCGGGCTTCTCCCCGGCGGCGGCCGAAATGTGAAGGTCCGAATCCCGACAATGCCCGACGGATTGTCGTTCGGTGAACTTTGCCCTACCCTGGAGTGCGTAGTTAAGGGATGAACTAAATGGTGGAGGTGAGCAGGGTGGAAGATGTCGGTGGTGCGGCGCTGGAGAAGTTGGCGGAGGCGGTCGGGCAACCCACTTCCAGAGCGCTCGAAAATGCGAAAGCCCTCTTCCCGTTCATTGCGCACGAAGCCGTGACGAACGGTGATGCGTGCGTCGCCCCGGGCGCCGGGCCGGCCGGGTCAGCCGACCGTCACTCGGCTGCCGCCGCCGGCCGTGCCTAGTCCGGCCCCGCTCTCCAGGGCGAAGGCCCGCAGGCCCATCCCCTTGATGGTGTCGAACAGTTCCCGCGCACGCTCGGAGCGGTCGGCCTCGACGGCCATGGCACGCTCCAGGTGCTTCAGGCACCGGCTCCTGAAGGGGCCGATGGATCCGCGGGGTATCCCCAGTGTGGCGCTGACCTCGTCGTACGACATGGGAGGGTCGGCCACCAGCAGTCCGAGCAGCGCCTGGCACTTGGGCGAGAGCGAGCAGTAGGCGAGCAGGACCTCGTCGCGCGTCTCCTGCTTGAGCGCCTCTTCCTCCGGCTGGTTCTCGGACGGCTCGGGGCGGTCGAACACCTCGGGCTCGTCGGCGGGTGTGCTCCGCCCGGACCTCCGGATGTGCTTGAGGCTCTCGCGGCGCGCCGCCGCCGAGAGCCAGTGCGCCAGCTTCTCCGGGTCCCTGAGCTGGCCCAGGTGCTGGATCACCCGCAGCCAGGTCGTCTGGATGACGTCTTCGCAGTCGGCCGTGGAAAGTCGGTGTCCCCGGACGATGGCCCAAATCAGTGGTGTGTAACTGTCGACGATCTGGTTCCAGCTGTCCTGGTTCCCGGCCAGGCATTCGTCGACAAGACGATGCAGAGCAAGAGCCTTCATGTTCTATCCCCCGTCGCTCTCATGTGTTCGTCCCGCCGGCCGATCCCGGACGGCTGTGCACAGCTGACGACTCACCATGAGTAGGCATAGCGTCGCGTCTCAACAACTGCTGGAATGGCGCTACAGCCGCCAACTATACGGCGCCCCAGGGGTGTGATGTCAACGGTCGCATTTGCACGGACGAAACCCGGTGGAGTTGGCGGGGGCGGTGGACGGCGCGCTGTCAAGAAGGGGAATCCGGCTTCCGCTTAGCCCTTTTCGGATGGTGCCGGCAGGCCGATTCCCGGGGCCCGGGAACCGCACACGCCAGGCCGCCGGAAAGGCGGCGCTGCTATGCGGAACAAAGAACACCAGGTGGGAGTGGTGAGGCCGGATCGAGTGGTTTCCCGGCCCGTGAAATACGCAGCCGGCGGAGCTCCCCGCGGTGGTCGGAATTCCGGTGGCGGGGCCGGCCGGCGAAGCGAAAGGCGGAACTCGGCGGAGGTGATTCGGATCACGCCGGCCCCCGCTTCCGCGGTGATCGTCCCACCGGCGTTCCGGCCGCCGTCCGGGGACCCGGCGGCACGGGCGGCCGGGCGCGCGTCCGCCCGCCGAGGCCGCGTCCGCCCGCCCTGTTCACGGGGTGGGGCCATCGGGACGCGGGGCGGGCGAACCGGACCCGGAGGGGTCGAGCGCGAAGCCCGGCATTCCGGCAATGGCCTCCGCCCGGTAGGGAATCCGGGCGCCGAGCTGACTGAGCATGGCCAGTTCGGCCATCCACACCCGATGCATGAGCACGTGTTCCGGCATCGTCTCCATGCGGTCCCGGAGGATCTCCGCGTCCTTGGTGAGCGTGGCCCTGCGCACGGCCTCGCGCATCCATTCCCGGTCGAAGGCGAAGACCTCCTCGGCCAGCGGCTGCACGAGCATCTCCAGCGAGCGGTGCAGCCGGCCCCAGTCCTCGGCCTCCCCGGCCGCGTCGCCCTTGTCGCCCTTGCGGTCCTTGAGCAGCCCCACCTCCCGCATCACCCCGACCATCCGCTCCGTGTCGCCGTCGGCGCAGGCCCGCATCATCCGGCCCATCCACGGCACCGGGCCGTCGGGCAGCCGGGCCACGGCGCCGAAGTCGAGCACCCCGAGCCGGCCGTCGCCGGTGAGGCGGAAGTTCCCCGGGTGCGGGTCGGCGTGCAGCATGCCGCAGCGGTTCGGCCCCGCGTGGTTGAACCGCGTGAGCAGCAGTCCCAGCCGGTCCCGGTCCGCCTGGTCGCCGTCGGCCATGACGGCGGAGGCCGGCGTGCCGTCCATCCACTCGGTCACCAGGACGCGTTCGGTGGCCTTGACCACGCGGGGCACGAAGAAGTCCGGGTCGTCGGCGAAGGCCTCCGCGAACGCGGCCTGGGAGTCGGCCTCCAGGAGGTAGTCCAGCTCCTCCGCCATCCGCTCGCGCAGCTCCGTCACCACCTCGTTGACCTTGAGCTCGCCGCCCGTCACCCGGTCGATGATCCAGCCCATCCGGGTCAGTTGATCGAAGTCGGAGGAGAGGGCGTCGGCGGCGCCGGGGTGCTGGACCTTGATCGCGACGTCCCTGCCGTCGTGCCAACGGCCCCGGTGCACCTGGCCGATGGAGGCGGTCGCCACCGGCCGGTCGGCGAACTCCGTCAGCAGCTCACGCCAGTCGTCCCCCAGGTGCTCGCGCAGCACGGCGTGCACCGTACGGGCCGGCAGGGACGGTCCCGCCTCCTGCAGACTGGTCAGCGCCGCCCGGTAGGGCCGTACGAGGTTCTCCGGCAGGGCGCTCTCCATCACGCTGAGAACCTGGGCGAACTTCTGCGCCCCGCCTTTGAGTTCACCGATGACGGCGAAGAGCTGCTTGGCGGTGCGTTCCTCGATCTCGGTCCTGATCAGGTCCTCGGCGCCGCCCGCGAGCCGCTTCGTCACCCCGAAGGCGGTGCGCCCCGCGTATCCGAGCGGCAGTGACGCCACCTTCAGGAACCTTCGCACCGAGCCCTTCGGCAGGTCGCTCACCGGACTGCACCGCCGGCGTCGGAGAGGAGGGCCCGCACTCCGTCGGGCAGCACGGCCGGCGGCACTCCCTCGGGCAGCACGGCCGGCCTGGGGCCTGTCTTGGCCGTGGGCGTTCCGCCTTCGGTGTCCACAGTGCCTCTCCCTCTCGGTCGGCGGGGACCCGGCCGCAGGTGGCAGCCGTCCTCACCCTCTCTGATCCGCCCGAAGGCGCCGTGGATACACCTCACGGCGACTTCTCCGGCCGGTACCCGGACGTCGCGCCGGCCGCCGGACAATTCCGCACGGAAATTGCGCCCCGGCCCCCCGAAATACCGCAGCCGGACGGAACCGGTCGTGGATCTTCCGGAACCCCGATCCTCCCCGTCGGTGAACCCGGTCACCGTCTCCTCGATGATTTCCAACGCCCAAGGGTTAGTCAAGTGTGGCTGAAAACAGCCAGCTTGGGCGTACGGGGTGGCTGTTCCCGGAGGTGGTCGTCCGGGCGGGCTGCGGTCCGCCCGCGACCTGCGGCTTCCGCGTGCTTCCGGGACGGTTCCACCCTTCCCCGGGGTGCGGTTCGCCGAGGCCGGCGCGCGGCGGCCGCACGCTGCTGGGTCAAAACCGGCCAATCCACGGGCAAAGGGTTTCGGCCGCATTGTGCGTCCGGATACCGCGGCATTCAACCGGTTCAACATTGCACGAAATGATCGGGCGGGCGCTGCGGGAACGTACGCGGGCGGCCGCCGCGCCGGCCCGGCGGAGAAGGCGGGCGGCGATCGGCTACGGGCCGGCGATCGGCCGCGGGCCGGCGGGCGGGCGGAGGTGGCCGGTCACCAGCTGGGGCGGAGCGGTGGGAGGCGGTCGCCGGCCAGGGAGCGGACGAGGGCGGCGAGTTCGGCGCGCGGGAGGGTGAGGCCGCGCCGGCGGAGGTCGTCCGCCAGCTCGGCCTCCAGGCCGTGCAGGATGCCGCCGGCGACCGTGAGGTGTTGGTGGGCCTTGTCGGTGAGGACCACCAACTTGCGGCGGCCGCCCGCGGGGTGGGGTCGGCGCTGGACGTAGCCGCCCTTCTCCAGCTCGTCGACGATCTGGCCGGCGGCCTGCTTGGTGACACCGAGCCGGTCGGCGAGTTCGGTGCTGGTGAGGCCGGGGCCCCGGAGCGCCTGGAAGGCGAAGCCGTGCATGGGACGCAGGTCGTCGTGGCCGGCGGCCTCGACGCGGCGGACGAACTCGGACAGCACCAGCTGGAAGGCCAAGCCCAGGAGGAAGGTCAGCTCGGAGTGGGCGAGGGGGTCGTCGGTGTCCACGCTCCTCATGGTGACAGACGTATCCAGCCGCTCTACTCGGTCGGCCCGTCGCCCGGCCGGGGAGCCGGCTCCCTCGCCCGGCCGGGGGCCGGCTCCCTCACCGGGCCCAGGGGAGCGGGATGCGCTCGTCGCTGCCGGGGGCGGCGGCGGTGCCGCCGGCGGCCATGGCGACCAGGGCCTGCGCCCGGCCGCCGACGGCGCGGAAGACGCGGGTGCGGTCGGCCGGGACGACGAGGGCCTGGCCGCTGTCGACCAGCGCGGTCTCCTCGTCGACGACGAACTCGAAGGTGCCGGCGATGGGCATCCAGACCTGGTCCCGGTCGATCTGATGGACGGGGGAGTCGGTGCCGGGCTCCATCTCGACCCGCCAGGTGCTGACCTGCTCGCTGCCCCGGCTCGGGCCGGCGAGTGCGGCGGCGAGGCCGGAGGCGTTGTGGGTGGTGCGTTCGGCGGTCTCGGAGATGACGTGCATGGGCCCTCTTTCGTGACGTTGCGTGACGTGGCGTGCCGCGCCGAGGCGGCGGCTGCACGGCCCCGGCGCTGCGCCGGGAGCGGCGGCCGTGAGCGGCTCACCGTTAGGAAAGCAGGTTTACTCACGCATGTAAAGAGACTTTACTCATGGTCTGCGGGGCGGCCCGCGATCACTCCGGAGCGAGGGGGGTGCGGATGGGTTCGCATACGCATGATGGTGGGGCGGCCGGGCGCGGGGCGGCGGCATCGCGGGGTGCGGCGGGGGGAAGCCCATGCTCAGAGGGGGTCCGCCGCAGTGATCGAAAATGGTCAAAGCTAACATGGAGACAACACCCTCAGCTCGAAAGATGGACTTGTGACTGTCAACGACGACGTGTTCACGGACTGGATGAACCGCGAGGAGATCGCGGAGTCGATGATTCCGATCATCGGCCGACTGCACCGGGAGAGGGACGTCACCGTCCTGGTTCACAGCCGCTCGCTGGTGAACAAGTCGGTGGTCAGCATCCTCAAGACCCACCGCTTCGCCCGCCAGATCGCCGGCGAGGAGCTCTCGGTCACCGAGACGCTGCCCTTCCTCCAGGCCCTCACCGCCCTCGATCTCGGCCCCTCGCAGATCGACATCGGCATGCTCGCCGCGACCTACAGGGCCGACAGCCGCGGTCTCTCGGTGGAGGAGTTCACCGCCGAGGCCGTCATCGGTGCCACGGGCGCGAACAAGATCGAGCGCGGCGGCTCGCGTGACGTCGTCCTCTACGGCTTCGGCCGCATCGGCCGCCTCGTCGCCCGCCTGCTGATCGAGAAGGCCTCCGGCAACGGCCTGCGCCTGAAGGCCATCGTGGTCCGCCAGGGCGGCGACCAGGACATCGTCAAGCGCGCCTCGCTGCTGCGTCGCGACTCCATCCACGGCCAGTTCCAGGGCACCATCACCGTTGACGAGGCGAACAGCACGATCGTCGCCAACGGCAACGAGATCAAGGTGATCTACGCCAACGACCCGTCCGAGGTCGACTACACGGCGTACGGCATCAAGGACGCCATCCTCATCGACAACACCGGGAAGTGGCGTGACCGCGAGGGGCTGTCCAAGCACCTCCGCCCCGGCATCGACAAGGTCGTCCTGACCGCCCCGGGCAAGGGCGACGTCCCGAACATCGTGCACGGCGTCAACCACGACACGATCAAGCCGGACGAGCAGATCCTGTCCTGCGCCTCCTGCACCACCAACGCGATCGTTCCGCCGCTGAAGGCGATGGACGACGAGTACGGCGTGCTGCGCGGCCACGTGGAGACCGTCCACTCGTTCACCAACGACCAGAACCTGCTGGACAACTACCACAAGGCCGACCGTCGCGGCCGCTCGGCACCGCTGAACATGGTGATCACCGAGACCGGTGCCGCCTCGGCCGTCGCCAAGGCCCTGCCGGAGCTCAAGGCGAAGATCAGCGGAAGCTCGATCCGCGTCCCCGTGCCGGACGTCTCGATCGCGATCCTCAACCTGCAGCTGGCCCGCGCGACCAACCGCGAGGAGGTCCTCGACTACCTCCGCAACGTCTCGCTGACCTCGCCGCTGAAGCGCCAGATCGACTTCATCACCGCCCCCGACGCGGTGTCGAGCGACTTCATCGGCTCGCGCCACGCGTCGATCGTCGACGCCGGCGCCCTCAAGGTCGACGGCGACAACGCGATCCTCTACCTGTGGTACGACAACGAGTTCGGCTACTCGTGCCAGGTCATCCGGGTCGTCCGGCACGTCTCCGGCGTCGAGTACCCGACCTACCCGGCCCCGGCGGTCTGACCGGGCCCGAAGCGGTCTGACGCGGCCTGACGCGATCCGACCGGCCTCGTCCGTCGACGGCACCCGGAAGCCCCACGGCTTCCGGGTGCCGTCGACGTGTTTCGGGCCCCTTCCGGTCGCGCAGCGCCGGGGCGGGCACCCCGTCGGGGTGGGGGTGTGCGGCAGGTGGCGCAGCCGGTCGGGCGGTGGGGTGCCGGGTGCTGGTGGAGTGGAGACGGACCGGGACCGTCGCCCGGAGCCCGCCCGCAGCCGCCCGAAGGAGATGCGTGCCCATGCCGGAGCCAGGTGTGACCTATGACGATCTGAGCGCCGTAGTGATCAACTGCACCCTGAAGCGCTCGCCCGAGCGCAGCCACACCCAGGGGCTGATCGACGTCAGCACCGGCATCATGGAGCGCCAGGGCGTCCGGGTGGAGGTGCTGCGGGCGGTGGACCTGGACATCGCGACCGGCGTCTGGCCGGACATGACGGAGCACGGCTGGGAGACCGACGAGTGGCCGGTGGTCTACTCGCAGGTCATGGCCGCGGACATCCTCACGCTGGCCGGGCCGGTCTGGCTGGGGGACAACTCCTCCGTGATGAAGAAGGTGATCGAGCGGCTGTACGCCTGCTCGTCGATCCTGAACGAGCGCGGCCAGTACGCGTACTACGGCCGGGTCGGCGGGTGCCTGATCACCGGGAACGAGGACGGCGCGAAGCACTGCGCGATGAACGTCCTCTACAGCCTCCAGCACCTCGGGTACACCGTCCCGCCGCAGGCCGACGCGGGCTGGGTGGGCGAGGCGGGCCCCGGGCCCTCCTACCTGGACCCGGGCTCCGGCGGGCCGGAGAACGACTTCACCAACCGCAACACCACCTTCATGACCTGGAACCAGCTGCACCTCGCCCGGATGCTCAAGGACGCCGGTGGCATCCCCGCCCACGGCAACCAGCGCTCGGAGTGGGACGCCGGCTGCCGCTTCGACTTCGACAACCCCGAGCACCGCTGAGGTCGGGGCCGCCGGACCTGAAGGCCCTGAGGTTTCGGCCGCGGTTCACGGGGTTGCGCGCAGGGCGCGTCGAAGGCTTGCGATGAACCGGTGGAGGACGGCGGGGTGGCCGGCGGCGCGGGAAGGGTTGAGCTCGCAGACCGAGAGTGCTCGGAAGCGCGGGTCCCGGCAGGCGGTGTCCAGGGCCTCGGACACGGCGTCGAGGGTGGGGCCGCTGTTGCGGCCGTCCGTGCTCTCGGCGAGCGGCGCGTCGGTGAAGTCCAGGACGTCGACGTCGAGGTGCACGGCCAGGGGACCGGACGGGAGCGTGCCGAGGGCCCGGGTCACCTCGGCTGCCGGTGCGGCGGCCAGATCGACGTGCGAGCCCCATCGCAGGCCGAGGCCGCTTGCCTGCTCGCGTTCCCAGGGGGTGGCGGCCTCGGGGTCGATGCCGAGGAGGTGGAGCCGGTCCGGGGCGAGCAGCGGGCGGCGGGCGAAGGCGGCCGCCAGCGGCTCCGCGGCTCCGGGCAGGTCCAGTCCGTGGGCGAGCCCCATCCAGTCGAGGGCGCCCTCGCGGGTGCTCGCGGGGGTGTTGAGATCGAAGTGCCGGTCGATGTAGAGCAGGCCGGCGTCCGGGTCGCGTGCCGTGAGAGCCGCCATCACGCCCAGCGCGACGGTGCAGTTGCCGCCGATGACCAGGACGTCCGCGTCCTCCTCCAGCGCTCCGGCGACGTGGTCGGCGGCCGCCTTGACGGCCTGGACCACGGCCGCGAGGTTCTGGGCCCGCGGGTGCTGCGGGTCCGGGGCCCACACGTGCAGCGGCCCGTCCCCGGCGTCCCGTACCCGCCGGCCCGCCGCCCGCAGGTGATCGATCAGGCCCAGCTCGCGCAGCACGCCCGGGGCCGCCTCCTGGCCGGGTGCGTAGCTGCCCGCGCTGGTCGGCGCGCCCACCACAACGAGATCCCGCCGCATCCATCCATCATCGCCGTCCGCCCGGACGGGCGCGAGCCCGGCGGATTCCGGCCGCCCGCAGGCGTTCGCCCGCCGATCGTTGGCCCGCCGACGGGGCCGGGTGCGCCCCCCCGCGGAATACTGCGCGCGATCACCGGTTCTCATGGCGAAGACTCGGAGCGAGTTCTTTCAGACCGGAGGATGATCTTCATGGCCGACCGGCCCTTGACGCTGATGGCAGTGCACGCCCACCCCGACGACGAGGCCACCGGGACCGGGGGTGTCCTCGCGCGGTACGCGGCGGAGGGCATCCGGACGGTCCTCGTCACCTGCACCGACGGCAGTTGCGGTGACGGGCCGGGCGGCGCCAAGCCGGGCGATCCCGGGCACGACCCGCTGGCGGTGGCCGCGATGCGCCGCCGGGAACTCGAGGCCAGCTGTGAAGTGCTGAAGGTGAGTCACCTGGAGCTGCTGGAGTACGCCGACTCCGGAATGATGGGCTGGGCGACGAACGACGCGCCCGGGTCGTTCTGGCGCACCCCGGTGGAGGAGGGCGCCGCCCGCCTCGCCGAGCTCATGCGGCGCTACCGGCCCGACGTGGTGGTGACCTACGACGAGAACGGCTTCTACGGGCACCCGGACCACATCCAGGCGAACCGCATCACGACGGCGGCACTGGAGCTGACCGGGATGACGCCGAAGGTCTACTGGACGACGGCGCCGCACTCGGCGATGAAGCGGATGGGTGAGGTCATGCGCGAGTTCGGTGCGGACTGGGAGGAGCCGGATCCGTCGGAGGCGCCTGCGATGCCGGAGATCGGGCTCCCCGACGAGGAGATCACCACCTGGGTGGACACCACCGAGTTCGGGGGCCGGAAGTTCGACGCCCTGGCCGCGCACGCCAGCCAGGGGGAGAACATCTTCTTCCTGAAGATGGGCAAGGAGCGGTTCACCGAGCTGATGGGTGTGGAGACCTTCGTGCGGGTCCAGGACGCCACCGGCGTGCCGTTGCCCGAGAACGACCTCTTCGCCGGGCTGCGCTGATCCCGGCGCGCTCGGGGCGCTCGGCCGGACCGGGATTGCCGGGTCCGGCCGCAGCGCGTCCGGCCGCAGCCGGGCGTCAGCGTTACTGCTTGACAGGGTGCGTCATACTGTAACGCGCACGATCCGAGCCGCCGTCGGAGCGGGCAGCGCCGCCTGGCCTCACGGGCCCGCCGGGCCCTCCCCCCAGCACCTCGGAGCACGACATGCACCCCTTCCTCGACCACCCCGGGCCGCTGGCCTTCGCCCACCGGGGAGGGGACCTCGGCCACCCCGAGAACTCGCTCGCCGCCTTCGAGGCCGCCGTCGCCCTCGGGTACCGCTACCTGGAGACGGACGTGCACGCCACCGTCGACGGCGTGCTGGTGGCCTTCCACGACTCGCGCCTCGACCGGGTCACCGACCGCACCGGGGCGGTGGCCGAGCTGCCCTGGGAGACGGTCAGGCAGGCCCGGATCGGCGGCACCGAGCCGGTACCGCTGCTGGAGGACCTGCTCGGCGCGTTCCCCGGGGCCCGCTTCAACATCGACGTCAAGGCGGCGCCGGCCGTCGGGCCGCTGGTCGAGGCGATCCGCCGGACCGACGCCTGGGACCGGGTCTGCGTCGGCGGCTTCTCCGACAGCCGCCTCGCCGCCGTCCGGGCCGCCGCCGGCCCCCGGCTGGCCACCTCGCTCGGCCCGCGCGAGGTGGCCCGGCTGCGGCTGCTCTCGCTGGCCGGGCCGCTGCTGCGGGCGCGCCGGGCGCCGTTCGCCGGGGTGTGCGCGCAGGTGCCGGAGCGGCACCTCGGGATGCGCGTCGTCGACCGGGCCTTCGTCCGCGCCGCCCACCGCCTCGGCCTGCAGGTGCACGTCTGGACTGTGGACGATGCCACACGGATCCGGGCTCTCCTCGACCTGGGTGTGGATGGCATCATGGCCGATCGCATCGACGTCCTGCGGGACGTCCTCGGCGAGAACGGCTGCTGGACCGACGGCAGCACCGGCTCCAGCACCGCGATAGGAACCACATGAGCACCGCGGCCCCTCAGACGGACCCCTTGCCGGACGCCCTGGCGACCGCCACCGACGGTCGGACCCTGCGCCGGATGCAGTTCGGCTGGTACATCAACGACTGGGCCAACGCCGCCTTCTCGGCCACCGTCCTGACGGTGTTCCTCGGGCCGTACCTGACCTCGATCGCCAAGAACGCCGCCGACGCGTCCGGCGACGTGCACCCGCTCGGCCTCTCGATCCGCGCCGGCTCGTTCTTCCCCTACACGGTCTCCTTCTCCGTGCTGATATCCGTCGCGGCGATGCTGTTCACCGGCACCGTCGCCGACCGCACCGGCCGGCACAAGGAACTGATGTGCGGCTTCGCGTACGTCGGCGCGATCGCCACGATGGGGATGTTCTTCCTCGGCGGTGACCGCTACATGCTGGGCGGCGCGCTGCTGGTGGTCGCCAACATCGCGTACGCGGTGTCGGTCGCGCTCTCCTACGCCTACCTCCCGGCCCTGGCCTCCCCCGACGAGCGTGACGCCGTCTCCTCCAAGGGCTGGGCCTACGGCTACGCCGGCGGCGGACTGCTGCTGATCGCCAACCTGGCGCTGTTCGAAGGGCACGACGCGCTCGGCCTGTCCTCCGGCACCGCCGTGCGGATCTGCCTCGCCTCGGCCGGCCTCTGGTGGGCGCTGTTCACGATCGTCCCGATGCTGCGGCTGCCCTCCCGGGCCGGGGCGGCCCCCGGCCCCGCGGCCACGGAGGCGTCCGACCGGCCCACCGCCGGCAGCCTGCGCGAACTGGCCCGCACCCTGCGCAGCATGCGCGAGCACCCGCTCACGCTGCTCTACCTGGGCGCCTTCCTCTGCTACAACGACGGCATCCAGACCGTCGTCTCCCAGGCCTCGCTCTACGGCAGCGAGGAGCTCGGCATGGACCAGACCTCGCTGGTCGCGGCCGTTCTCCTGGTCCAGATCGTGGCGATCGGCGGCGCGCTGCTCCTCGGCCGGATCGCCCGCCGCTACGGCGCCAAGCGGACCGTCCTCGGCTCCCTGGTCGGCTGGGTGGTCACCCTCGCCCTCGGCTACTTCATGCCGGCCCACCAGCCCGCCTGGTTCTTCGCCCTGGCCTGCATGATCGGCCTGGTCCTCGGCGGCAGCCAGGCGCTCTCCCGCTCGCTGTTCTCGCACCTCATCCCGGCCGGCCGGGAGGCCGAGTACTTCAGCCTCTACAAGGTCAGCGACCGCGGCACCAGCTGGATGGGCCCGCTCGTCTTCGGCCTGGCGTACCAGGTCACCGGCAGCTACCGCTCGGCGATCATCTCCCTGCTGGTGTTCTTCGTGATCGGCTTCGCCGCGCTGGCGAAGGTCCCCGTCCGGCGCGCCATCGAGGCCGTGGGCAACCCCGTCCCCGAGAGGCTGTGACGGGCCGGCCCCGCCGACCCCACCGACCGGCCGCACCCGCACCGGCCCCCGCTCCACTCGCACCGAAGCCCCGCTCGTCCTCCCCCCGGACGGGCGGGGCTTCGCCGTGTGCGGACGACCTGCAAGCCGACACGCGGCGCGAAACCGATCACGGAATGCGGACGTTCAAACGCGCCAAGCGTGAACGTTCACCCTATCGGGTGCAGAGCGTGCTGCGGAGCGGCCCAGTCCGCTCAGCCACGCCTACCGTTGGGCAAGCGAGACGGGGCCGCCTGCGGAACTCCCTGTCCCGGGACGAGGACAGACGACCCGTCATGACCCGCAATCCTTCTCAGAGGAAGGCCCTTCCATGCCCGTGGTCACCAGACCGGAGACACCGCAGGCGCCGCAACCTCCGCACCCAGGCCGTGCGGAGGCAGCGGTGGTGCGGTCATGAGCGGGACGGCCCTGGACCGGATCCTCAGTGGTCCCAGCGGCCTCGGTACGGCGAGTCTGAACCTGGCCCCGCGCGCGGCGGAGCCGGCGCCGCCCCCGGCGGGGCCGCAGCCCGGCGACCCCATTCCCGGCCTGTACTTCCACCCGGTGCCCGAGCCCGACCCCGGGCGGGTGGCGGAGGTCGGCCGCCGGATCAAGGAATGGGCGATCGACGAGGTCCAGCTCTACCCGCCGGAGTGGGAGGACCAGTTCGACGGCTTCTCGCTGGGCCGCTATATGGTGGTCTGCCACCCCGACGCCCCCGGCGTCGACCACCTGATGGTCGCCGCCCGCCTGATGGCCGCCGAGAACGTGGTCGACGACTGCTACTGCGAGGACCACGGGGGCTCGCCGGTGGGCCTCGGCGGGCGGCTGCTGATGGCCCACACCGCCCTCGACCCGCTGCACACCACGGCGGAGTACGGGCCGGACTGGGAGCAGTCGCTCGCACTGGACGCGCCGCGGCGGGCCTACCGCTCCGCGATGGACTACTTCAACCGCGCGGCGACCCCCGCCCAGTCGGACCGGTTCCGGCACGACATGGCCCGCCTGCACCTGGGCTACCTCTGCGAGGCCGCCTGGGCCGAGACGGACCACGTACCGACGGTGTGGGAGTACCTGGCGATGCGCCAGTTCAACAACTTCCGCCCCTGCCCGACCATCACGGACACCGTGGGCGGCTACGAGCTGCCCGCCGACCTGCACGCCCAGCCCGCGATGCAACGCGTCATCGCGCTGGCCTCCAACGCCACCACCATCGTCAACGACCTGTACTCGTACACCAAGGAGCTCGCCAGCCCCGGCCGGCACCTCAACCTGCCCGTGGTGATCGCCGACCGCGAGGGCGTCGGTGAACGCGACGCCTACCTCAAGGCGGTCGAGGTCCACAACGACCTCATGCGCACGTTCGAGGCCGAGGCGGCCGCCCTGGCCGCAGCCTGCCCGGCCCCGACCGTGGTGCGGTTCCTGCGCGGCGTGGCCGTGTGGGTGGACGGAAACCACCACTGGCACCAGACCAACACGTATCGCTACAGCCTGCCTGATTTCTGGTAACCAAGGAGCTCATCAATGTCCATGACCGACATCACCACTGCGAACGGCACCGCGCCCATCCCGGGCCCGGCAACGCCCTACCAGGGCGACATCGCCCGCTACTGGGACCATGAGGCCCGGCCCGTGAACCTGCGCCTGGGCGACGTCGACGGCCTCTACCACCACCACTACGGCATCGGGGACGTCGACCACGCCTCGCTGGGCGAGCCGGACGACAGCGAGCGCGAGAAGAAGGTCATCACCGAGCTGCACCGGCTGGAGTCCGCCCAGACCGACGTGCTCCTCGACAACCTGGGCGCCGTCACGCCCGGCGCCACGCTCGTCGACGCCGGCTGCGGCCGCGGCGGCTCCATGGTGATGGCCCACCAGCGCTTCGGCTGCAAGGTCGAGGGCGTCACCCTCTCGGCCAAGCAGGCCGAGTTCGGCAACCGGCGCGCCAAGGAGCTCGGCATCGAGGACTCGGTGCGCTCCCGGGTCTGCAACATGCTCGACATGCCGTTCGCCACCGGCTCGGTGTCGGGCTCGTGGAACAACGAGTCCAGCATGTACGTCGACCTGCACGACCTCTTCGCCGAGCACTCCCGCATCCTCTCGGTCGGCGGCCGGTACGTGACCATCACGGGCTGCTGGAACCCGATCTACGGCCAGCCGTCGAAGTGGGTCTCGCAGATCAACGCGCACTTCGAGTGCAACATCCACTCGCGCCGCGAGTACTTCCGGGCGATGGCGGACAACCGCCTGGTGCCCCAGGCCGTCATCGACCTGACCCCCGCGACCCTGCCCTACTGGGAGCTGCGCGCCACGTCCTCGCTGGTCACCGGGATCGAGGAGGCGTTCATCTCCTCGTACAAGGACGGCTCGTTCCAGTACCTGCTGATCGCGGCCGACCGGGTCTGACGATCGGACCGGTCCGGCCCTGCCCGGCCTGAACCGGTACTGCGCTCCGGCCCCGTTCCCGCTGTCGGCGGGGGCGGGGCCGCGGGCGTGCCCGGGGTGGGCAGGACCGGGGTGCCGGTGCGGGGAGGCGGTCAGCGGCGGCTGGGCAGTTCGCGCAGTCCCAGGGCCAGCCAGGACTCGGCCTCGCAGCGCCGCACCCGCCAGCCGGCCAACAGGCCTCCGTCGGCGGTGAGTTCGCCGCAGGCGGTGCGGAGAGCCGCCTCGGCCTCCAGCAGGCAGCCGGCCGTCATGAAGACCACGGCGTCCAGCGCCTCGGCGGTGACCCGGATCCGGGCGTGGCCGAGCCGGGCGGGGCCGCGGAGCGCCTGCTCCAACCCCTCCCGGACGGCGGTCGCCTCCACCGCGGTGCCGGACGGCGGGCCGTCCCGTGTCTCGGCGCGGACGCAAATCATGTACACAGCACCAGACTGACCGATCGGTGGGCGGAACGGCGCCGTGTCGCGGTGGCACATGGCTGTCTGGCAGCAAGGTGCCACCGCCCGGGGCGGCGCCGCCCCGGGCGGTGGCACGGCCCTGGCAGCGGCCTGTCAGCGGCCGCCGTCCCGGCACCGGACGGCGGCCAGCAGCCCGGTGACGGCCGGGGACCACGGGCGGGTCGCCGGGCCGGTGAGGGTGAGCGTGCGGTGCACGGCGGGCCGGATCGGGACGAGCACGCAGTCGGCCGGCAGCATGGTCAGCGCCAGTGCGGGCATCACCGAGACCCCGACGCCCGCGTGCACCATGCCGATCAGGGTGTTCAGGTCGCGGATCCGGTGCCGCGGCGCGAACCGGGCACCGGCCCGCCGGTAGGACTCGCGGATGTGGCGCTCGCACCCGCCCTCGGAGAGCAGGAAGTCGTCGTCCTCCAGATCGGCGACGTCGACGGTGGCCTCGCCGGCCAGCGGGTGGTCGCGGCGCAGCAACGCGTGCATCGAGTCCGCGCCGAGCCCGACCGCTCCCGGCGGCGCGGGGTCGGCGTCCACCAGCACGGCGGCGTCCACCGTGCTGGCCTCCAGCCAGACCGGCAGCTCGTCGTCCTCCCCCTCGAAGACCCGGACGGTGAGCCGGGGGTGGGCCGCCCGCCAGTCGTGCAGCAGGGCGGGCAGCAGGCCCTGGCAGACGGTGGTCGGCGCGGCGAGCCGGACGGTTCCGGTGAGGCCGCCCGAGTGCCGGGTGGCGATGGCGCTCACGGCGGCGGCCGAGGCGACCGCCGTCCGGGCGTGCGGCAGGATCTGCTCGCCCAGCGGGGTCGGCCGGGCCGGGGAGCTGCGGAGCAGCACCGGCGCGCCGAGGGTCCGCTCCAGCGCGGCCACGGCGTGGGAGACGGCGGACTGGCTGATCCCCAGCTCGGCGGCGGCCGCGCCGAAGCCGCCCGCGTCGGCGACCGCGATCAGGGCCCTGAGCTGGGCGAGATTGACCTCCGCGGGCATGAGACTTCCTCATGTGTCGACGTCCGTCACTTGTTGGACTCATGATCCGGCCCAGCGCCACCCTCTGTCCACGGGGGTCTTGTCCGGCCGGTCCCGCCCGGCGCGCTGCGCCCGGCAGGACCGGCCGGACAGGTGTCCGGTGCGAATCGAGGAGAGGGTGGGTGGTCGGGGTGGTCGGTGCGGCGGGTGCGGCCGGGCAGGCCGGGGGTCGGCGCTGGTGGCCGGGGTTCGTGGCGCTGTCGGCGATCTGGGGTGCGAGCTTCGCGCTGATCAAGGTGGCGGTGGACGCGGGGGTGCAGCCGGTCTGGGTGGCGTGCTGGCGCTGCCTCCTCGGCGCGGCGGCGCTCTGGGCGATCCTCGCGCTGCGCCGCGAGCGCGCCCCGCGCGGCCTCGCCGTCTGGGGGCACTCGGCGGTGGCCGCCGTGCTGCTCAACGCCGTGCCGTTCGCGCTCTTCTCCTACGGCGAGACCAGGGTCGGCTCGGTGCTCGCCGGGGTGATGAACGCGGCCACCCCGCTCTTCACCATGCTCTTCACCGTCGCCGCCGTGCCCGGGGAGCGGCGGCCGGGGCCGCGCGGGCCGGCCGGGCTCGCCGTCGGTTTCGCCGGGGTGCTGACGGTCCTGGGCGTCTGGCGCGGGTTCGGCTCGGGGGAGGTCGGCGGTGGCCTCGCCTGCCTGGCCGCCACCTGCTGCTACGGCGCCGGCTTCGCCTACCTGCGCCGTCACCTCTCCGCCCGCCCGTACACCGCCACCGCCCTCTCGGCCGCGCAGATCGTCTGCGGCGCCGCCGAGTTGGCGGTGGTCGCGCCGCTCGCCGCAGGCCTTCCCGGCTGGCCCGGCACCGGCCCGGCCGCCGCCCTGCTGGTGCTCGGGGCCCTCGGCACCGGGGTGGCCTACATCATCAACCTCGACCTGGTCCGCACCGCCGGGACGGCGGTCGCGGCCGCGGTCACCTATGTGACGCCGCTCTGGTCGACCGCCCTGGGGGCACTGCTGCTCGGCGAGCCCGTCGGCTGGAACGCCCTGCTCGGCGGCGCCGCGGTGATCGCCGCGGTCGCCCTGACCCGGCCCCCGGCCGGGCCCGCGCAGCGCCGGTTGGGCGGGTCGGTCGGCGCGGCAGCGTTCGCGCCAGGAGGTCGGCCAGGTCCTGTCCGGTCGATCTTGTCGGATCAGCGCGCGGCGTCGGGCGCCCGGCAAGATCGACCGGACAGGGCCAAGGGCGGCGGGCCGGCACGGGACCGGCGATGCGCGGGCGCGTGCGGCGCACGAGACCGGTGGCGCGCCTGAGCCGGGTGAGCCCGGTGCGCGTCTTCGCGCTGACGTTCGGTGCTGATCGAGTCACGTTCGGTGTCCGCGGCTCGCTATCGTTGGTGCCGTGGTGAGGTCGTGGGATGCGTCGGTGGAACGGGCGCAGGAGCAGTTGGCGGGCGGGCAGCTGTTGCGGGCGGTGGACGCGCGGGAGGTGCGGCGGTTCGCGTGCTGGGACCTCGCGTCCCTGGCGGAGGGGGAGTTGGCGGAGCAGGTCGACCCGGAGGCCCTCGGCCCGTCGGCCGAGCGGGAGTTGCGCGAGCGGCTCGGCGAGGGCGGCCGCGAGTGGCCGGGCGGTGAGCTGTACCGGCGCCGATACTGGGTGCTCGACCCGGACGCCCCGGACGGGGTGCCGGCCGGCACCGTCGCGGTGGACAACTGGACGAGGGGACCGGGCCAGTTGGCCGTCTCCTCGCTCTACCTCCGGCCCTCGGTGCGCGGCCGCGGGCTGGCCGCCGCGGCCCTCGACGAGGTCTACCGGGCGGCGACCACCGAAGGCCTGCCGGGCTACCGGCTGGAGGCGCACTGGACCTGGCGGCACGCCGTCCGGTACTACCTGCGGCGCGGGCTCTGGGTGGTCTCCTGGAAGCGTGCGATCGGCCTCTCCCGGATGCCCCAACTCCCGCCCTACCGGGTGCGGGAGGAGGGCGGCAGGCTGGTGCTGGCGGTCGCGGACCGGCTGCACGGCTGGGTGCCGCTGCTCGCCGCCGGCCGCGAGGGCCGCTGGCTGCGGCTGGACGAGACGGCCGCCTACCGGCAGGCCGGTGGCTGGGTGCACGGCTACGCCCGTCCGACGCTCGCGCTCCATCTCGCGCTGGCCGGCCTGCCGCTGGTGCGCGGCCCGCAGTGGTGGGCGGAGGCCGAGCGCTGGGCGGACATCGGTGAGCCGGAGGGGCTGGCCCACCAGATCGAGCACTTCGAGCGGTCGGCCCGTGACGCCGGCCGCGGCCCCGCGGCCGCTCCGGCAGCCACCGCTCCGGCAGCCACCGCCCCGACCCCGGCCGACCGCCGCGTCGGCGCGGTCGGCGGGCGGCTGGGAGACTCGGAGGATGGCTGAGACCGGGATCGAGATCGACGGCGCTCCGGCGAGCGCGGCGCAGCTGGCCGCCCTGGGGCTGCTCAACTACGGGCACTTCACCACCCTGCGGGCCGAGGCCGGCCGGGTGTGCGGCCTCACGCTCCACCTGGACCGGCTGGTGCGGGACTGCCGGACGGTGTTCGCCGCCGAGCTGGACCGGGAGGCCGTCCGGGACCGGATCCGCGGTGCGCTCCCGGCGGACGGGGCGCCGGTGATCGTCCGGGTCACCGTGTTCGACCCGGCACTGGGCCTGGAGCGCCCGGGGGCCGTGGCCGAACCCCGGCTGCTGGTCACCACCCGCCCTGCGCCGGCCACGGCCCCGGGCCCGCTGCGGGTCCGCACCGCGGCGTACCGGCGGGAGCTGCCGGAGGTGAAGCACGTCGGCCTCTTCGGTCTGATCCGGCACCGCCGACTGGCCCAACTCGACGGTTACGACGATGTGTTGCTCACCGGACCGGACGGCCGGATCACCGAGGGCGCCACCTGGAACCTCGGGTTCCTCGACACGGACGGGCAGGTGGTCTGGCCCGAGGGCGACGCGCTCCCGGGCGTCACGGCCGCGCTGCTCGCCGACGCCCACCCCGGCCCGCAGCGGCGCGAGCGGGTGGACGCCGGCGGCGGCCCGGCCCGCTTCGCGGCGGCCTTCGCGCTCAACGCGGGGGTCGGCGTCCGCCCGATCGCGGCGATCGACGGCACCGCCTTCGACCCGGCCCACCCCGGACTGGCCGGGCTCCGCGCCGCTTACGAGGGGATCGGGGCCGAGACGGTCTGAGCCGGGGCTGTCCGTGGTGGTCCCGGGCGCTGCCCCGGGGCTGCCCCCCGACCGGGGTGGGGAAAACCCCACCCCGCGTCCGCCAGCGGCCTCCATGGTTGCGGCGCCGCCGCCTTCCTAGCCTGGAACACGTCGACGACCAGCGACGACTCCCGAAGGAAGGCCCCACCATGGCACCCCGCCGCGACCGCCAACCCGCCGAGCAGTACGGCAACTTCGCCTCTCGTGCCGCGATCGAACTGCGGGGCGTCCGGCGCACCTACGGGCGCGGCGACGAGGCCGTGCACGCGCTGCGCGGCATCGACCTCGCGCTGGACCACGGCACCTTCACCGCCGTGATGGGCCCCTCCGGTTCGGGCAAGAGCACCTTCCTGCAGTGCGCGGCCGGGCTGGACCGGCCCGACGCCGGCGAGGTCCACCTGGGCGGCGAGGAGATCAGCCGGCTGAGCGAGAACAAGCTCACCAAGCTGCGCCGCAGCCGGATCGGCTTCATCTTCCAGTCCTTCAACCTGCTGCCCTCGCTGACGGTGCTGCAGAACGTCCTGCTGCCGCAGCGCCTCGCCGGCGAGCGCCAGGACCGCTCCCGGGCCCGGGAGTTGCTGGCCCAGGTGGGCCTCGGCCAGCACGCCGGCCGGCGGCCCGGCCAGCTCTCCGGCGGGCAGCAGCAGCGCGTCGCGATCGCCCGCGCGCTGATCACCCGCCCGGACGTGGTCTTCGCCGACGAGCCGACCGGTGCGCTGGACACCCGGACCGCCCACGAGGTGCTGGGCCTGCTCCGGCAGGCGGTGGACTCGATGGGTGCGACCGTCGTCATGGTGACGCACGACCCGGTGGCCGCCTCGTTCACCGATCGGGCACTCTTCCTGGCCGACGGCGCGATCGCCGGCGAGCTCCTCCACCCGGACCCGCAGGCGGTCGCGGACCGGATGGTCGTGCTGACCGCACGCCCGGTGGGAGTGGCGGCGTGAGCAACGGTCTGGCCCGCGCCTCGGTGCGCTTCCGGCCGGCGTCCTTCGCGGGCACCTTCCTGGCCCTGTTCTTCGGCGCGGCCGTCATTACGGCCTGCGGCACCCTGTTGCAGACCGGCATCACCGCGAGCGTGCCGCCGGTCCGGTACGCGGCGGCGCCGGTGGTGGTCGCGGCCGACCCCGCCGTCTCGATCTCGGTCAAGAGGGGCGAGGACCGGGACGACGTCGAGCAGGCACTGCCCGAGCGGGCCCGGGTGGACGCGGCGCTGGCCGGGCGGATCGCCGCCCAGTCCGGCGTGGCCGCGGCGCGGCCGGACACCGCCTTCCCGGTCCCGGCCGGCCCGGCCTCCGGGCTGCCCGTCCTGACCGGCCGCGGCTTCGCCTCGGTCGGCATCGCCGGGCCGGACGAGAAGCTGGTCGAGGGCCGCGCCCCCGGTGCGGGCGAGGTCGTCCTCGACGCGGACACCGCGCGCGCCGCGCACCTCGCGCCGGGCGCCGTGGTGGCGCTCACCGCGCCCGGCGGCAGCGGCAGCTACCGGATCTCCGGCCTGGTCGCCCAGCCGGCGACCGCGACCGCCGCCTCCGCGAGTTCCGCCTCCGCCGCCTCCGCGGGAGCCGCCGGAGCCGCCCACCCGCAGCCCACCGCCTGGTTCGCCGACCCGGTCGCCGACCGGATCTCCGGCCACCCGGGCAAGGTCGACGCGATCGCCGTCCAGCCGCGTGCGGGCGTCGAGCCCAAGGCCCTGGCCGCGCAGGTCCGCCAGGCCGTCGGCAACTCCGCCGAGGTGCTCACCGGCACCGCCCGCGGCACCGCCGAGACGCCCGTGCTCACCGAGAGCCGGGCCATGCTGACCGGGCTCGGCGGCTCGTTCGGCGGCGTCGCCGCGATGACCGCCGTCTTCGTCGTGATGAGCACCGTCGCCCTGGCCACCGGCCAGCGGGCGCGTGAGTTCGCCCTGCTGCGGGCGATCGGCGCCACCCCGCGGCAGATCCGCCGCACCATCGCCACCGAGGCGGTGCTGGTGGCGCCCGTCGCCGCCGCCCTCGGCATCCTTCCCGGACTGGCCCTGGCCCGCTGGTGGTTCGGCGAGATGGTGGATCGCGGCGCCGTCCCCGGGACGGTCGGTCTCTCCGTCGGCCCGGTGCCGATGCTGGCCGCCGTCGGCACCTGCACCCTGGCCGCGCTGGGGGCCGGCTTCCTCGCCGCCCGCCGGCCGTCCCGGCTGCGGCCGAGCCAGGCGCTCGGCGAGGCCGCCGTCGAGCCCGGCCGACCGGGCAAGGTGCGGACCGTCGCCGGGCTGCTGTTCGCCGCCGGGGGAGTCGCCCTCGCCGGGGTCGCGGCCGGCCTGGACGGGGCCAACGCCGCCAACACCGCGCTGGGCGTGGTGATGTGCTTCCTGCTGGCCACCGCCCTGCTCGGGCCCTGGGTGGCCCGGACGGCCGCCGGGCTGCTCGGCGCCCCGCTGCGGCTCGGGGCCGGCGCGTCCGGCTCGCTGGCCGCCGACAACAGCCGGGCCAACGCCCGCCGGCTGGCCTCCGCGATCACGCCGATCGTGATGGTCACCGCCTTCTGCGGGACGCTGCTCTTCCTGCAGACCACGCTCAGTCATGTGACGGGCGAGCAGCTGCGCAGCGGCATCACCGCCGACCACGTGGTCGGCTCGGCCGGCCCGGGTCTGCCGGCCGGCACCGCCGCGCGGGCCGCCGAGGTGCCCGGCGTGGACGCCGCCGTCGGCGTGCTGCGCACCGGCGCGGTCCACCGCAGCGGGGACACGCTCTCCACCGTCAACGCCCTCGGCATCGACGGCGACCCGGCGAAGCTGCCCCGGGTGCTCGACCTGGGCGTGCGGAGCGGCTCGCTGGCCGACCTCGGACGCTCGGCCGACACCGTCGCCCTGGACGCCGCGCTCGCCGCGGACCTGGGCGTCAAGGTCGGCGACCGGGCCCCGCTCTGGCTCGGCGACGGCACCGCCGTCCGGCCGACGGTGGTCGCCACCTACGAGCGCGGCCTCGGTTTCGGGCAGCTGCTGCTGCCGCGGGCGGCCGTCGCCGAGCACGTCACCGCCGGCTACGACAGCCAGGTGCTGGTGGCGGACGCGCCGGGGGCGGACCGGTCCGCCGTCGCGGCCCGGCTGGCGGACCTCGGCGCGCCGTCGGGCGGCCAGGGCGGTCAGGGTGGCCAGGGCGGTACGAAGGCCGGCGGGGGAGCCCAGGCCGGGGCCGGCGCGGTCACCGTCGCCGACCGGGCGGGCTACGTGGCCCAGGCCGACCGGGCCCGGGAGATCGGCGCCTGGGCCAACACCGTGATGGCGGGCGTGCTGGGCGGCTTCGCGGCCGTCACCGCCGCCAACACCCTGGTGATGACGGTGCTGGACCGGCGCCGTGAGGTCGCGCTGCTGCGCCTGGCCGGGACCACCCGCCGCCAGGTGCGCGGGATGCTGCGCTGGGAGGCGCTGCTGGTGGCCGCCACCGGGCTGCTGGTGGGCGGGGTGATCGCCTGGATCACCCTCGTGCCGATCACCCGCGGCATCGCCGGCGCCGCCCCGCACATCCCGGCCGGGACGGCGCTGCCGCTGGCCGCCGGGGCGGTCCTGCTCTGCCTGGCCGCGACCGGCCTCCCCGGCCGCGCGCTGCTCCGCGCCCGCCCGGTGGCGGCGGGCGGCGGCCGGCAGTGACCCGGCGGCCGTGACCCGACGGCGGTGACGGGGACGGGCGGTGCGCCACCACGGCGCACCGCCCGTTCGGGTGAGTGTCCCGTCCGGATCGGCCCGACGGGGTGGACACCAGGGCGAACGACGCCTATCAGCGCCAATCGTGACAAATGATCAGCTATGCTCTCCGCCGCGCCGTCCGGGGCCCGAGCCGCCTCCGGGGGCGCTTTCCCGTTCCCCGCCCGGCCGAGCAGAGAGAAGCCCACCATGAGCAGTCCTCCCGTGGCCCCCGCCCCCCGCTGGCCGCTGATCCTGCTGCGGGCGACCGCCACCGTGCTGGCCGCGCTCGCCGTGGTGCAGAGCGCGCTGGCCGGCAGCTTCCTCAACGGCCACTACGAGTCGCTCGGGCTGCACGCGGCGGGTGGGACGGCGATGGCGGTGGTCGCGTTCGCCCAGACGGTGGTGGGGCTGCTGGTTCGCTGGATCGGCCGAGGCCCGCTCTGGCCGTTCGGCGTCCCGGCCCTCCTGACGGTCGCCACGGCGGTGCAGATCGCCCTCGGCTACCACCGCGCGGTGGGCCTGCACGTGCTGTTCGGCGTGCTGCTGGTGAGCGGCACGCTGTTCGCCGCGGTCGGGGCCTGGCGCCTGCGACTGCCGGCCGGGCGGACGGCCCCGGACGCGGCGGCCGGGGCCGACGGCGGCGGACTGCTGCCCCGGCCGGGAGGGCCCATGGAGGTGGCCCAGTGAGGCGCCGCCGGTTCCTCGGGCTCGGCGCGGCCGCGCTGGGCGCGGGTGCGCTCGGGGCGTTCACCCTCCCGGCCGCCGCGCGGCTGCTCGCCGAGGGCCAGCCGGGCCGGCTGCTGGACAGCCTCGCCGAGCTGCCGGAGCCGTTCCAGGTGCCGCTGCCGGTGCCGCCCCTGCTGCACCCGGTGCGCACCGACGGCACCACCGACCACTACGAAATCACCCAACAGGTCGCCCGGCTGGAGATCCTGCCCGGCCTGCGGACCGAGATGTGGACGTACGGCGGCAGCTACCCCGGGCCGACCCTGGCCGTCCGGTCCGGCCGGCAGGCGGTGGTGCGCCACCGCAACGAACTGCCGGTGCCCTCGGTGGTCCACCTGCACGGCGGGCACACCCCGGCGGAGAGCGACGGCTACCCGACCGACCTGATCCTGCCGGCGGCGGCCGGCCACCCGTCGGGCGCGGGTCCGGCGCCCGCTACGTCCCACGCGGCGCTCCTGGCCGGGGCGGCCAGGGCGAGCGACCTGCACGGGACGGCGGGGATGCCCGGGATGCCGGGGACGGCGCGGATGCCGGTCGGCCGGACCGCGGACGGCGACCGCACCTACACCTATCCCGGCCGCCAGCGGGCGGCCACCCTCTGGTACCACGACCACCGGATGGGCTTCACCGGCCCCGGCATCTGGCGCGGCCTGGCCGGCTTCCACCTCGTGCTCGACGACGAGGACGACGCCCTGCCGCTGCCGCGCGGTGACCGCGACCTGCCGCTGATGCTCGCCGACCGCTCCTTCGCCGAGGACGGCTCCCTCCTGTACCCGGCCGTCGACCCCACGCTCGCCGTGCCCGGCGTCACCGACGAGTACATGAACGGCGTCCTCGGCGACGTGATCCTGGTCAACGGCGCGCCCTGGCCGCGCCTGGAGGTCGACCGCGCCCGGTACCGGCTGCGCCTGCTGAACTCCTCCAACGCCCGCCTCTACCGCCTCGAACTCGACCCGCAGCCCGCCGGCGGCAACGCGCTCGTCCAGATCGCCGGCGACGGCGGCCTGTTGGAAGCCCCGGTGGCGCACGACGCCGTCGAGATCGCCCCGGCCGAGCGGTTCGAGGTCGTCGTCGACTTCGCCCGCTTCGCGCCGGGCACCTCCGTCCGGCTGGTGAACCGCTTCGGCAGCGAGCGGACCGCCGAGGTGATGCGCTTCGACGTCTCCTCCCGCACGGTCACGGACGACTCCACCGTTCCCGAGCGGCTCTGCAGCCTCGAACGGCTCGACGCCGGGACCGCCGTCGCCACCCGGAGGTTCGGCTTCCGGCGCAGCCGCAGCTCCGGCTGGACCATCAACAACCAGGGCTACGAGCCCGGCCGCGCCGTCGCCGCCCCGGCCCTCGGCAGTACCGAGATCTGGAGGTTCTTCACGGACGTGCACCACCCCGTCCACCTCCACCTGGACCACTTCCAGGTGCTCTCGCGCAACGGCGCCGCGCCCGGCCCGTACGACGCCGGGTGGAAGGACACCGTCGACCTGCGGCCGGCCGAGTCGGTGGAGGTGCTGGTCCGCTTCACCGACTACCCGGGCACGTACATGCTGCACTGCCACAACCTGGAGCACGAGGACATGGCGATGATGGCGGACTTCGTCGTGGAGTAGCGGGTCGGGTCGTGGAGCGGCTGTCCCGGAACCGCGGGCCGGCCGCCACCCCCGCCGAGCCCCGGCCGCGCCCCTGGCGAACCCCGGCCGTCACCCGGCCGGCGGAGTGCGCGCGGGTCCGCGGAAGGCCCGGCCGCGCCCCGACGTGCCGGGCGCCGACGGGTGACCTAGCGTCGCGGGCAGGAGGCACGCCCGGCACGCCCAGGAGGAGCGCATGACCAGTCCCGCCGAACGCCGCCGGCGCGGCCGGGCCGCCCGCGACCGCGTCTCGCGCTCCGAGCACGGCCGCTGGATCCCCGACGCGGACCGGCCCGACCCGATCCGGGTGCTGGAGCGGCAGGGCGCCGACCGCCTCACCGAACTGCTGCCGATCCGCTACGGCCGGATGTCCGACTCGCCGTTCGCCTTCCTGCGCGGTGCCGCCGCCGTCATGGCCGCCGACCTCGCGGCCCTGCCCGACACCGGCATCACCGTCCAACTCTGCGGCGATGCCCACCTGTTGAACTTCGGCGTGTACGCCTCGCCGGAGCGGTCGCTGCTCTTCGACCTCAACGACTTCGACGAGACCTATCCCGGCCCCTTCGAGTGGGACGTCAAACGCCTCGCCGCGAGCGTGGCCGTCGCCGCCCGGGCCAACGGGTACGACGCGGACAACGTCCGCCGGGCCGCGCTCGCCACCGCACAGGGCTACGCAACCGCGATCCGGCGGCTGGCGGGGATGGCCGAGCTCGACGTCTGGTACGCCCGGATCGACACCGAGGACCTCCTCCCGCTGGTCCGCAAGCGCAAGCGCCGGGCCAAGCTGGAGGCCGGCCTGGAGCACGCCCGCCGCCGCACCAGCCTGCAGGCCTTCGGCAAGCTCACCGAGACGACGGAGGACGGTCACCGCCGCATCATCAGCGACCCGCCGCTGATCGAGCCGGTCCCGCGGAACGAATTGCGGCGGCTCGGCAAGATCTTCAGCGACTACCGCGCCACCCTGGCCGAGGACCGCCGGGTGCTGCTCGACCGGTTCCGGTTCGTGGACGCCGCCCGCAAGGTGGTCGGCGTCGGCAGCGTCGGCACCCGCTGCTTCATCGTGCTGCTGGAGGGCCGGGACGCGAAGGACCCGCTGTTCCTCCAGGTCAAGGAGGCCGGCCGGTCCGTGCTGGAGGACTACCTGCCCGCCTCCCGCCCGCACGCCGAGGCGCCGGTCGTCCACGGCGGCGAGCGCGTCGTCACCGGCCAGCGCCTGATGCAGGCCGCCAGCGACATCTTCCTCGGCTGGACCACCGGCCCGGCCGGCCGGCACTTCTACGGCCGCCAGCTGCGCGACATGAAGGGCTCGGCGGACGTCACCGACATGCCCCCGGCCGTCCTGCGCGCCTACGCCGACCTCTGCGGCCGGGCCCTGGCCCGTGCCCACGCCCGCTCCGGCGACCGCCTGGTCATCGGCGGCTACCTGGGCACCTCCGACACCTTCGCGGAGGCGGTCGCCGACTTCGCCGTCCGCTACGCCGACCGGACGGAGGTCGACCACGCGGCGCTGCAGGCGGCCATCGACTCCGGCGCGGTGGCGGCCAGGAGGGGAATCTGACGGCCACACGGGCGGCGGGAGCCAGGCATAGCGGCCGGGCGTAGCGGACCGGCGCCCGGGGGCCGGGGCGGCTGCGGCGTGGTGGCCGCGGGGCGCTCCTCCAGGTGATGTGGCGGTGCTGTGTCCGGCCGGAACCCATCCTGCGGGGGCCGGGTGAGAGTGTCGTTCCCCGGCGGGGAACCGCCCGCCCGAGCCCGGTCGAACGGCGGGGGTGGGGGCCCGCCGGTCGGTGGATCGGCGGGCCGTCGGCCACCCGCCGATCGGCGGGGGTGATATCGGACTGGTCGTCAACTCGCGTCAAATGAGCGGTAGTTGTCGGACCCTCCGAGGGGCGCCCCGTTCATTTGCATGTCTTCGACAAGCTTATTCCCCGTCAGTAACATAGCGCTCGCGCGGCCGTTCGGGCCGTCGCTGAAGCCACTGGTTCCCGGGCAGTCGTGTGCGCGTCCGGCGCTTCGAAAGAGTCCTGTTGAAGAGTCCCCTCGGCACGGCGGTCCGCCCTGCCCTCGTTTCGCTGCTGCTGCTCGGTGTCGCCGCGTGCGGGCCCGTCTCGGGCACGCAGCAGGCGACCTCGGTCACCGCCGACGGTCCCGGTGCGGTCCCCGTTGCCGCCTCGGCCTCCCCCTCCGCGGCCGCCGCGAGCCCGGCGGCCTCCCGGCCGTCCGGCGCCCCGCACGCCCGCGCCACCACCCCGGCCGCTGCGCCGACCGGGTCCGCCTCCGCCTCGCCCGCCGCCGGGCAGCCCGCGCCCGGCACCCTTCCGGTGGCCGCCGCCCAGCCGGGCGTCCAGCAGGCCGCGGTCGGTGCACCGGGCAAGGACGGCGCGGCCGTCGCCCCGGAGGCGAAGAACCTCCAGCTCACCGCCTACGACCCGGCTGCCGGCACGGCGGTCCTGACGGCGGCGCAGGCTGCCGGTCCGTCGGCCGCACCGGCCGCCACGCCGTCCGCCGCTCCCACGGTGACCGCGTCGGCCACCCCCTCGGCCGGCCCCTCGCCCGCCGAGGCCGTCAAGCCCGGCCAGCTGATCGCCAGCCCGCCGACCGAGGCCGCGCCGCAGGGCGCGCTGGTCGCGGTCACCGCGGTGAAGTCGGCGAGCGGCGGGGCCGTCACCCTGTCCACCCGCCCGGCGACCCTCTCCGAGCTGCTGGGCAAGGCCGAGGCCGACGGGCAGGTGCCGGTCGACCCGAACGGCATCAAGGTCACCCCGCTGGTCAAGGACCTCAAGGCGACCGTCGCCCGGGAGAACGGCACCACCACCGCCGACGCCTCCGGCACCCTGGAGGTCGACGTCAAGGCGCCGATCCCGCTGCCCGAGGGCCTGAGCGCCGACGCCTCCGCGTCCGTCCAGCTGCACCCCTCGCTGCACTTCGCGTACCACGGGGCGGGCGTCGGCACCCCGCGGACCGCGTCGATCGGCTTCGACCTGGGCGCCCACGCCCAGTGGAAGGTCAGCGGCGACCTCCGCCGCAGCACCGGCGCCGCCCCGATCCGCCTGCCCTTCGCCAAGCTCCAGGCCAGCCCGGTCGTGACCGTGGCCGGGCTGCCGGTAGTGGTCAACCTCGGGCTCACCTGCTACCTGGAGATCGGCGCCGACGGCCAGGTGCACGTCGAGGCCGAGCAGGAGATCACCGGCACCTGGTCGGTCCGCTCCGACTACACCGGCGGCCGCGGCTGGTCCCCGGTGACGGACGCCGCCGACACCAAGGTCTCCCCGGTCCACGTCCGCGTCACCGGCAAGGCCGCCGTCCGGGCCGCGCTCGGCGCCGAGGTCAGCGTCGGCCTCTACGACACGGTCGGCGTCGAGGCCACCGTCGCCCCCTACCTGCGCGCCCAGGCCGACGGTGAGCTGGCCGTCGACCTGCCCGGCGGCAAGCCCCAGGTCAAGGGCAGTTGGGCGCTCCTCGGCGGCGTCGACCTGAACGGCGCCCTCACCGCCCACCTCAAGATCTTCGGCACCCCGATCATCGAGGGCAAGCTCCCGCTGCCGCCGTTCCACCGCGAGTGGCCGATCCTCGGCGGCTCCCTGCCGAGCCCGGCCGCGTCGAAGTCCTGACCCACCGCGGTCCGTCCGTTCCACCCCCGTTCCACCCCTGTCCAGCGCCCCGGCTCGCCCGCACCGAGCCGGGGCGCTCCGCGTCCGTCGCCGTCGGGGCGGGCAGCCGCCGACCGGGGCGGGTGCAGCACCGTGGGGCCCCGCCCGGTTCACGCACCGTTGCGGAGAGGGCCCATGGACATCCGGACCACCGGCCGGGAGGATCACGGTATGGCATCTGACGGACCGTTGACCGAGTACGAACTCACCGCGATCGAACGGCGCGCGGCCGCGGCCGCGCCGGGCCCGTGGCTGGCCTCGCCGGAGGGGCCGGGGCGCGGCCAGGGCGGGGAGAGCTTCATCCGGATCCAGCCCGATGCGGACACCGACGACGAGCTGTACGTGCGCCGGTACGTCGACAACGAGGAGGTGGCGTCGCGGGATCCGCGGCTCCACGCCGACCTCGAATTCATCGCCGCCGCCCGTCAGGACGTGCCCCGGCTGGTCGCCGAGGTCCGCCGCCTCCAGGCCGTCCTCGACCGCCGCCGCGGCGGCTGGTGACGTCTGGGGCGACCGCCGTTCCCGAGCTCAGCTCATCGCCCAGACCGACGGGTCGTGGGGGGTGGGCGGCGCGAGCCGGGGGCGCTCGACGGGCGGCGCGGCCGGCGTCCAGGCGGCCAGGGCGTCCGCCAGGTCGGAGGCGGTGACCTCGTGCGGGGCCGCGTTCCGCAGCCGGGCCAGCGTGCCGGCCTCGTCGAGCAGGGCGATCGCGGCTCCGGGCAGCGCCCGGTCGGGCAGCAGCTCCCGGGCGAGGAGCAGGGCGTGTTGCAGCGTGAGGTCCGGGATTTCGACCCCGTGGTGCTCGGCCAGCGGTGGTCCGGCCTGCCGCAGGATCTCCACCACCTCGTTCGGGGCGGGCTCGTCCACCGGCAGTACCTGGAGCAGGCGGTCGAGGCCGGCGTCCGGGTCCCGCAGCCGGTACTCGGCGGTGGTGCAGGCGGCGACGACGCGGATGCCCGGGCGGCCGAGGACCGGACGGAAGAACGCCAGGGCCGGAGCCCGTCCCTCCTGGCTGCGCAGCACGGTGAACGCGTTGTCGAGGAAGAGGACGAGCCGCTGGTCGTGTTGGACCTCTTCCAGTAGTGCGGCCGTCAACTCGGCGAACCGGCCGTGGTGGTGCGGGTCGGTGAACAGCGCGCCGAGGTCGAGCGCGCGGACGGTCAGGCCGGCGAAGTCGCCCGGCACGTCCCCCGCGGCGACGGCCCGGGCCAGTGCCGACGCCACGCTCGACTTCCCGACCCCGGGTGCGCCGACGAGCAGCGGGACGTTCTGCTCCCGGCGGGAGAGGACCTGCACGATCCGCCGGACCTCGTGCTGCCGGCCGATCACGGGGGTCGCTCCGGGGGCCGTGGCCTCCCGGCCGAGGTCGCGGGAGAGCTGTTCCAGCAAGGTGGGTGCCGGGGCCTGGGGTGTATCGGAGCCGGCCAGGACCGCCAGGACCCGGGAACGCACACTGTCGAGCTCGAAACCCAGCTCGACCAGCGTCGTGGCCCCGACCCCCTGGCCCTCGCGGACGAGGGCGAGCAGGAGGTGTTCCGGGTCGACCCGGGTGTGGCCGAGCAGCCGACACTCCTGGGCGCTCAGCTCCAACACCTTCTTGCCCCGGGGCGTGAAGGGGATGTGACCGGTCGGGGTCTCCGTGCCCCGGCCGATCTCCGTCTCCACGGCCCTGCGGACGGCGTCGAGGGAGATCCCGAGACTGCCCAGGGCCCGGCCGGCGACGCTCTCGCCGTCGCGGATCAGGCCCAGCAGGACGTGCTCCGTCCCGATGTAGTGGTGGTCGAGCAGTCTGGCCTCCTCCTGGGCCAGGACGACGGTGCGCCGCGCGGAATTCGAGAGGAGCTCAACCACCATGTCCGTCGCCCCCCAGGGCCTCCAGGTCCGCCCTGGTCCGGCGGGTGTGCGGGTGGTCGGCGCCGAGCACCCGGTCCCGCTCGGCCGTCAACTGCCGCAACAGCGCCACCGCCTCCTCCACCGCCCCCGGCAGCCCGGAGTGCGCGAGGTTGCGGGCCAGCACGTGCCGGCTGGACAGCGTGTCCTCGTGCTCGGTGCCGAGGACGCGGCTGCGGTCCGCGAGCAGCACGCGCAGCAGGGCGATCGCCTCCTCCCGGCGGCCGGCCTCACCGAGGCCGACGGCGAGGTACTGGCGGCTGCGCAGGGTGTCCTCGTGGTCGGGGCCGAGCAGCCCGGTCTGCTCGGCCAGGACCGGGCCCAGCGCCTCCGCCGCCCCGGCCGGATCGCCGGCGCCACCGAGGCAGAGTGCGTGGGTCTGCCGGGTGCGCAGGGTGTCCTCGTGGCCGGCGCCGAGCAGCCCGGTCTGCGTGGCGAGGACGCTCTCCAGCTCCTCCACCGCGCCCCGCCAGTCGCCGGCCCGGCCCCGGAGCTCCGCCGCCGCCCGGCGCCGGCGCAGCTCGGGGGCGGCCGTCGCGGTGAAGGCGCGGTTGCCGCCGAGGGCGATCAGGCCGGCCGTCCGGGTGCCCCGGTTGAGGGGGACCGGCAGGCCCTCGGCGGTCATCGTCCTGGTGAGCCGGTGGTAGAGGTCGTCCACGGTGAGGAGCTCGGGCCCGCCCACGACGCCCTCCCGCAGCAGCCGGATCAGCCGTCCGGAGAACGCGGTGTGCGGCTCTCCGGGGATGGACAGCGCCACCTGGTCGCGCTGTGCCGAGGTGAGGACGTAGGTGCCCTCCACCTCCAGGCGGTCGATCCGGTCGCCGGCGCCGCCCGCCATCGAGTCGGTCACGGCGCGGCCGGAGAAGCAGCAGTCCAGCACGATGAGTTTGGCGGCGGCCCGGCTGTCGAGCACGGCGCTGCGCAGCTTGTCGTACTCCAGCGCGTTGAACGCCGGGGCGGCGAACTCGCTGTCCGTCAGGGCGAGGTAGAGGTCGTGGCGGCGGCCGCCGACCAGGCCGTGCCCGGCGAAGTAGACCAGCAGCAGGTCCTCGGCCTCCTGCGCGGCGGCGTGCAGCCGCCGGCCGACCGTGCGCAGGTCGCCGTCGTCCAGCAGGACGGTGCAGTGCTTCGCGGCCACCAGCCCGTGCTCGGCGTCGGTGAACAGGGCCGCGAGGTCGGTGATGGTCCGCGGCACCGTGTCGAGGTCCGGGAGGTGCGGATCGGTGTACGTTCCCGCGCCGATCAGGACGATCCGGGACCGCTCGGGATCCGGCAGGCGCATCTCACCCCTGCCCGGGCTCGTCGCGGTCGAGCACCCGGCGCAGCACGGTCTCCAGCTCGGCCGCGCCGACCCGCTTGGCGTCGATCTCGACCGACTCGCCGCCCGGGCGCCGGATCCGGAGCCGGACGTCGCTGCGCCGGGGCTGGGCGAACCAGGTGCGCAGCGAGGCGGCCAGCACCGAGACGGCGCCCCCGGCCCCGAGGGCGACCGTCAAGGTGTCCAGGACGGAGCCGAGTTCGCCGCGTGCGGGCGGCTGCCCGGTGAGGCCGACGCCCGCGAGCCCGGGCTCGCCGCGCAGCCAGTCCGCGAGCGACTCGGCCTCGGCGGCGGTCTCCTCGCCGGCCACCACGATCTGCACGTCCACGGAGCTCCCCCAGGTGCGGTCCGGAACCCAGCCTGGTCCCGGGGCCGGAAGTGGCCCGGGAGCGGACGGAGTTGAGGCCCGTCAGCATACTGTCACCGGGGGAGGCCCGTGGTGCCGTCGGCGGAATCCGCGGGGGCGTGCGCGCCGGTGCCCCTCGGGCGGGTCGCATCGGCGGGGTGAACTCGGGCCGGATGCCCCTCAGACCGGAGCACCGGCCGGGGTGAGCAGGTGCAGCGCGCCCGGCACGGCCGCCACGTCCACCGGCAGGGCCGCCATGAACTCGCCGTCCGCGTAGGCCGTGATGCCCGGCGACTCGATCCGCAGCGACGTGGTGCGGTGCGTGGTGACCTCCCGGTGTTCGACGTGGGTGCCCTTGAAGATGGTGGGGAAGAAGCGGGCGATCCGCCGCCGCGCCATGGAGTCGACCAGGGTGACGTCGAGCAGGCCGTCCGCCGGGTCGGCGGTCGGGCAGATCAGCATCCCGCCGCCGTAGCTGCTGGTGTTGCCGACCGCGGCGAGCGTGAGGTCGCGCTCGACGACCGTGCCGTCGGCGAGGGTGATCCGGAACGGCAGCGGGCGGAGGTTGGCGAACTCGACCAGGATGGCGAGGTTGTAGCGCATCCGGCCGCGCGGCCAGCGCAGCCGGTTGGTGCGGTCGCTGACCAGCGAGTCGAAGCCGCTGGCGAGCACCGAGCCGAACCAGTGCGCCGTGCCGTCGGGGCCGGTCACCCGCCCGAGGTCGACCGTCCGGGTGTGCCCGGCGGCGATCACCTCGGCCGCCGCCTCCGGCTCGTCGCGGGGCAGGCCGTACGCGCGGGCGTGGTCGTTGCCGGTGCCGGCCGGGACGACGCCGAGCGGCAGGTCCGTGCCGGCCGCCGCCTGGATGCCGAGGTTGATCATGCCGTCGCCGCCGACGACGACCAGCGCGTCGTACCCGCCCTGGGTGACCGCCGTGCGGGCGAGGTCCAGCGATTCCTCGGCCGAGCCGCCCGCCCGGGCGTCGACCTCGACGCCCAGGGCGCGCAGCCGGGCCTCGGCGCGGCGGGCCGCCGGCTCGGAGTGGCCGGCGGCCGCAGCCGGATTGGTGAGGAGAACGACGCGGGCGATGGTTCTCCGGCCGCTCACGGGATCAGCTTGCCCGGGTTGAGGATGCCCGCCGGGTCCAGCTCGGCCTTGACCGCGCGCAGGATCCGCACGCCCACCTCGCCCACCTCGTCGGTCATCCACGGCTTGTGGTCGGCGCCGACGGCGTGGTGGTGGGTGATGGTGCCGCCCTGGGCCGCGATCGCGTCGCACGCGGCGCGCTTGGCGCCGGCCCACTGGGCCAGCGGGTCCGACCCGAGTGCGGCGACCACGGTGAAGTAGAGCGAGGCGCCGGTCGGGTAGACGTGCGAGATGTGGCAGAGGACGAGCGCGCCGGGCAGCGCCTCGGTCAGCGCCGCCGTGACGGCGAACCGCAGGTCGGGGAGCCGGCGCCAGTCGGTGGCCGTCTCCAGCGTCTCGCACAGCGCGCCGGCGCTGAGCAGCGAGTCCCGCAGGTACGGCGCGTTGAACCGGCCGTGCTCCCAGGCCCGGGCCGGCGCCTCGCCGAGCGAGGTGCCGCTGGCGGCCAGCATCGCCGCCCGGGTCAGCTCGTGGCGGGTGGCCACCTGCTCGGCGGTGCCCTCGAACACGGTGACCGCGAGGCAGCCGGTGACGGCCGGCTCGCCGCCGATCTTCTCCGTCATGGCCAGGTTGACCATGGTCTCGGCCTCGTCGGAGAGCCGGATCACGGTCGGCCCGGTGCCCTGCTGCTCGACGGCGCGCAGGGCGGCGGTGCCGGTCGCGAAGTCCGGGAAGGACCAGGCCTCGTAGGCCTTCGTGGCCGGGACGGGGTGGATCCGCACCCGCACCGCGGTGATGATCCCCAGCGTGCCCTCGGAGCCGAGGAACAGCTCGCGCAGGTCGGGGCCGGCGGCGGAGGCGGGGGCGCGGCCGAGGTCCAGCACGCCCACCGGGGTGACGACGCGCAGGCCGCGCACCATCTCGTCGAACCGCCCGTACCCGGCGGAGTCCTGGCCGGAGGAGCGGGTGGCCGCGAAGCCGCCGATGGTGGCGAAGCGGAAGCTCTGCGGGTAGTGGCCGAGTTCGAAGCCGCGCCCGGCCAGCAGGGCCTCCGCCGCCGGGCCGGTGAGGCCGGCGCCCAGGACGGCCTCGCCGGAGGTCTCGTCCAGGTCGAGCAGGGCGTCGAAACGGCGCAGGTCGAGCGAGACGACGGCGGCGAGCCCGCCGCGCTCGGGGTCGAGGCCGCCGACCACGCTGGTGCCGCCGCCGAACGGCACGACGGCGATCCGGCGCTCGGCGCAGAGGGCGAGCAGGGCGGCGATCTCGTCCTCGCTGCCGGGCAGCACGACGGCGTCCGGCGCGTCCTGCGGCTCGCGGCTGCGGCGGCGCAGCAGGTCGGGGGTGGACTTGCCGCCGGCGCGGGGGAGGCGGTCGGCGTCGGCGGCGCTGACGTGCGCCTCGCCGACCACGGCGGCCAGGGCCTTGAGGTCCTCGGCGGTCAGCCGCGAGGGGTGCAGCAGGACCTCGTCGGCGCTCGGTCCGGGCGCGGCGTCTCCGGTGACGCCGAGGGCGGCGGCCAGCAGCGCCTTGACGTCGGCGGACAGCTCCTTGGCGAGGGCCGGGTCGCCCCAGGCGTCCCACTTCATCGGGGGGAGCGGCAACGCGGCGCCGGCCGGTCCCGCTTGCGTCTCGGATTCCATGCGTTACAGTTTCACACATCATGTCAAGTAGTAACGACGAACACGACGACCACGAGGGCTCGCCGCAGCCGCAGCCGCAGCCGCAGCCGCAGCCGCAGCCGCAGCCCCGCAGCACCGACGACGCGATCCTCGACGCCGCCGCCGAGCTGATCGTCCACCTCGGCGTGCGCCGGACCCAGCTCTCCGAGATCGCCCGCCGCGCCGGGGTCAGCCGTCCGACCGTCTACCGGCGCTGGCCCGACGTCCGGGCGGTGATCGGGGCCCTGCTGACCCGCGAGATCGGCGCCACCCAGGCCACCGTCCGGCTGGCCGGCGAGGACCGGGCCGCCTTCGTCGACGGCGTGGTCGAGGTGGCCGTCCGGCTGCGCGACCACCCGGTGCTCGGCGCGCTGCTGCGCTCGGCCGACTCCGACACGCTCTTCGAGTACGTGGTGGAGCGGCTCGGCGCCAGCCAGCGCGGGCTGCTGGAGGCGCTGCAGGCCGGGATCGAGCAGGGGCAGGCCCACGGCTCGATCAGGGGAGGGGAGCCGGTCGAGCTCGCCGCGATGGTGCTGCTGATCGCCCAGTCCACCGTCCAGTCGCACCGGATGGTCGCCGCCCTGCTGCCGGAGGCGGCCTGGCGGCGCGAACTGGCCCGCGCCCTGGACGGCTACCTCGCCCCCTGACCGGACCGGGCCCGCGAGGCCCGAAGGGCCCGCTCCCGCGGCGCCTGCCTCCGGCGCGGCCCTGAAGGCCGGAACCGGAGCCCCACCCGCCACCGCACCCGTCGCATCCGCCACCGCACCCGTCGCATCCGCCACCGAATCCGTCGTACCCCACCGCATCCGCCGAACGAACGGACACCTCGCGCCATGACGACCACCGCCGGGCCCTACGCCGGAACCACCCGACTCGACGCCCGCCGGAGGGCGTTGGAGCTGGACGCCCTCGCCGACGCGCCCGCCGTCGACCTGCTGGTGATCGGCGGCGGCGTGACCGGCGCCGGAGCCGCCCTGGACGCGGCCGCCCGCGGGCTGCGCACCGTCCTGGTCGAGGCGCGCGACCTCGCGTTCGGAACGAGCCGCTGGAGCTCCAAGCTGGTCCACGGCGGCCTGCGCTACCTCGCCTCCGGCCGGGTCGGGGTGGCCCGGGAGAGCGCCGTCGAGCGCGGCGTGCTGATGACCCGTACGGCCCCGCACCTGGTCCGCCCGATGCCCCAACTGGTGCCGCTGATCAACGGGTTGATGCGGCCCGGGCAGGCCTCGCTGGTCCGGGCCGGCTTCGTCGCCGGCGACGCGCTGCGGCTGAGCGCGGGGACGCCCGGCGCGCTGCTGCCGCGGGTGCGCCGCGTCGACGCCGGGCGGGCCCGCCAGTTGGTGCCCGGCCTCCGCACCGACGGACTGTCCGGCGGCCTGGTCGCCCACGACGGCCAACTGGTCGATGACGCCCGGCTGGTGGTGGCCCTCGCCCGGACCGCCGCGCAGTACGGCGCCACCGTGCTGACCCGGGTGCGGGCGGAGCAGGTCACCGGCACCTCGGCCCGGCTGACCGACGGCCTCACCGGGCAGTCGCTCACCCTCACCGCCCGCGCGGTGGTCAACGCCAGCGGCGTCTGGGCGGGCGAGGTGGACCCGTCGATCCGGCTGCGGCCCAGCCGCGGCACCCACCTGGTGGTCGACGCGGCCGCCCTCGGCCACCCGGCCGCCGCCCTCACCGTCCCGGTGCCCGGCTCCACCAGCCGCTTCGTCTTCGCCCTGCCCCAGCAGCTCGGCCGGGTGGCGATCGGCCTCACCGACGAGGACGCTCCCGGCCCGATCCCGGACGAGCCGCAGCCGACCGACGGCGAGATCACCTTCCTCCTCGACACCGTCAACGCCGCCCTGCGGACGGTACTGACCCGCGCCGACGTGCGCGGCGCCTACGCCGGCCTGCGGCCGCTGATCGACACCGGCGACGGCGCCACGGCCGACCTCTCCCGCCAGCACGCCGTCCTGGAGTCCCCGGACGGCGTGATCACCGTGGTCGGCGGCAAGCTGACCACCTATCGGCGGATGGCCGAGGACGCGGTGGACACCGCCGTCCGGCTGCGCGGCCTGTCCGCCCGCGCCTGCTGGACGTCCCGGCTGCCCCTGGTCGGGGCGCCCGCCCACCGCGACAGCCGCCCCGTCCCGGCCGGCGCCCCGGGCTCCCTGCTCGCCCGCCACGGCGGCGCGGCCCACGAGGTCCTCGCGGCGGGCGACCTGGCGCCGATCGCCCCGGACCTGGACGTGACCCGCGCCGAGATCGCCTACGCGGTGACCCACGAGGGCGCCCTGGACACCGACGACGTGCTGCACCGGCGGACCCGCATCGGCCTGGTGGCCGAGGACGCCGACCGGGCCCGCCCGGCGGTGGCGGAGCTCGTGGCGGCTGCCGCGCGGTAATTCCGTACGGCGGGGCGGGATTTGCCGGCGCGGACCGTTGTTCGGCGACGGAACAATCCCGGCGGGCGTGATTTCGGCAGGGGTGGGGCGGCCTGGGTTTCTCCACGCCGCAGGCGCTGAATCTTCGCAATTCCGGGGGCTTCGGTAAAGCGGTACGGGGTGGATTCCCCGGCCGCCCGGAAAGCGTCGGAAGTGGCCGCCGGAATGGCATGCCCGCGCCATTCATCGGGGCGCCGGGGTATTGCGGGTGCGGCGGCCGGCCGCTGGATCAGCGGACGGTCATCTCCGGCATCGGCTGGACGGCACCGTCCACGTCCAGGACGCAGACGAGCGGGTGCTCCGGCGCCCCGGTCCGCTCCAGCCGTACCGACAGCGGCACCGGCGGGTCCCCCGCCAGCTGGGCCGAGAGGGTGAGCGGGTAGGCGCCGTGCCCGTGGATCCGGTGGAAGGCGAGCTCCTTGCCGTCCACCAGCAGTTCCGTCTCGGTGATCCAGCCCGAGCGGACGTTCACCGTGACCGAGTGATTGCCCCGGTCGAGGTGGAAGCTGTGCCGCTGGCGCATGAGGGGCCTCCCGGAGGCTGCCGCACGGAGGGCGAAGGCGGGGGTGGATGCGGCGCACCGTCGCAGTCCGGTCAGTCTACGTCGGGTCGTGGCGGATTGCCGCGAATGCCGGCCTATCGCCGTAAATTGCGCAGATGATTCTAATTCCGGCAAACGGCACCCGGCGGCCGCATGTGTGCAATCCGTTACGGAATTGTCATCCTGATTGGTAATTGAGTGCCAGCTGGGAGTGAGAGGTTGTCAGTTGCTTCGGCCACGTCATTTCGAAGCACTGGAAACCTCTTGAGAGAGTCTTGATGTCACGACGCCCCTCGGCCTCGTCCGGTTCCTCCGGCGGGGCCTTTTCTTCGCGCTGGATGCGCCGAATATCGGCGGTCCTGACACTCGGTCTGCTCGTTCAGACCGGTGTCGCGCTCGACGCCATGACGGCGCCGGCGGCGCAGGCGGCACCGAAGCCGCAGACGCCGCCCACCACCCCCTCGACCGAGGCGCCTGACGAGGCGTCCGCACTGCTCGCGGCCCGCCTCCAGGGCCACCGGATCGAGGTCACCAACGCCCGGACCGAGTTCTCCACCCTGTGGGCGAACCCGAACGGGACGCTGACCTCGGACCGGTCCACCGGCCCGATCCGGATGAAGGTCGGCGAGGCGTGGGTGCCGGTCGACACCACCCTGGTGCAGACGCCGGACGGCAAGGTCGCCCCGAAGGCCCACCCCGAGGGCCTCGTCTTCGAGGGCGGCGACGCCGGCGTGACGGTGGGCGACAGCCTGCCGGGCGCCCCGACGGCCCCGGCCGCCACGCCGTCGTTCGCCGCGCCGAGCCCGAGCGCGTCGTCGGCCGCGGCGTCCCTGGCCGCCGCGCCGAGCGCGAGCGCCGCGGCGACCCCGAGCGGGACGGCAACGCCGAGTGCGAGCCGGAGCGTGACCCCGGCGCCCACCGCGACGCCGTCCGCCTCGGCGGGCGCCCCGGCCTCGCCGGGCGCCACCGCCGGTGCCACCGAGCGCGCGTCCCGGGCTGGCGCCCGCGCCGCCGCTCCGGCCGCCGACCAGCCGAAGCCCACCCAGCCGGCCCAGCCCGCTCCCGCCGAGCGCCAACTGGTCAAGATCGGCTCCGGTGACCAGCAGATCAGGTTCGGCTGGCTGGGCAAGCTGCCGAAGCCGAAGCTGGAGGGCAACAAGGCGACGTACGTCAACGCCCGCCCGGGCGTCGACCTCGTCCTGCAGGCCACCCGCACCGGCTTCGAGCAGTTCCTGATCGTCAAGGACCGCTCGGCCGTCTCCCAGGCCGGCACCCTCACGCTGCCGCTCGACACCACCGGTCTCACCGTGGCGCCGCAGCAGGACGGATCGATCCAGCTGCTGGACAAGGCGACCGGCAAGCCGGCCGTCAAGATCCCGGCCCCGGTCATGTGGGACGCGGCGGTCGACCCGGCCTCCGGCGAGCACCTCAACCGAGCCCCGGTGACCATGCAGGTGCGCGGCGAGGGCGCGGACACCGAGCTGGTGTTCACCCCGGACGCGGCCTTCCTCGCCGACCACCGGACGCAGTACCCGGTGACCATCGACCCGGTGGTGGATGTCGACCCGGTCTACGACACCTACGTCCAGACCAACGAGAACACCGACAACTCCGCGTCCGACCAGCTCAAGCTCGGCAGCTACGACGGCTCGGTGAAGGCCCGTTCGTTCGTCACCGTCCCGGGTGGTGCGTTCAACGGCAAGCAGATCCTCGGCGCGACGCTCAACCTGTACAACTTCCACTCCTCGTCCTGCACGGCGAAGCAGTGGGAGGTCTGGAACGCGGGCGGCGCCAACTGGTGGACGCGCTGGAACGACCAGCCCGCCTGGGGCCAGAAGTGGGCCACGTCGAACGACACCTTCGACAACGACGGCGGTGACACCCACACCTGCACCGCCGGCGACGGCTCGGTCTGGGCGAAGGCCGACGTCACCGAGATGGTGCGCTACTTCGCCGGCTTCGGCTACGACAGCTACGGCTTCGGGCTGAAGGCCGCGGACGAGAACAGCGCCCTGTCCTGGAAGAAGTTCGACTCCGCGCAGGGCGACAACCCGCCGTACATCTCGGTCACCTACAACACCGTCCCGGCGACCCCGGCCGGTGTCGAGGTGCAGCCGTCCCAGCCCGGCAACCCGCGCTACACCTCGGACGCCAACCCGCGCTTCCAGGTGCAGGCCGCCGACGTGGACGGCGACGCGCTCAAGGTCTACATGGACCTGTGGCGCGGCGGCACCTTCCTCGGCAGCATCGCCCGCGACGTGCCCAACGGCGCCATTGCGACCGTCCGCCCGTCCGACTACGGCATCGCCAAGCTCGATGAGGGCGTGCAGTACTCGATCTGGGCCATGCTCGACGACGGCAAGTCCCGCTCCAACTGGGTCGGCACCAACGTCGTCGCGGACACCACGAAGCCCGGCGCGCCGTTCGTCACCTCGGCCGATTACCCGGCCGACGGCCTGTGGCACGGCGCCGCCAACCAGCCCGGCTCGTTCACGTTCTCGCCCCCGTCGGGGACCGACGACCTGGTGGGCTTCGTCTACACCCTCGACGGCGGCACGCCGGTGACGGTCGCCGCGACCGCGGCGCTGACCACCAGCATCACGCCGACCACCGAGGGCCGGCGTGTCCTGAGCGTGCAGTCCAAGGACCGTGCGGGCAACCTGTCCCCGCCGGCCACGCACACCTTCCAGGTGGGCCAGGCGGGCATGAGCTCGCCGGTCAACGGCACCCAGGCCGCGAAGCGCGTCAAGCTCTCCGTCGACGCGCAGTCCCAGTTCAAGCGGGTGGTCTACCAGTACCGCCGCGGTCCGGGCGCGACCGAGTACAACGTGCCGCGCACCAACCTCACCAAGGCCGACAACACGCCGGTCGCCGAGGACAAGCCGCGCCTGGCCGACCTCGGCACGCACGCCAACTGGAACGTGCTCGACACCCTCGGAAACATCGGCGGTGTCGTCCAGGTCCGGGCCCTGCTCTTCCCCGAGGACGGCTCCGGCAACGGCTACGCCACGGTGTGGAACACCATGACGGTGGACCGCAACGCCGACGGCGCGGCGGGCAGTTCCGTCGGTCCCGGTTCGGTCAACCTGCTGACCGGTGACTACTCCACCGATGTGACGGACGCCAACGAGTTCGGCATGTCGGTGGCCCGCGCCACCTCCTCGCGCGACCTCGGCCGCGGCTGGCAGCCGCAGGGCGAGCGCCTGACGGTCAACCAGCGCCAGATCGGCACCGACCTGACCGGCTTCACCCCCGGCCAGGCGACGCTCTCGCGCTCGACCACCCGCGGTCACGACAGCTCCACCGACTCGCTGCTGGTGGTTCCCGGCGACTCCGGCACCTGGGACTCCTTCGCCGCGCTCGGCCCGGAGTACACCATGGGCAACGGCATGAAGCCCGGGCGCACCTACCGGCTGACCGGCTGGATCTACGTCCCCGGCGCCACCGGTCTGGACAACCCGCTGCCCAACCGCGGCCTGCGCCTGCTCGGGGTCTACCGGACGGGTGCCGGCTACGGCGAGACGGCCTCCCCGAAGGCGGCGTTCACCGACGGCTGGCAGCAGCTGACGCTGGACATGGTCGTCCCGAAGGACGCCACCGAGGCGTGGTTCCGCCTCTACAACGGCAACGCGGGCGGCAGCGGCAAGGAGGTCTACTTCGACGACCTGTCGCTGAAGGAGATCGTCGCCCCGTTCGGCCCGCAGTGGGCCGGTGGCCCGGACGCCGGCGCCGGCTCCGACTACCGCTCGCTGTCGTTCCCGCAGTCCGACCTGGTCGAGATCAAGGGCAACGACGACACCTCGCTCACCTTCGCCAAGGGCACCGACGGCACCTTCTTCCCCGAGCCGGGCGCCGAGTCGCTCTCCCTGAAGGCCGTTCCGGCCTCGGCGGGTGCGCTCGTCAACTCCTCGGGCCAGTGCCTGGAGGTCCCGGGCGGCGCGGCCGGCAACGGCGCCCTGCTGCAGGGCGCGCCCTGCACCGGCGCGGCGAACCAGCAGTGGACGCGCGGGGACGACCTGACGCTGCGACTGCTGGGCTACTGCCTGGACAGCCCGTGGGGCACCACCGCCGACAACACCCGGATGACGCTCTGGGGCTGCAACGGCGGCGACAACCAGCAGTGGGAGGTCCGCACCGACGGCACGGTGGCCAACCGCCACAACGGCAAGTGCCTGGACGCCTACAACGGTGCGACGATCTGGACCTGCTGGGCCGGTCCGAACCAGATCTGGGACGTGCAGACCGCCGGGACGACCTACGTCCTGTCGGAGCTGGACGGTTCCACGACGGTGTTCGCCCGCCAGGCCGGTTCGAGCATCTACCAGGTGGTGAGCGACTCCGGCCCGGAGGCCGCGTCGACCACTCGCTACCAGTACGACACGACCGACGGCCGCTCGCTGGTCAAGCGCGTCATCCCGGCCGTCGAGCCGGGTGTCGACGACGTCAACCACTGCTCGGTCGACCCGCTGCCGCGCGGCTGCGAGGTCATGGAGTACGACTACGCCAAGGCCACCACGGCGACCGCCTCGGTGCCGGGCGACTACCTGGACCGGGTCCGCTCGGTGAAGGTGTGGTCGTGGAACCCGACGACCTCCAAGCAGGAGGCCGTCGAGGTCACGCACTACGCGTACGACGACAAGGGCCGCCTGGCGCAGGTCTGGGACCCGCGGCTGGCACAGCCCCTGAAGACCACGTACACCTACGACGCGGACGGCCGGGTCACCGGCATCGGTGCCGCGGGTGAGCTGCCGTGGAGCTTCGACTACGGCAAGGCGGCTACGGACCAGGATCCGGGCCGGCTGCTGAAGGTCCGTCGCGGCACGCTGGCGCCGGGCAGCAAGGACCAGGTCAACGGCGAGATCGCGACGTCCGTCGTGTACGAGGTGCCGCTGACCCGCGGCGCGGGTGGTCCGTACGACCTGGCCGGTGCGGACGTGGCCAAGTGGGCGCAGACCGATGCGCCGACGGATGCCACCGCCGTGTTCGGGCCGGAGGACGACCCGGGTGCCAACACCGCCACGGCGGTCAAGCCCGGTCCGGACGGCTACAAGCCGGCCACCGTCCACTACCTGAACGCCTCCGGCAACGAGGTCAACACCGCTGCGCCGTCGGTCACCCCCGGCGGTGACATCGACACCACCGAGTACGACCGCTACGGTCACGCCGTCCGGACCCTGGAGGCGACGAACCGTTCGATCGCGCTGGGGACCCACCCGGACGCGGACAGGTTCTCGGCCGAGCTGAACCTGCCCTCGGACTCCGCGTCCCGGGCGCGTCTGCTCGACTCGCGGACGACGTACTCGGCGGACGGCCTGGACGTCCTGGAGACCCTGGCCCCGGCCTACCGGGCCAGCCTCGCCGAGGAGGTCGCCGGGCAGACCGCGCAGGTCACGGTCACGGAGGAGGCGGAGAAGCTCCCGCAGCTCGGCTCCTCCAACGCGCCGGTGCAGACCGACAACAACTGCTGCGGTCTGATCTGGTCCGGCGGCGCCCAGTTGGGCATCCGCGGCACCCAGATCGGTGCGTTCGACACCATGCGGGTGAGCGTCCCCGAAGAGGGCAAGTACGTCCTCTCCGGTCAGCTCACCAAGTTCAACGACCACGGCATCGTCCAGTGGGCGATCGACGGGCAGAACGTCGGCCAGCCGATCGACGCCTATGCCGCCGATGGGGTGATCGCGCCGTTCACGACCGGAGAGGCCGTCCTCCTGACCCGCGGTGACCACGAGCTCAAGCTCACCGTCACGGGCACCAACACCGCCTCCACCGGCGAGCGGTTCCACGCGGGCATCGACACGGTCACCCTGACCAAGGCGACGCTCAACCCGACCCTGCCGGCGGGCACGTCAGTGGTGGCGCGGGACCACAACACCAGCACCTACGACGAGGGCAAGCCGGACGGCCAGGCCTACCACCTGGTCACCACCGCGACCGACGGCGCCCGGATCGAGGGCTACGCCGACGACGTGGAGAAGCGGGTCACCAAGACCGGCTACGGTACGCCGATCGGCGGCACCTCCGGGTGGACGCTGAAGACGGCGACGTCGGTCACCACCGACGCCGCCACCGGTGGCGCCAACCTGACCTCGTACGTGAAGTACGACGCGTCGGGCCACGCGCTGGAGTCCCGCAAGCCGGGCTCCAACGGCGCGGACGCGGGCACGGTCAAGTCGGTGTTCTACACCGCGGGTGCCAACGCCGACGACGCGGCGTGCGCCAACCGTCCGGAGTGGGCGGGCCTGCCGTGTGTCACCGGTCCGGGTGGCGACATCACCGGGGCGGACGCCTCGCGGATGCCGACCACGCTCCCGGTCAAGCGGGTCACCCGCTACTCGCCGTTCGGCGAGGCGGAGGAGACCACCGAGACCAACGCCGGCAAGAGCCGCAAGACCGTCACCACCTACGACGGCGCGGACCGGATCACCTCGACCGAGATCACCTCGGACGAGGGCCTGGCGCTGCCGAAGGTCACCACCGAGTACGACCCGGCCACGGGTGACATCGTCCGGACGAACGCCGGCGGCAAGTCGCTGGTGCGCGTGCTCGACGTCCTGGGCCGGCTGATCTCCTACACGGACGCCGACGGTGGCACCACCACCACGGAGTTCGACAAGTACGGCAAGCCGGTGAAGGTGAGCGACCCGACCGGGTCCACCACCTATGCCTATGACCGGGTGAAGGAGCCGCGCGGCCTGGTCACCTCGGTGACCGACAGCGTGGCGGGCGAGTTCACCGCCGCGTACGGGCCGGACGGGCAGCTGGTTGAGCAGACCTACCCGGGTGGCATCGTCCGCAAGGACACCACCAACGCGGTGGGCGAGGCGACCAGCCGCACCTACACCCGCACGTCCGACAACAAGGTGATCTGGGCCCAGACCGCCGACATCTCCACCCAGGGCCAGGTGGCCAAGGACACCAGCTCCACCGCCACCCGCTCCTACCAGTACGACCGGCTCGGCCGGCTGGTGAAGGCCGAGCAGTCCACGGTCGCCACCGGCTGCGTCACCCGGCAGTACGCGTTCGACGCGCACTCCAACCGCCTGTCCAAGCAGACCTCCCCGCACGGGGCGGCCGGCGAGTGCAGCACCGGCGGGGCCACCGCGGAGAACCACACCTACGACAGCGCCGACCGGCTCACCGACAACGGCTTCACCTACGACGCCTTCGGGCGCACGGCGAAGACCGCGACCGGCGCCACCAACACCTACTGGGCGAACGACCGCGTCGCCGCCCAGGAGAAGGGGGACACCAAGCAGGAGTGGGCCGTCGACGCCGCCCACCGCCTGACCGCGTTCACCACCAGCAAGAAGCAGGCCGACGGCTCCTGGGCCAACGCCACCTCGAAGCTGAACCACTACGGTGACGACTCCGACGAGGTCCGCTGGACCATCGAGGACACCACCCAGGGCACGCTGACCCGCAACGTCTCGGGCCCGGACGCGGACCTGGTCGCCACCACCAGCAAGACCGGTGACGTCCAGCTCCAGCTCACCAACCTGTTCGGCTCGGTCGTCATCACCACCGACACCGCGCTGACCAAGCCGGTCGTGCTCGACTTCGACGAGTTCGGCATCCCGCAGGACGGCCAGGCCAACGTCCGCTACGGCTGGCTCGGCGGCAAGCAGCGCTCCGCCGAGGCCCAGGACGGCGACATCCTCATGGGTGCCCGCCTCTACAGCCCGGCCCTGGGCAGATTCCTGCAGATCGACCCGATGCCCGGCGGCAACGCCAGCGCATACGACTACTGCACCGGCGACCCGGTCAACTGCACCGACCTCGACGGCAACTGGGGCATGCCCAAGTGGCTGAAGAAGACGGTCGAGGTCGTCGCCAAGGTCGCCGAAGTCGCGTCCTACATCCCCGGCCCCATCGGCGCAGTGGCAGCAGCGGTCTCGTCGGTCTCCTACGCCGCCACCGGCAACTGGGAGAAGGCCGCTGAAATGGCGGTGACGGCGGTGGCCGGTTTGGTCGGCGCCAACACTGCTGTCAAGGCAACCTTCACCGCGGTCAAGACGACGCGTGCGGCTGTCCGGGTCGAACGTGCGGCGTCCAAGGCTAAGACCGTTTACCGGGCTGTGGCCTCCAAGGCGAAGTCGCTCACCAAGAAGTGCAGCTGTGGCTGTCCTCGGAGGAACTCCTTCGATCCGGGGACGGTCGTACTCATGGCTGACGGAAGTTACCGCCGGCTCGATGAAATCGAGATCGGGGAGTCCGTCGCCGCGACCGATCCCACCACTGGGGAGACGTCGGCACAGCCGGTAATCGATGTGATCGTCGGTTATGGGACCAGACACATGGTCGAGATCGACACGGACCTCGACCCCGGGACTGAGCCTCTTGAGGCTACCGCCAACCACCCGTTCTGGGTCGTGAGCCGAGGTTGGGTCGATGCGGCCGACGTCACCGTGGGCGAGGAGCTGCTGACTTCCGAAGGTGACACGGTCGAGGTCACCTACACACGTGACCTCGGCGACGCGGCCGGGGAACTGGTCTACAACCTGAGCGTCGGCAATGTGCACACGTTCGTCGTTGTCACCGCCGGTGGCGACGAGGTTCTGACGCACAATGACAACGCAGAGCTTCCTCAGGCCTGCAAGATTGGGAACAAGCTCAGCGAGGGGGACGCTCGGAAGATGGCGACCAAGATGGGTTTCACCGAGGTCGGTGGCCGTTCCCATGGTGCGAACGTCTACCACAAGGACGGCTTCTACATCTCACGGGACCAGGACAAGCACTCGGGTGGGGGCTGGAAGGGGGCGACATCGGTCAAGAACCTGGGAACGAAGAAGACCAGGTCCGGGACCTACTGTAAGCATCTGTGCCACCGGATCGGGGCATAGCGGATGATCCACTACCGGATTACGAAGCACTCGCCGGAACAGCAGGTGGGGACGACACCGTCGTGGACGAGCTTCTCCGATATCGGTGAGTCATTCGGTGGCGAGGTACTCACGGTAGCAGCGTATACGGAGACTGAGGAACGCTACCTCTCGGCGATTCGCCAGTTCTCAGCAGCGCAGGGTGTTACGGCTCTCGAGGTTGATGGGCTGGAAATGTACCCGGAGAGCTCATGGTGGCAGCGTGTCAGTGAGGGCGACTGGCTGTCGCTTGACGAAGCCATCGAGCTGTCGAGATCGGTCCTCCGCGAGGACTTCGTGTGGTGCAGACTGCACTGCGGCAGCGAGTTCTTCGTGCACTTCGGGTATGACTACTACATGTATGTCGGAGTGTCTGGCTCGTTTCAGGAGACCGTTGCGTCAATTCGGCGATCCGGTCTCTACGTCGATGAGTTCGAGTCGCCGTACATGACCTAGCCGAATCCATTCGCCGGGCGAATCGTCGTCCGACGGCAACCCAGAAGCGCCGAGGGCGCCCTTCGAGAAGGGCGCCCTCGGTCGTTGTATAGGGAAATGCGGTCGCACTGTCGTTGCGGTGCCTCCCGCCTGCCGTCATCGGTGCCAGGAATTTCCGTTGTGGTCACGCGGGCAACCCGGAGATCAGATCGATCTTCTCTGGCGCTTCGTCCGTTCTCTCCCGCTGGCCCGGTTGGAATGAGGAATGGAGAACGGTACTCATGACGAAGGAGATGGTCACGGCGAAGCGGGTGGAGTGGACCAGGGCGTCGAGGTTGTCAGTGCAGCGGCCGGGGTTGCGGTCGGGGATTGAGCGGAGGGAGGGATCTTTGCCAGCGCCCAGGAAGCCCGTGTGATAGGAGGTGGCGTGTGCGAATCAGCTATGACCCGGATGTGGATGCGGCGATGATCTACCTCATGGATTCCGTCAAGTCCGGCGAGGCTGTAGAGCAGGTGGTTGTGGACGTGCCCGGGCCGGGAGAGCTCGTTCTCGACTTCGATTCGAGCGGGAGGATTCTCGCCATCGAGGTGATCGGCGCCTCGAGGCTTCTGCCTGAAAGGCTGGTGGCAGAGTCGGAGGGGTGACGCCGTCTGCCCCCAGGTGCCTGGTCGGCGTTCTGCCGGCCAGGCACCGTTCGTTGTGGCGTCATTCGGGCAAGGTGGAGAGGCGGCCGATCTCCCCCTTTCGTCCCAGGCCCTCATGGTCCCGAGGTGTGGCCGCACAGGGAGAGGTAGTCGGGGCGGTGTCTCCCACAGGCCTGCTGAGCAGGGCGGCGAGAGAGCTCACCCGCGCTACTGGGAGGAAGTCACACCAGCCGCCCGCCCCCGTCCACGTGGACGACGGTTCCGGTGACGTAGGGGCTGGTCATGGCGAAGTGGGTGGCGTGGACGAGGTCGTCCGTGGTGCCGATCCTTCGGGTCGGGTTGCGGGTGGCGGTCGACTGGAGGAAGGGGGCCTTGTCGGCGCCGAGGCGGTCCCAGGAGCCGCTGTCGACGATGCCGGGGGAGACGGCGTTGACGCGGACCGGGGCGATCTCGACGGCGAGGGCCTGGACCAGGAACGCCAGGGCGCCGTTGGTGGTGGCCATCACCGTGCGGGCCGGGGTCGGGCGCCAGGCGGCCACGCCGGAGAAGAAGGTGAAGGACGCGCCCTCGGGGGTGTCGGTCGCGGCCTGGGCGGCGAGGTGCTTGGCGAGCAGCAGCGGGCCGTAGACCTTGGCGGCGAACGCGCGGTGGACGTCGGCGAGTTCGAGCTCGGCGAGCGGGCCGTTGGCGGGCATGGCGGCGGTGGAGACCAGGTGGTGGAAGCGGCCGGTGGCGGTGGCGAGGGCGGCGATCGACGTCTCGTCGGCGAGGTCCACCGGTACGACCTCGGCCGGGCCGGACAGCTCGCCGGCCGTCCACTCCAGCTTGCGCGGGTCGGGCCCCGCGAGGACCAGTTCGGCGCCGGCCTCGGACGCGGCGCGGGCGAGGGCGCGGCCGGTGTTCGAGCCGGCGCCGACGACGACGATGCGGCGGCCGTCGAGGGAGCGGGGGAGGGGGGAGGACTGGGGCGTGGGGAGTGCAGTGGTCATGGGGACAACCCTCCGCCGACCAGCAGTGATGCGTCCAAGGCTTGTTTTCACCCCGAGCCATAAACTCTCTGCATGCCAACGCTCCGACAGCTCGAATACCTGGTGGCCGTCGTCGACACCGGCTCGTTCACCCGCGCCGCCGAGCTGCTGCACGTCACCCAGCCCGCGCTCTCGCACCAGGTCCGTGCGCTGGAGAAGGCCGTCGGCGGCACGCTGCTGGAGCGCCTGCCGCGCGCTGTCCGGCTGACACCGATGGGGCGTTCCGTGCTCCCGCACGCCCGGGCCGCGCTCGCCGATGCCGAGCGGCTGCAGGCCGCCGCCCGCCTGACGGCCGGGTTGGACGGCGGTGAGCTGGAGCTCGCCACGGTGTACTCGGTCGGGCTCGGCATCCTGCCGCCGGTTCTGCGGGCGTGGCGCCGGGACCACCCGGGGGTGCGGATCCGGTTGCGCGAGTTCGCGCACAACGACGAGCTGCGCGCGGCGATGACGGCCGGTCAGGCTGATCTCGCCATCGGCACGCCGCCGCCGGACTGGGAGGGGCCGATCCGGGAGCTGGGGGTCGAGGAGTTCGTGCTCGCGCTGCCGGCGGAGAGCGGAGCGGGCGAACGGGGCTCCGTCGCCCTCGCCGACCTCGCGGACCGTGACTGGGTGCACTACGCTCCCGGCAACGGCCTCGCCGATCTGGTGGACGAGGCCTGCGCGGAGGCGGGGTTCCGGCCGCGCGCCGCCGTGCGGACCGAGCAGACGGCCGCCGCGCCGCTGCTCGCGGCCGCGGGGCTCGGGCCGGCGCTGGTGCCGGCCAACATCGTGCCGCTGGGGTTCGACGGGGTGGTTCGGCGCCCCGAGCCGCCGGTGCGGCGCCCGCTGGTGGCGTACACCCGCACCCGGCCGGATCCGCTGTCGGCGGCCTTCGTCGAGCTGTTGGCCCGGCAGGCGTGTCTGCTGCCGCCGCACGTCGCGGAGTTGATCGCGGCCGACGCTCAGTGAGCTACGCGCACCGAGTGGCCGGCGCGCGGTGGATGGGGTGCGCGCCCGCCGACCGAGTCGGGTGCGCCCGGGAACCGGGTCGGGCGGATTCTCGTGATCTCTACAGTGTTGTAGATTCTCCGGCAGGGAGAGCGACAGAGGAGGGCATCGTGGGAGTTTCGCTGGCCAAGGGTGGGAACGTCTCGCTGACCAAGGAGGCGCCGGGGCTGACCGCCGTCATCGTCGGGCTCGGCTGGGACGTGCGCACCACCACGGGTGCCGACTACGACCTCGACGCGAGCGCGCTGCTCTGCACCGCGCTCGGCAAGGTGATGTCGGACCAGCACTTCGTCTTCTTCAACAACCTGCGCAGCCCCGAGGGTTCGGTCGAGCACAGCGGCGACAACCTCACGGGTGGCGGCGACGGTGACGACGAGCAGATCAAGGTCGACCTCGCCGCCGTGCCGGCCGAGGTCGCGAAGGTGGTATTCCCGGTGTCGATCTACGATGCCGACGCCCGGCTGCAGAACTTCGGCCAGGTCCGCAACGCCTTCATCCGGGTCGTCAACCAGGCCAACGGCCAGGAGATCGCCCGGTACGACCTCACCGAGGACGCCTCGACCGAGACCGCGATGGTCTTCGGCGAGCTCTACCGCAACGGCGCCGAGTGGAAGTTCCGCGCCATCGGCCAGGGCTACGCCTCCGGCCTGCGCGGGATCGCCACCGACTACGGCGTGAACGTCTGAGATCCGGTCCGGCTCACCGGGCCTGACGCCCGTTCGGCGGCTGCGCGAGAGCGTGGCCGCCGAACACGCCTTTGCCGCCGAGCTGTCGGCGCCACCAGTCGACCATCGCGGGCCCGTCCATCACCGACCAGTCCGGCGCCTCGGTGACCTGTGCCCGGCCGAGCCGCCGGCCCAGCTCGACCGTCTCCCGCCCGACCGGGCCGCGGTCCCGCTCGTACGCGGAGAGCAGTTCCGTCCAGGAGCCGGCCGACCGCCAGGCCTCCTCGAAGGCCCAGGCATCCTGCAGCGCCTTGACCACGCCGCTGGTGTTGTGCGGGCGGACGACGCTGGCCGCGTCCCCGGCCAGCAGCAGGCGGCCGGCGGTGCGGCGCGGGACGTCCAGGTCGTAGACCGGCTGGATGAAGGTCCGCTCGCGCGGGGTGAGGTCGGCGACCACCGCGGCCCAGTAGGGCGGCAGCTGCCGCTCCGCCAGGGCGGCCAGCTCCGCGAACTGTGCGCCGGTGAGGGCGCCGGCCGGCACGCTGGTCGGGCCGTCCAGCGGCAGCCAGGCGGGGGTGGGGGCGTAGAAGACCCAGTTGACCTGCGTGGAGCCGGGCTCCAGGCCCGGGATGCGGTAGAGCACCACCTGGCCGCCGGGGTAGCAGGCGGTGATGATCTCGTCCTCCGGCCAGAGCGCGGCGCCGCCGGGCAGGCCGTCCAGCAGTCGGGCGTCGAAGCTGCCGCGCCAGCAGACGTAGCCGGCGTACGCGGGCCGGGCCGCCGGGTCGGCGGCCTCCGGGCAGAGCGCCTCGCGCACCAGGGAGCGGTAGCCGTCCGCGCCGACCACCAGGTCGTACGGCTCGCGCCCGCCGGTCGTCGTCCGCACGCGGGCCGGCCCGTCGCCGCCGTCCACCGCCCCGGCGTCGACGGCGGTGACCGCCTCGCCGAGCCGGAACTCCACACCCTCGGGCGCGCGTTCGCGCAGCGCCTGCCAGAGCACGCCCCAGTGGTAGGAGCGGAAGGCGAGGTCCTGGACCCAGAGCACCCGCCCGCGCGGGTCGGCGGTGCCGAGCCCGTCGGCGGGAGCCGTCTCGCGGGTGAGCCAGCGGCGCAGGACGAGGCGGTGGTGGCGGATGCCGTCGTCCAGGTGGCCGGCCCGGACCAGCTCCTCGTAGCGGGGGGCCAGGACGCAGAGCCCGACACCGCGGTCCTCCAGCCGGCCGGGGCTGCGCTCCAGCACCACGACCTGCTCCGCACCTCCGCGGGCGGCCGCCCGCGCGAACGCGCACCCGGCGATGCTGCCGCCGACCACGGCTATGGACCCACCTCGCACGGCTGCCCCTTCCGCGACGTTCCCGGGGCCGCTCTGCCCCGCTGCCACCTCCGACCATAACGAAAAGTGAGTGAGCGACTCCATGGTGTCGACAAGATTCGGCCACGAAGCGGTCCGGTTGTGGCGGGTGGAGGTCTGCGGGGGGTATGGGGGGAGGCTCCCCTTGTGCAACTGGTTGCATATGCGGCGGCGCGTCCCCTACCGTTGGGTAACCACGCCTGTCACCTGCCACCCGCCACCCGCCGCCGGCGGACGGCCCGCGCCCGCGGACCGCCCGCGTCCAGCCGGACACCCAGGAGAAGCCGATGCCCAGCGCCCCGCCGCCGCCCTATCCCCACCTGCTGAGCCCGCTCGACCTCGGCTTCACCACCCTCCCCAACCGGGTGATCATGGGCTCGATGCACGTCGGTCTGGAGGAGGCTCCCGACGGCTTCGAGCGGATGGCCGCCTTCTACGCCGAGCGCGCCCGCGGCGGCGTCGGCCTGATCGTCACCGGCGGCATCGCCCCTAACGAGGCGGGCCGGCCCTGGGGCGGCGGCGCCATGCTCACCACCGAGGCCGAGGCCGACCGGCACCGCCTCGTCACCGACGCCGTCCACGCCGAGGGCGGCCGGATCGCGCTGCAGATCCTGCACTTCGGCCGTTACGCCTACCACCCGGAGCTGGTCGCCCCCAGTGCCCTCCAGGCCCCGATCAGCCCGTTCGTGCCGAACGAGCTCACCGCCGAGCAGGTCGAGCAGACCGTCGACGACTTCGCCCGCTGCGCCGCTCTCGCCCAGCGTGCGGGCTACGACGGCGTCGAGATCATGGGCTCCGAGGGCTACCTGATCAACGAGTTCACCGCCGCCGCCACCAACCGGCGCGAGGACGAGTGGGGCGGCTCGTACGAGAACCGGATGCGCTTCCCGGTCGAGATCGTCCGGCGGGTCCGCGAGCGGGTCGGGCCCGACTTCATCCTGATCTACCGCCTCTCCATGCTCGACCTCGTCCCCGGCGGCTCCACGCTCGCCGAGGTCGTGGAACTGGCGCAGGCCGTCGAGGCGGCCGGGGCGACGATCATCAACACCGGTATCGGCTGGCACGAGGCCCGCATCCCCACCATCGCCACCTCCGTCCCGCGCGGCGCCTACGCCTGGGTCACCAAGAAGGTGATGGGCTCGGTCGGCGTCCCGCTGGTCGCCGTCAACCGCATCAACACCCCCGAGATCGCCGAGCAGCTGCTCGCCGACGGCTGCGCGGACCTGGTCTCGCTGGCCCGGCCGCTGCTCGCCGACGCGGACTTCGTCGCCAAGGCGGGCGCCGGCCGCGCCGACGCCATCAACACCTGCATCGGCTGCAACCAGGCCTGCCTGGACCACACCTTCAGCGGGCAGATCACCTCCTGCCTGGTCAACCCGCGCGCCTGCCACGAGACCGAACTCGTCCTCGCGCCGACCAGGCTGCGCAAGCGGATCGGCGTCGTCGGCGCCGGCCCGGCCGGCCTCGCCTTCGCCGTCTCGGCCGCCGAGCGCGGCCACGCCGTCACACTGTTCGACGCCGCCGACACCATCGGCGGGCAGCTGAACGTCGCCCGGCGCATCCCCGGCAAGGAGGAGTTCGACGAGACCCTCCGCTACTTCCGCACCCGGCTCGCCGAGTCGGACGTCGAGCAGCGGCTCGGCGCGCCGGTGGACGCCGAGCAGCTCGCCGCCGAGGGCTTCGACGAGATCGTCCTCGCCACCGGCGTCACCCCGCGGACCCCGGCCGACATCCCCGGCATCGACCACCCCAAGGTCGTCGGCTACCTGGACGTGCTGCGCGACGGCGCGCCGGTCGGCGAGCGGGTGGCCGTCCTCGGCGCGGGCGGCATCGGCTTCGACGTCGCCGAGTACCTCACCGACCAGGGCGATGCCGCCAGCCTCAACCCGCCGGTCTTCCAGGCCAAGTGGGGCATCGACCCGGAGTACCGCGAGCGCGGCGGCCTCACCCGCCCGGTCGCGCCCAAGCCCCCGCGCAGCGTCCACCTGCTCCAGCGCAAGACCGGCAAGATCGGGGCCGGGCTCGGCAAGACCACCGGCTGGATCCACCGCACCGAGCTCAAGCACCGCGGTGTGGTGATGGTCCCCGGCGTGACGTACGACCTGATCGACGACGCCGGCCTGCACATCACCGTCGACGGCGAGCGGCAGCTCCTGCCCGTCGACACGGTCGTCCTCTGCACCGGGCAGGAGCCGCGGCGCGACCTCGACGCCGCCCTGCGCGAGCGCGGCCTCACGCCGCACCTGATCGGCGGTGCCGACGTGGCGGCGGAGCTGGACGCCAAGCGGGCGATCAAGCAGGGGACGGAGCTGGCTGCGGCGCTCTGACGTCGGGGCGGGGTGGCGGGGCGGCCGCCCCCGGCCGGCCGCCCCCACTCCGACGAGTCCCGCCCGGCGCGTCCTGCACCGCCCCGCGCCGGGCGACGTGCGCCGGCGCGCAGCGGGGCGCGGGCCGGGGCGCGGGCCAGGCACAGCCTAGGATCGTGGCATGTCGCTGCCGCACGCCATCCTCACCGCCCTGTTGGAGAAGCCGTCCTCGGGGCTGGAGCTGACCCGGCGGTTCGACAAGTCGATCGGCTTCTTCTGGTCCGCCAGCCACCAGCAGATCTACCGCGAGCTGGGCCGCCTGGAGACCTCCGGCCTGATCCGGGCCCTCCCGCAGACCGGCCCGGTGCGCGGCCAGAAGAAGGAGTACGAAGTCCTGCCCGCCGGCCGCGCCGAACTCGAACGGTGGACCGCCGGCGGGGACGAGCCCCGGGCCATGCGCGAACCGCTGTTGCTGCGCCTGCGTGCGGCCGCCGTGGTCGGCACGGCCGGCCTCGATGCCGAACTGTCCCGCCATCTCGCCCTGCACCGGGCGCAGTTGGCCGACTACGAGGAGATCGAGCGGCGCGACTTCCCGCCCGAGCGGGCGGACACCGAGAACCGGCTGCAGCACGCCGTGCTGCGCGCCGGGATCGGGTTGGAGGCCTTCTGGGTGCAGTGGCTCGCCGAGACCCTGGACACGCTCCCACCCGCCCCCGGAGACCCTGCCTGACCTGCGGCTCCGCCCCTCGGGCGGGCGAGCGGGCGGGCCCGGTGGGACACTGGACGCCTGTCCGTGCCCGACTCCTGATCGGGGGCCCGCATGTCCCACTCGCGGCCTCTCCTCGCCCTCACCGCGGCGGCCGTCGTCACCGTGGCGACCCTCGGCACCGCGGACCTCGCCGCCGGCTCGCCCCGCCCGCCGGCCGTCACCGTCCAGGCCGCCGCCGTTCGGGCGGCGCAGGCGGCGCCGGCCGGGCAGCTGCCCACGGACGCCCAGTTGAGGACGGCGCTGCTCACGGCGGCCGAACTCGGGCCCGAGTTCACCGAGGTCCCGCCCAGCACCGGCTCCTCGCCGAGCGGCGGTGCCTCCCCGGTCTCCGGCTGCGACGCCCTGCGTGCCCTGCTCGCCCGGCAGGGCGCCGAGCCGGCGCCGCAACAGCCGCACCAGGAGGTCGAGTTCGAGGGGCCGGGTGGCAGCCCGCTGGTCACCGAGTCACTCACCGCCGAGGACTCCGCCAAGCTCACCGGCGACTTCGCCACCGTCACCGAGGCGTTCGCGAACTGCCACAGCCTCACCTTCGACGACGGCACCGGCACCTCAGTGACCTTCACGGTCACCCCGATCACCCTCGGCGAGCGCCCCGACGCCCCCGCCGTCCGCCTCGACGGCATCCTCTCCGGCGTCCAACTCAACGGCTACATCGGCATCGAGCGCTTCGGACCGGCCGCCCTCTCCTACGGCTTCTTCCAGCGCGACTCCGGCTCCTCGCAACTCGCCTCGCTGTACTACCGGGCCGCGGTCGCCAAGGCCGAACGCACCCTCAACGTCCCGGCCGGCAGCGAGACCGCCACGACCGCGACGGTCTGACCGCGAGCCCGGCAGCCCGAAAGCCCGCCGGCCGCCCGTACGGGGCCGGCGGGCGGACGATCAAGCGCGCCTCCCCCTCCCGGACCGGCCGCGCTGGTACCACAGTGCGTGCCGGCACACCCAGGGGGGCCACAGAGACGAGGTAGCGCAGCGCCATGTCCCACCACCTCAGCGGTCCGAACCTCCGCTCGCCGCGGGGCGACGCCCGGCTCGACCTCACCGACCTGTTCGCCTTCCCCGCCGCCGACGCCCCCGGCCGGACCGTCCTCATCATGGACGTGAACCCCTACGCCCCCACCCAGGCCGCCGAGTTCCACCCGGACGCCGTCTACCGCATCAACATCGACAGCGACGGCGACAACCGCGCGGACGTCGCCTACTCCTTCACCTTCGCCGGCTCCCGTACCGGCGGACAGACCGTCACCGTCCACCGCGCGACCGGCACCGCCGCGCAGAAGCACGAGGCGACCGGCGAGGTGGTCTTCGCGGACGTGCCGGTGGCCTTCGGCGACGCGCCCGACGTCGTGGACGCGGACGACCGCAGGCTCTCCGTCGGCCTGCGCAGCGACCCCTTCTTCGCCGACCTCGAAGGGATCGTCAACAACTTCACCTGGACCGGCAAGGACGCGATGGCCGAGGCCAACGTCTTCGGCATCGCCCTCGAAGTCCCGGACGCCGATCTCGGCCCCGACCCGGTGATCGGCGTCTGGGCCCGCGTCAGCCTGCACCAGGACGGCCAGCTGGTCTCCGTCGACCGCGGCGCCCACCCCTCCCTGACGGCCTACTTCAACGCCGAGGAGGTCAAGGACGCCTACAACGCCGGCGAGCCGGCCGACGACTGGGACACCTACCGCGAGCCCTGGACGGCCGTCCTCCAGCACACCGGCGACTACACCACCGCGGCCGCCACCGAGACCCTCAAGCTCGTCCTGCCCGACATCCTCCGCTACGACCGCTCCCGCCCCGCCGCCTACCCCAACGGCCGCACCCTCAGCGACGACGTGACCTCGGCCCGCCTCGCCATGGTCTCCGGCGGCAAGATCACCTCTGACCACATCCCCCCGCACACCGACCTCCTCCCCACCTTCCCCCACCTCGGCCACCCCCACCCGGCCCCGTGACGTCATGGTTGGTTGGTGGGCGCCGGGCACCGGGCGTCTGATCGCTTTCGACTGCCGATCAGAGGCCCGATGCGCGGCCCACCTGGCAGGACGGTCAGGCGACGGCGACGGCGACGGCGACGGCGATGGCGGGCGGGACCGCGTCGGTCGCGGTCATCTTGTTCGCCTTCAGCCACTTCGCGTAGCGCCACTCCAAGGCCTCCTTGTGGGGCAGCTTGGGCAGCGTCAGCTGCGGCTCGATGATCCCGAGCTCGGCCAGGCTGGGGCCCTGAGGCCGGACCATCACCTGGAGGGTGTCCGGGTGGATGGCGAACAGCTGAGCGTCGAAGGCCCGATGAAGTGCTGCATTCATGGGGAGGCCGTTGCGGGAGTCGGAACTCCCGTTCTCCGCGTCGGGGCGCAGATGGGCCGCTTCGATCATTTCGGGCACCGCGATGCCCGAGAACGGGCAGCGCGAGCCGTAGCGATGGATGACCTCGACCTTGAACTTCGCCTGATCGGGTCGGCTCGTGATCGTTCCCGAGCGCGTCCGGCGCCGATTCCCCTCCAACTGGAAAGGGTGATCGTCGGAACGGTCGCGGTCGAGGAGCTGCTGCGGAGGCGTGGCATCGAAGCTGACGTAGAACTGGCCGCTGGTGTCCTCCCAGCCGGCGACCCAACCGAGGCGGACCTCGCGCCGCGTGCCCCGCTCGGAGATCAGGAACACCGGCAGCGAACGCTGGGAAGCCGTTTTCGTGGCGTCGATCTCGGCCCTGTCCTGACCCCGGCGGTTGGTGTCGGGGTAGCGGTAGAGCGCTCCGCTGTCGTTGATCTCATCGGGGTAGTCGACGCCGGTGTGCTTGAGGCCGACTGCCAACCCCTGCGGGTCGAGGCGCCGCGTCCGCTTCTTGTCGACCCAGATGCCCTGCTGCCCGCCGTAGGCCCGGACCGCCCGGACCTCGCCTGCGGTCAACAGGCCGTCGGCGTCCTGGCGGGCCTGCAGATTACGCCACATGGTGAGCCGCCAGGCCAGCTCCTCCTCAAGCGTGGCGGGCTGCCCGTCCACCACGGTGAAGCCCAACTGCTGCAGGGCCACGGTCGCCGGTGCGGGGTCGCCGTGGAACTCGTGCTCGGTCAACGGCCCGTGCTCCGGGTGCTGGTAGCCGTGGGCCGCCCCGGCGATGGCCTCGGCGTCATAGAGGCGATCGCCGTGCTGGACGAAGTACTGGGCCGATTCCGTGTAGTCGTAGCGCTTGAGGAAGGCCTCCTGACCGAGGCTGTCGAACTCCTTGAGTGCGGTCTGAACGGCGTCCGCGTCAGTCAGGTCGTCGATGCTCACACGTCTCCTCGGTCTAGGACTCCGTCTGAGCATAGGTGTCCGCACTGACAACGGAGTTGGACCGAAGGTGACGGGTGGCTACCGTCCCGCAGCTACCGGGACGGATCAGGTGTGGTGGGGGGCGGGGGTGGTGAGGGGGGAGTGGTCGGTGATGAGGCGGCGGGCCTGGTCGGGGGTGAGGGGGTGGGCGAAGAGGTAGCCCTGGCCCAGGGGGCAGCCCATGGCGGCGAGGAGGTCGCGCTGCTCGGTGTTCTCGATGCCCTCGGCGATGACCTGGACGCCGAGGGTGTCGGCGATCCGGGTGATGCCCTCGACCAGGGCGTACTGCTGCTGGGAGAGGCCCAGGCCGTCGATGAAGGACTTGTCGATCTTCAGGATGGAGATCGGGAACTCGCGCAGGTAGGAGAGCGAGGAGTAGCCGGTGCCGAAGTCGTCGATGGCGATGCCGACGCCGAGCTCGCTCAGGGTGCGCATGTCGGTGTGGACGCGTTCGTCGCGGCGCATCAGGACCGACTCGGTCAGCTCAAGGACGAGCACGTCGGGGGTGATGCCGGAGGTGCGGACGGCGCCGCGGACCACGTCGACGAAGCCGGCGTCGCGGAACTGCCGGGCCGAGACGTTGACGTTGACCCGCAGCGGGGGCAGGCCCTGGGCGAGCCGGGGCTCGGCGCTCAGGCGGTGCCATGCGGCCGCCTCCTGGGCCGCGCGTTCCAGCACCCAGGCGCCGAGCGGGACGATCTGGCCGCTCTCCTCGGCGAGCGCGATGAACTCGTCCGGCAGGACCATGCCGCGGCGGTCGTGCGGCCAGCGGACCAGGGCCTCGAAGGCGACCAGGGCGCCGCTCGCCAGGTCGACGATCGGCTGGTAGTACAGCTTGAACGCGGATTCGGCGATCGCGGTGTCCAGGTTCTCGTTCAGCTCGTGCCGTTCGACCAGGCCGGCCTGGAGCGCGGGCTGGTAGTGGCACCACTGGCGCTTCCCGGCGGCCTTGGCGGAGTAGAGCGCGAGGTCGGCGTGGCTGAGCAGCTCGGTCGCGTCCACGCTGTCCTCGGTGGTGGCGACGCCGATGCTCGCGCCGACCCGGACGGCGCCCGCGCTCAGCTTGAACGGCTCGGCGAAGGCGGCCAGCACGCTGTCCGCGATCGCCCCGACGTCCGCCGGGCGCATCGCGTCCTCGACCAGGACGGCGAACTCGTCGCCGCCGAGCCGGGCCGCGGTGTCGGAGGTGCGCAGCGCGGTGGAGACCCGCAGCGAGACGGCGACCAGCAGCTCGTCGCCGACCGCGTGGCCCTGGGTGTCGTTGACGACCTTGAAGTCGTCCAGGTCGATGAAGAGCACGCCGGTGACGGCGCCGCTGCGCTCGCTGCGGGAGAGGGCGTGGCCGACGCGGTCCTGGAAGAGGACGCGGTTGGCGAGCCCGGTGAGCGAGTCGTGGAAGGCGCGGTGGGTGAGCTCGCGCTCCATCTGGCGCTGCTCGGTCACGTCGCGCAGGGTGAGCACGAGGGCGCCGACGGTCGGATCGCCGCGCAGGTCGTTGCAGCGCACCTCGGCCTCGATCGGGGTGCGGTCGTGGCGCAGCAGCCGCCAGTGTTCGCGCTGCTGCTCGCGGCCGTCGGTGACGCCGTCCAGGCCGCGCATCCGGGCGAGCGCGCTGCCGACGGCCCGGCTGTCCTCGGGCGGGACGAGGTCGGTGATCAGGACGCCGTCGAGGTCGGGGTAGCCGAGGACGCGCTCGGCGGACGAGGAGGCGTACCGGACGCCGTCGTCCGCGTTGAGGATCAGGATGACGTCGCTGGCGCTCTGCACCAGGGTGCGGAAGTAGAGCTCGCTGTTGCGGCGGTTGACCTCCTGGCTCAGCATGACGCGCTCGACGGCCAGCGCGGCCTGGGCGGCGAGGATCTCCAGCGAGCCCCAGAGGTTGGTGAGCTCCTGCTCGGTCCCGGTGACGATGAGCGCGCCGATCAGCGGGTCGCCGGAGGGCCGCTCGGCCAGGGTGAGCGGGCAGAGCAGGGCCGAGGGCATGCCGTCGAAGCGGACGGCGAGGTCGCTGCCGATCTCCTCGACGGGCAGTAAACGGGTCTCGCGGACGGCGGCGAGCGCGAGCACCTCGTCGGAGTCCGAGGCGGAGCCCGTGCCGGGGCCGTTGCCGAGGGTGTGCTGGGTGGGGCCGCGCTCGGCGTGCCGGACGTGCAGGACGCCGGCCTCGCTGACCGCGAGCAGGGCGACGTGGCCGGGCTCGGTGGGCATCAGGGTGGAGGCGGCGGCCTGGACGGCGTCGGCGACCTCCTCGACGGTGACGGCCGCGGTCAGTGAGGCGCCGGCCTCGCGCAGTACCCGTTCACGGGCGACGGCCTGCCGGCGGGCGACCACCACGACGGCGAGCCGGGCCAGCACCAGCAGGTAGATCAGGGCGGAGAAGGCGCCGATCACGCCGGCGTTGCTGGTGTTGCCGTTGATCGACTCGATGATCAGGATCGTCGGCGCGATCAGCGAGGCGAGGGTGAGCAGGGCGAGCCGGCCGGGGGTGATGTCGACCTGCTGACTGGGCACGGGTCTGGTCAGTTCGACCATCGACGGATGGAGGGCGGCCGCACCCCAGGCGGTGTAGAAGGCGGCCCAGCCGAGGTCGACCGGGGTGCCGATGTGCCAGTTGCCGTGCAGCAGGATCAGCCCGTACAGGATGTCGGAGATCAGCAGGCCGACCGTGCCGACGGCGAGCAGCTGCAGGGCGCGGCCGCCGCCGCCGCGTGGCACCAGCAGGCGCAGCAGCAGGGCGAGCACGACCACGTCGCCGAGCGGGTAGGCGATCGAGACGGCCTTCTGGAACCAGGTGAGGTCGGGGTTCCGGGCGTACGGGAGGATCAGGTAGATCCAGGCCAGCAGTGCCAGGCCCATGGTGAGGATGAGCGCGTCGAGCACTCCGGCCCGGTCCTGATGTGCCGTTCGCCAGCGGATGAAGGCCAACACGCCCGCCGCGTACAGCAGGTACTCGGCCAGGTAGAAGCCGTCGGCCACGGATGGGAAGGGACTGCCCAGGTGCAGGAACTGCATCTGGATGACCTGGACGACCTCGCCCGCCGTGAAGCTGAGGTTGGCGAGGGCGAGCAGGTACCAGGGCAGTGCGTGCGCCGGGCGGTTGAGGTGCACACCGACCACGATGGCCGCGACGCTGCCGAGGCCGATGCCGGTCCACCAGATGATCCGCTGGGTCGGGTTGATGTAGTAGATGCAGGTGAACAGCACCATCCACGACAGGTAACAGACCATCAGGCGTTGTCGCCGACGTGTCAACGAGGCTACCTCCTCCGCGACACCACTCCGCCGGTCCTCGGACCACCCGCCCGGTCGGACGGGTCGGGAAGCGGAGCGGAGCTCCCCTCACCCGGTGCGGTGCCCGTCAGGTGCGGTCGCTGCCGGGTGCGGTGGCCGCCAGGCGGTTGCCTGTCGGACCCCGGACCGGTCAGCTCCCGTGCCTGCCGGGCGCGGTGCGTGACCGGGCTTCGGGCAGCGGCCCTGTCCGTCCGGTGGCTTTCGGCCGGGCGATCGAAACGGGCCATGAGTGCGTATAGTCGGAAATGTCGCACCTCCCAGCATTCTGCCGCCACAGCACGAGGTCAAGCCGGTGGATGATGCAGTCGACAGCGCACACGGCGCACGCGGGGACACGAGTTCCGGTCGTCACGCCGTGGTGCGAAACGAAGACGGTCAGTATGCGATCTGGTCCGGTGACTCCACCGTGCCGGGCGGCTGGGTCACGGTTTTCGGCCCGGCCGGGCACGCGGAGTGCCTCGGGTACGTGGAGCGCGAGTGGCGCTGGGGCGGGCTCGGGTTCTCCGGGCCGGCCGGGCCCGTCCGCGGGCCTGCGCGCGCGGGCTTCGCGGACACCGTGCACGGGCTGTTCCGGGCGCGTGCCGCGCACGACCCGGACGCGGTCGCGATCCTGGCCGAGGACGGCGGGCTGTCCTACCGCGAGCTGGACGTCCGCAGCGACCGGCTGGCCGGGGCGCTGCGGGCGCACGGGGTCGGGCCGGAGCAGGTGGTGCCGGTCTGCCTGGAGCGCGGGCCGGACCTGGTGACGGCCTGGCTGGCCGTGCTCAAGGCCGGTGGCGCCTTCCTGCCGCTGGACCCGGCGCACCCGCAGCGGCGGCTGGCCCAGCTGGTCGAGGACTGCCGGGCCCGGGTGGCGGTGGGCGGCCGCGGGCAGAGCTATCCGGGTGTCGTGGTGCTCGGCCCGGACGCGGGCGCCCCGGACGCGGGCACCCCCGACGCGGGCGCCCCGGACGCGGGCACCCCGGATGCACGTGGCCCGAATGCGGGCGGCCCGGACGTGGGCGTTGATGTTGACGGGGAGGACGGACTGCCGGACGCCGCCGCCCCGGACGACCTCGCCTACCTGATCTACACCTCCGGCACCACCGGCACCCCCAAGGGCGTGCCGGTCACCCACCGCTCCCTGGTCTTCACCCTGGACCGGGTGGTCCGCGCCTACGGCCTCACCTCGCGGGACCGGGTGCTGCAGATGGCCGCGCTCGGCTTCGACACCTCGCTGGAACAGGTCTTCGCGGCCCTGGTCAGCGGCGCCACCCTCGTCCTCGGCGGAGCCCGCACCTGGGCGCCGACCGAGCTGGTGCACCGGATGGGGGAGCTGCGCCTGACCGTCGCCGACCTCACGCCCGCGTACTGGCACCACGTGCTCGCCCTGCTCCCCGAGGGCGGTCCGCCGCCGCCCGGACTGCGGCTGGTCGTGGTCGGCGGTGACACCGTGCACACGGACGACTGCCGGACCTGCCTGACCCGGCTGCCCGGGGTCCGGCTGGTCAACGCCTACGGGGTGACCGAGGCGGCCGTGACGTCCACGCTCTGCGAGGTCACCCCGGCGGTGCTGGACGCGGCCGCCGGGGCCGGCGTCGGCGCGGCGCCGGTGCCGATCGGGCGGCCGCTGCCGGGGGTGCGGGTGCACCTGCTGGACGCCCGGCTCAGCCCGGTGCGTCCGGGCGAGCGCGGCGAGATCTACCTCGGCGGGCCGGGCCTCGCCCGCGGCTACTGGCGGGAGCCGGGGCTCACCGCGGAACGCTTCCTGCCCGACCCGTACGCGGCCTCGCCCGGCGAGCGGATGTATCGCACGGGTGACGCCGGCCGCTGGCGGGCCGACGGCAACCTGGAGATCCTGGGCCGCTTCGACGACCAGGTGAAGGTCCGCGGCTACCGGGTCGACCCGGCCGAGGTCGAGTCCGTGCTGGCCGGCCACCCGGCCGTCCGGCAGGCCCGCGTCGCCGCCGACGGCAGCGACGACGGGGCCCACGTCCTCACCGCGTACTACACGCTCACCGGGCGCGGCGGCTCGGGCGCCCACGCGCGGCGCTCGCACATCCGCGAGTACCTGGCCGCGCGGCTGCCGGACTTCATGGTCCCGGCCGACTTCGTGCTGCTCGACACCATGCCGCTCACCCCGGCCGGCAAGATCGACCGGCGCCGGCTGCCCCACGCCACCCCGCGGCTCCAGCGCCGTGCGCCCGGCTCTGAGGACACCTGGGCCGCGGACGCCACCGGCGCCGGCGGTGCCGCCCGTGGTGCCCGCGGCGACACCGGAGAGCGTGCCCCGGACGGAGAGCGCGCCGACGCGGACCGCGCCCTCGACGGCGACCGCACGCTCGACGGGGATCGCGCCGCCGACGGCACCCGGGCCCGCCCGTACGGGGGCGGCAGCGCCATCGAGCCCGCCGTCGCCCACCTCTGGTCGGAACTGCTCGGCGTCGAGGACGTCCACCCCGCCGACGACTTCTTCGTGCTCGGCGGCAACTCGTTACTGGCCATGGAGATGCTCGCGCGGGCCCGGATCATGTTCGGCATCGACGTCACCCGGATCCGCTTCCTCACCCGCTCGCTGCTGCGGGACTCCACCCTGCGCGCCTTCGCCGCCGCCACCCAGGCGGCCCGGGCCGGCGCGGCCGGGCGCAACGGCCTCGGCGAGGCCGCCGTCGACTGGGCCGCCGAGGCCGAACTCGGCACCCCCGTACGCCAGTCCTGGAGCCCGGCCCCCTCGCGGGCCGAACCGGCCGAGATCCTGCTCACCGGTGCCACCGGCTACTGCGGCGCCCACCTGCTGAACGAGCTGCTCCACACCACCGGGGCGCGCATCCACTGCCTGGTCCGCGCGCCCGACGAAGAGCACGCCCTGGAGCGGATCCGCGCCGCGCAGCAGCGCTACCTGCGGCACGACCTCGCCGACACCCGGGTCGTCCCGCTCGTCGGCGACCTCGCCGAGCCGCTGCTCGGCCTCGGCCAGCACCGCTTCGAGGCGCTCGCCGAGAGCCTGGACGCCATTCACCACCTGGGCGGCCAGGTCAATTTCATCTACCCGTACCACCAGCTGCGCGGGCCCAACGTCGGCGGCACCCGCGAGGTGGTCCGGCTGGCCGGGCACAGCCGCGGCATCCCGGTGCACTACCTCTCCACCCTCGCCGTGCTGGCCGGCTTCGGCCCCGCGGGCGTCGCCGAGGTGACCGAGCGGACGCCGCTCGCCTACCCGGAGAAGCTCGCCGTCGGCTACGTGGAGAGCAAGTGGGTGGCCGAGCAACTGCTGCACCACGCGGCCGCGGCCGGACTGCCGGTCACCGTGCTGCGCACCAACGACGTCACCGGCGATCTGACCACCGGCGTGATGAACACCGGGACGGAGATCTGCGCGCTGATCAAGTACATGGTGGACAGCGGGAGTTGCCCGGAAGTCCGGCTGCTGCTCGACTTCGTGCCGGCCGACCGGTTCAGCCGGGCGGTCGCCCACATCGCCGCCCACGCCCCGGCGATCGGCGAGGTCTACCACATCACCTCGCCGCGCCCGGCCGTCCTCGCCGACCTCGCCGAGCGGCTGCGGGCGCGCGGCCACCCGGTGGACGAAGTCCCGTACGACGCCTGGGTCCAGGACCTGGTCCGGTTCGCGGCCCGGCACCCCACCCACCCGATGACCCCGTTCGTACCGCTGTTCGTCGACCGCAGCCCGGGGACGGACCTCTCCATCAGCGAGATGTACTTCCGCCCGACCTTCCCGCTGTTCGACCGGGCCAACACCGAACGGGCGCTGACGGGAAGCGGGATCGCCCTGCCGGCGGTCGACGACGCGCTGCTCGACCACTACCTGGACCAGTTGACGGCGGAGGGCTTCCTGGCCCCGCCGGTCGGGATGGTGCAGCGGTGAGCGGGGCACCCGGGGCGCTCGGGGCCTCCGACGGGGCGGCGCACGGCCCGGGCGACGGCCGGGCGTTCGCCGGACTCGACCTGGCGCGGGCACCCGGGGACGCTCCGGTGGCCTTCGGGGGAGCCCTCGGCCCCGACGTGCTGCTGGCCGCCTACCGGCGCGGGCTCTTCCCGATGCCCGCCGCCGACGAACTGGCGAGCGCCTTCAACGAGGCCCGGTTCGAGGAGGCCGTGGCCTCGGGTGAGGTGGCGTTGCTGCCCGGCACCGCCTCCCCGGAGGACGACCCGTACGCGCTGGCCTGGTGGTCCCCCGACCCGCGCCCGGTGATCGCCCCGGACGGCGTGCGCATCGGCAGCCGGCTGTCCCGGCGGCTGCGCAACGGCCTGGCCTGGTGGACCAGCGCCGACCGCGCCTTCGAGCGTGTCGTCGCGGCCTGTGCGGACGGTCGCGAGCCGGTCTGGCTCACCCCCGAGCTGCGCGATGCGCTGCGCCGGTTGCACGACTGCGGCGCGGCGCACAGTGCGGAGGTCTGGGAGGGGGAGGAGCTGATCGGCGGGGTCTTCGGCGTCCGCGCGGGGCCGGTGCTGAGCCTGGACTCGATGTTCAACCGCCGCCCCGACGCGGCCCGGGTCGCGGTCGCGGACCTCGCGAACCGCTTCGGTGCGGCCGGCGGCCGCCTGCTCGACGCCCAGTGGGACACGCCCCACGTCCGCGCCCTGGGCGCCGTCCCGATCGAACGCCGGCGCTACCTCGCCGAGCTGGCCGCCCCGGCGGACGACGTCCGCCCGCCGGCCCCGGACGCCCTCCCCGCCGCCCGCCTGGGCACGTCGGGCGGCAGGTCGAGGAGCCGCGCGGGCGGCGGGCCGGGTGGCGGCGCGGGGCGCAGGCGGCGCAGGCGGTGACGGCGTCCGCGCCTCTCCCCGGGGCGCGGCCACCACTTTGCCGCGCCGCCACCACTCTGCCCGGCAGCGCCGCTGCCAAGTGGCACCGGGGCGAGGGAGGGCACTGCCGAGCCCGGTCGGTTTGCGTGGTGTGCCGCCCGGGAACGGGGGCGGGCATGGTTTCTGTGGTGGTGGCACCTTGGGGCGGCGAGCCGGTGTTCGTTCGGGCCGGGGACGAGCTGCACGACGCGGCGAGCACGATGAAGGTGGCCGTCCTGGCGGCGCTCCACCGCAGCGGGGCGGACCTCGACGCCGAGATCCCCGTCGTGAACCGCTTCGCCTCCGCCGTCGGCGGCGAGTTCGCCAACGACCCGGACTGGGACAGCGACCCGGTGCCCTGGGGCCTGCTCGGCCGGTCGGCGCCGCTGCGCACCCTCGCCGAGCGGATGATCACGCACTCGTCCAACCTCGCCACCAACCTCTGCCTCGCCCGGGTCGGGCCCGAGGCCGTCGCCGAGGTCTGGCGCCGGGCCGGGGCGAGCGGCAGCGCCAGCCCGCGCGGCATCGAGGACTACGCGGCGCGCGACGCCGGCGTGCAGAACCGGGTGAGCGCGCGCGACCTGGTCCGTCTGCTGCAGTCCGTCGCCGACGAGCCGGAGCTGCTCGGGCTGCTGGAGCGCAACGCCTTCCGGGTGGACCTGGCGGCGGGCCTGCCGCCGGGGACGCGGATCGCCTTCAAGAACGGCTGGATCCCCGGGGCGCGGCACAGCGTCGGCCTGGTCCACCCGCCCGACTGCCCGCCGTACCTGCTCGCGGTCTGCTACACCGGGCCGCTGGCCTCCGGGGAGGACGAGGACGACCCGGCTGCCCGGTTGCTGGCCCGGATCTCGGCCGCGGTCTGGGAGCGCCGGCACGCGATCGCCACGGCGCAGCCGCTGCCTCCGCCCCCTTCGAGCCGTCCGGCTCCGCCGCGTCGAACAGGCTGATTCCCACGGAGCCCCACGGAGCCCCACTGAGCCCCACCCCGGCCCTGCGCGGGCATCGACCCCGCGCAGGACCGGAGCGGGCGACGGCCCGGGCGACGGCCCGGGCCGGGAGCCCCGGCCGTTCAGCCGAGCGGCTCGGCCCGGACGGCGGCGAGGTCCATCAGGTGGTCCACCAGGGCCAGCAGCAGGTCCCGCCCGAAGGCGCGCTCGCGCACGTCGCCGAGCAGCATCGGCACCTGGGAGTCCAGGTCGAGCGCGCCCCGGATCTCGTCCGAGGTGCGGGTGTTCTGCCCGTGGAAGCAGTTGATCGCCACCACGAACGGGATGCCCCGGCTCTCGAAGAAGTCGATCGAGGCGAAGCTGGTCTCCAGCCGGCGGGTGTCGGCGATGACGATCCCGCCGAGCGCGCCGTTCACCAGGTCGTTCCACATGAACCAGAAGCGTTCCTGGCCGGGCGTGCCGAACAGGTAGACCACCAGGTCGGGGTTGACGGTGATCCGGCCGAAGTCCAGCGCGACGGTGGTGGTGTCCTTGGTGTCCACGCCGGACAGGTCGTCCACGCCCACGCTCGCGCGGGTCAGGTACTCCTCGGTGCGCAGCGGGGCGACCTCGCTGACCGAGCCGACCAGGGTGGTCTTGCCGACGCCGAAGCCGCCGGCGATGAGGATCTTGACGGCCGCCGGTGCGCTGGGGGTGCCGGACGCGCTGGAGGGCAGCGGCGCGGTCGAGGGGAGGGGTGAGGTCGGGGAGAGGGGTGCGGTCGGTGCCATGGTTCAGAGCCTCCGGAGTCCTTCGCGTACGGCCGTCAGCAGGCCGAGGTCGACGCCCCCGCCGGCCCGGGCCACCGCGAGGGGGGCCCGGGCCAGCAGCAGGCCGTGGGAGACCAGGTCGCCGAGGAGGATCTTGGTGACCGAGATCGGCAGGTCCAGCCCGGCCGCCACCTCGGCGACGGCGGCCGGGCGGCGGCAGCGGTCCAGGATCAGCCGGTGCTCGGGCTGCAGCCCGCGCGACCCGGGGCGGGAGCCCCGGGCCAGGGCCGCGCGGGCCTGGTCCTCGACGGTGGTCAGCACCGTGATCAGGGTGAGGTCGTCGCGTTCGGGGGTGGTCCGGCCGCGGGTGATGGTGTACGGGCGCACCATCGACTCCGCGCCGTCGTCCTCGTCCTCGTCGACCGCCTCGCTCCAGTGCGGGATCACCGGGTCATCAACCCCGGTTCCTGGCCGCGAAGGCGTCGAACTCGCCGCGGACCGGGGTGGTCAGCTTCTGGCCGACCTGCTGCACCAGGGTGTGCATGGCCACCGACATCACCTCGGCGTCGACCTCCTGGGAGGCGACGACGGCCAGGTGGGTGCCCTGGGCGGCCGCGATCACGAACAGCCAGACCTCGGACAGCTCGACGATGACCTGGTGCACCGGCCCGCCGTCGAACAGCTGGCCCACGCCCCGGGCCAGGCTCTGCTGGCCGGTGGCGACGGCCGCCAGGCGCTCGGCGTCGGCCCGGTCGATGGTGCGGGAGTGGCTGACGACCAGGCCGTCGTCGGAGAGCAGGACGGCGCTTCTGGTCCCGGCCACCGAGTCGACGAGCCCGTCCAGCAGCCAGTCCAGGTCCTGGTGGGTGGCGATCGTGCGGTTCATGATTGGTCATCCGTCCTGGTGGTTCGGGGATCCGCGGCGGGCAGGGCCCAGGGCGAGGGGCCCGGCGCGGAGGTCGGGGGGTCGATGGGCGCCGGCAGGGACCGGCGGCCGGAGCCGGCGGTGGCCGGGAGGTGGACCTCGCCGGGCTCCTGGACGCGGGCCGCGCGGGACTGGCGCTGGAAGGCGCCGATCGCCGCACCGGAGCGCGTCGGGCGGGGGCGCCCGGACGGGCCTGCCGCGTCGCCGGACGAACCGGCCGTGCCGGGCAGCGCACCGTGCACGCCGCCGTGGCCGGCGGCGGGCGTGTCGACCCTGGCCGGCGGCGGCACGCGCAGCTCGGCCGCCAGGCTGGCCTGGCGGATCCGCTGCGGCAGCGGCGGCTGGCCGTCGGCCGGTGCGCTGTACGGGACCGACGGGGCGTACTCGCGCCGCTCGGCGAGGCGGTAGTGCTCGGCCGGCCGGTACTGCTCGTCGGCGTACGGGGCCTCGGCGGCGGTCACCTTGGCGTAGGCGATGTCCGGGTAGGCCGGCGCGTCGTACGCGTGCGCGCCCGGGGTGGGCGGGGCGCCGTGGACCGGTGCGCCGTGCTCGGGGCTGTCGTGGACCGGGGTGACGTGGTCGGTGCCGTCGTACCCGGGCAGCCCGGACTGAACGGACTGAACGGACTGAACGGACTGAACGGACTGATCGGGCTGGACGGACTGATCGGATTCCACGGGCCGGCCCGGCTCGACGGACTGCCCGGCCGTCCCGCCGTAGCCGGCGAGGCCGTCGGACGGGGTGTCGTGCCCGGCCTGGGCCGGGACGGGGGCGCGCTTGGCGGCGAACACCGAGTCGTACCCGTCGCCGTCGAATCCGTCAACGGCGAACCCGTTGCCCCCGAATCCGTCGCCACCGAACCTGTCGCCGCCGAACGCGTCCACCCGGTCGTACCCTCCGTGCAGGCCCACGCCCTGGTCGTCCGCCGGGGACCGGTGCTCGACCGGCTCGGAGTTGAGCGGCTGGATGTACTCGACGTGGGCGAAGGCCTCCACCGGCGCCACCGCGGCGGCCGACGGGCCCAGCACGGTCTCCGGCGGCTCGACCGCGGACTCGGACAGCTGCCCGTCGCCCGGTCCGCCCAGCAGTCCGTGAGCGGGGTCGGCACCGGGGCCCGCCGTGTCGGCAGACGCCGCAGCGGGAACACCCGCCGCACCGCCGTCCGTCGGCGCGGGCGACGCCGCCGTCAGCGCGGCGAGCGCCGCCTTGCGCGTGCGCCGGGCGAGCGGGATCGGCTCCACCGGCGTGGCGTCCGGCAGGCCCGCGTCACCGTCGATGACCAGCTCGGCGGGGACCAGCACGACCACCCGGGTGCCGCCGAAGGCCGACGGCCGGAACTCGATCTTCAGCCCGGTGTTGGCCGCCAGCCGGGAGACCACGTAGAAGCCGAGCCGGATGTCGTTCGCCCGGGCCAGCACGTCCATCCGAGGCGGACGGCTCATCAGTTCGTTGGCCGCGTCGTACTGTTCGGGGTCCATGCCGAGCCCGCGGTCCTCGATCTCCACGGCGAGGCCGCGGCCGACCATGGCGGCCCGCACCTCGACCGGGGTCGGAGGCTTGGAGAAGGTCGCCGCGTTCTCCATCAGCTCGGCGATCACGTGTGCGACCGGGCCGACCGCCCGCTCCGAGATCCACGGGTGGCCCTCGACGTCGACCATGATCCGGCGGTAGTCCTGCACCTCGCCCTGCGCGGCGCGCAGCACGTCCAGCAGCGGGACGGGCTTGCGCCACTTCCGCTGCGGCTGGCCGCCGGCCATGATGACGAGGTTCTCCTCGTAGCGGCGCAGGCGTGAGGTGAGGTGGTCGAGGTCGAACAGGCCCTCCAGCACCTCCGGGTCGTCGTGCTTGCGCTCCAACTCGTCCAGCTTGCGCAGCTGCTGACCGATCAGCAGCTGGGTGCGGCGGGCGATGCGCTGGAGCAGCCGCTCGAAGCCGCGGTGCTGCTCGGCCTGCCGGACGGAGGTCGCCAGTGCCGAGGTGCGGGCCAGGTTGAGCGCCTGGCCGAGGCGGGCCAGCTCGTCGGTGCCCTTGCCGTGCTCCCCGGCCGTGATGGCGCGGGTCTCGGCCTCGACGTCGACCTGCTCTCCCCTGGAGAGCCGTTCGACGACCTCGGGCAGCGTGAGTTCCAGTTCCTGGGCCTGGCCCTGGAGGTCCTTGATCCGGCGGCGCATCGAGCGGGTCAGCCGCCAGCTGGTGACGACCACGACGATGACGGCGATCAGGCCGGCGATGGTGGTCTGCACGAAGCGGGAGAGCAGGGAGAGGAAGGAGCTCCTGCTGACCTCGACCACGTCGTCGGTGCGGGTGTCGATCACGATCACCAGCTGCGGGTTGATCTGGTCGACGGCCTGGCGCCACTGGTCCAGGGTGGCCGGCAGCTTGACCGAGCCACCGGCGTCGGGGGAGACCGGGCGGAGCAGCGCCTGCTCGACGGCGATCTTGTTGCGCCAGACCGGACTGTTCATCACTTCGTGCCAGGCGTTGACCTCTTGGGCCGGCACGAACGGGACGATCTGCAGGTTGAACAGGTAGTCCTGGGTGCTGATGGCCTGCTGCACCTGCTGATAGTCCGCGATGGCGAGCTTGCCGGAGGGCCAGCCGCGGGCCAGGAGCGCGTCCTCGCGGGAGAGCATCTCCTTGGCCCAGAGGGAGCTGACCAGTGCCCTGGAGGTCCAGGTGACCTCGCCGTTGTCGATGCGGCTGAGCTCGGTGAAGAGTCGCAGGTCGACGGCGATCAGGTCGGTGAAGTACGTGTAGACGGCCTGCTGGTCGACGGCGGCGCGGTCGACCGCCGCCCGCTGGTCGGCCATCTTGTCCATCGCCTGCCGCGCCTCGGCGGCGGCGGTGCGGATCTCGGCGGGCGCGGTGTCGGCGGTCTCGTCGGAGATCCGACGGAACTCTCGTACCGCGTCGTCGGTGAGTTGGCGCTGGCGGCGTAACGCGTCGGTGACGCTGCCGGGCCGGGCTAGCGCCTCGGTGGTGAGTCGGCGTTCCTCCTGGAGGTTGTAGTAGACGTTGTTGGACGGCTTGCCGATCTTCTTGGCCAGCATGCCCTGGTCCGCCTGCCTCCGGAAGTCCAGGAAGGTGTGGCCGCTGGTGGCCGCCCAGATGGCGGTGAGGGCGAGGCTGGGGACGATGGCCAGAACGAGCAGAGCCGTCCGCAGTGACAGGCGTGGACGCCTGCGGGGGGCCTTCGGTGTCCTGGGACGCCGATTCGCACGCGCGCGCAGAGCAGACTCCTAGGGGCTGGCGGCCGGCCTGGTGGGGCCGGGCCGTCCGGGCACGGGCTATATGACGAGGCGATACTAGTCATACCGTGTGATAGGAGTGAAAGCCTGTTCGGTCTCTGGGGGGCATGCACACACTTCCTTGACAGAATGTCATGCTCCGGTTAATCGTCTGCTGTCGAAGCATCCCTGTGGTGTCTTGTAGCGCGTCGAAAGCCCATACGGGGGCCCGGTATCGGTCGGCTCGAAAGTGACGGGGCGTGACGAGGCTCGATCGAGGTGATCACGTGCAGACGGTGTGGCTGTCCTCGCCGGAGGGTGTGTCCACTCCGTGGAAGCCGGTACGAGCGTTGACAGGCCCGGGGTACGTTACGCCCATGCAGACGTGGCGTCTCCTCCTTGGTGGCCGCAGCGGGGTCTGACCGGATCGGCGCCCCGCTGCGGGGCGCCGTGCTGCCGGTCCGTCCTCGGTACCACCTCGTACGAAGGACCCCACCGATGCGATTCCCCACCCTGCGCACGCCCGCCGGCCCCGTCCCGGCCGCCGCGCCCGCCTGGAACCCGCAGCGCGGCAGCGCCATGCCGAGCCACCGCTACCGACCCGCCCACGAGCGCGTCCCCCTGCCGTCCGGAGCGGACCGGCAGTGGCCCTCCCGCCGGATCGAGCAGGCCCCGCTCTGGGTGCCCGTCGACCTGCGGGACGGCAACCAGGCGCTGGCCGAGCCGATGGACCCGGAGCGCAAGCAGCGCATGTTCGACCTCTTCCTGGCCATGGGCTTCAAGGAGATCGAGGTCGGCTACCCCTCCGCCAGCCGCACCGACTTCGACTTCGTCCGCCGGCTGGCCACCACCCCCGGGGCCGTCCCCGAGGACGTCACCCTCGTGGTCTTCACCGCTGCCCGGGCGGACCTGATCGACCGCACCTTCGAGTCCGTCGAGGGCCTGCCCAGGGTTGTCGTCCACCTCTACACCGCCACCGCCCCGGCCTGGCGCGACGTCGTGCTCGGCCGTGACCGCGCCGAGGTGCGCGCGCTGGTCACCGAGGCCGCCGAGCACATCGCCCGGCATGCCGAGCACCGCCCCGGCGTGCGCTTCGAGTTCTCGCCCGAGGTGTTCAACCTGACCGAGCCGGACTACGTCCTGGAGGTGTGCAACACCGTCACCGCCCTCTGGGACGCGAGCCCCGACCGGCCGGTCATCCACAACCTGCCCGCCACGGTGGAGATCGCCACGCCGAACGTCTACGCCGACCAGATCGAGTACATGCACCGCCACCTGGACCGGCGCGGCTCGGTGATCCTCTCCGTCCACCCCCACAACGACCGCGGCACCGGCGTCGCCTGCGCCGAACTCGCCGTGCTGGCAGGCGCGCAGCGGGTCGAGGGCTGCCTCTTCGGCAACGGCGAGCGGACCGGCAACGTCGACCTGGTGACGCTCGCCCTCAACCTGCACACCCAGGGCGTCGACCCGATGATCGACTTTTCCGACATCGACGAGATCCGCCGCACCGTCGAGCACTGCAACCGCCTGCCGGTGCCCGAGCGCCACCCCTACGTCGGCGACCTCGTCCACACCGCCTTCTCCGGCACCCACCAGGACGCCATCAAGAAGGGCTTCGCCCACCACGCCAAGCGCGCCGCGGACCTCGGCGTCCCGGCCGACCGGGCCCCGTGGGACGTCCCCTACCTGCCGATCGACCCGGCCGACCTGGGCCGCGGCTACGAGGCGGTGATCCGGGTCAACAGCCAGTCCGGCAAGGGCGGCATCGCCTACCTGCTGCAGAGCGGGCACGGCCTGGAGCTGCCCCGGCGGCTGCAGATCGAGTTCTCCCGGGTGGTCCAGGAGTCGACCGACGACAGCGGGCGCGAGGTCGGCGCGGACGAGCTGTACGCGCTGTTCCGCGCGGCCTACCTGGACGCGGCGCCGCCCGCCGTCTGGCGCACCGGGGAGGACGGGACCGGCCGGCACTGGGCGGAGCTGTCCGTGGCAGGCGGCCCGGTCCACCGGGGCGGGGGCAACGGTCCGCTGGACGCCGTCACGGCGGCCCTGGCCGCGGCCGGGACGCCCGTCGACATCCTGCGCTTCACCGAGCACGCCGTCCGCACCGGCCCGGACGCCGACGCCGTCGCCTATGTGGAGGCCCGGATCGGCGGGGCCGGTGGTGTCGGTGGCGAGGTGGTCTGGGGCGCCGGCCGCGACTCCTCCGTCCTCGCGGCCGGGGTGCGGGCGGTGCTGAGCGCCGTCGGGCGCGCCGGCGCCGTGGGCCGGGTGGCCGCGTCCGAATAGCCGGAAGGCGCCCTCCCGGCCGCCGCGAGGCGGTCGGGAGGGCGCCCGGTCGGGCAGGGCGTCAGCCCCAGTTGCCCACCAGCGGGCGGTCGCCCGGATTGCCGAACTTCTTGCTGTAGATCACCAGGTTGCTGTTCTCGGCGGCGCCGTAGAAGGTCTGGTCACCGGGCCGGTAGACGCCGATGGTCTCCTTGCCGGTGCCGTCCCAGTCGCCCTTGACCGGGACGTCGCCCGGGTTGCCGAACCTGATCGCGGGCCGCACGTGCTCCGTCCGGTTGGAGTCGTTCAGGTAGAAGTTCTGGGTCGCCGGGTCGTAGACGGCGACGGTGGTGGTGCCGTTGCCGTCCCAGTCGCCGACCAGCGGCTGCCAGCCCGCATTGCCCAGCTGGATCCGGTACGTGACGGACGCGTTGTCGTCGGAGAGGTAGAAGGTCTGGTCGCCGGGGCGGTAGACGCCGACGGTGGTGCGGCCCCGGCCGCTCCAGTCGCCGACCAGCGGGACGTCACCCGGGACCCCGAACGGGAAGGTGGCGGCGACCGTGGCGTTGTCGTTCGACAGCTGGAAGGTCGCCGTGTCGGGGTGGTAGACGCCGACGGTGTCGGTGCCCGGCCCGTTCCAGTGGCCCGTCAGCGGGACGGCGTCGCCACCGCCCCCGAACACCGTCCGGCCGGTGAACCAGCCGTTGTGGGCGGCCTCGCCGAAGCTGCCGTCCGAGGGCCGGTAGACGCCGACCGAGGCCGGCGCCGGGGTGGGCGTGGCGTTGACGACGGCCTTGCCGATCCGCTGCTGCTCCGCGACGGTCAGCGGCACCTTGGTCGGCTGGTCGGGGCCGAGCCAGCGGAAGTTCTGCAGGTAGACGACGCGCGGGTCCTGTGCGGCGATCGCGCGGTACTCGGCGTTGAACGCGGCGACGTCCGCGTCGGTCTTGCCCCCGTAGCAGCCGTCCGCGACACCCTGCTGGTTGGTGGACTCGGGGAAGAGCATCAGGTGCTGGTCGGGGGAGGACAGGAAGGTCTTCAGATTGGCCAGCCGCGGCTGGATCTCGCCCCGGCCCACGCAGTAGTAGTCGAACCCGACGATGTCGACGGACGCGGGGATCGGCGCCGTCTGCTCGACGTTCCAGTGGTCGAGGCTCATGACCAGCAGCTTGTCCGGGAAGGCGGCCTTGATCTGGTCCGCCTGCGTCTGGACCTCGGCGGGGGTCAGACCGTGCGAGTACGGCTCGTCAGTCACGTTGACGGCCGAGATCTTGTCCATGTTCGAGCCGATGCGCTGCACCAGGCCGGCGAGGTTCTGCGCGGCGTTCGGGTTCGGCTTGAAGTTCCAGGTGTCCGTCGCCGGGTTCCGCGGGAGGACGGTCTCCTGGTTGAGGTCGATCACGCAGGAGGCCGGTCGGCACTGGTCCAGGAACTCCAGCCGCGGGTCGGTGCCGCGGTTGAAGGTGTTGAAGTTGGTGAACGACGCCACCTCGGGCGCATGGTTGGCACCGTAGTTCGGCCAGTCGGGGTCCCGGATGTCGAAGAACCCGTAGTAGCCGAGCCCACCCAGCGTGGAGATCCGCAGGTCGTCGGCGGTGGTGACCTGGCCGGCCGCCGAGTGGTGGGCGCCGAGGCTGACGTAGCCGTCGCGGGGCAGCTGGGCGGCGGTGCGGCCGGCGAAGACCGTGGAGCCGTTGACCCTGACGGTCGCCTGCTGCTTGTCGCCCGTCGCCAGCGCGACGGTGACCTCGTACGATCCCGCGGCCGGGACGGCCGGAAGTGCGGTCGGCGCACCGCCCTGGAAGAGCGTCAGCCCGCCGTCGGCCTGGACGCGCAGGCCGAGCGCGATGTCCTCGGCGTCGACGGCGCCGGTGGCGCCGGAGGCGTTGCTGACGGCGAGGGAGGCCCAGTCCTGGCCGGTGGTGCTGCCGACCACGGGGGTCAGGACGGCGTGCACCGTGTAGGCGCCGGTCGGGACGTCCGAGGTGGCCGGCTTGTTCAGGCGCACGGCCGAGGTGCCCTTGGGGAAGGAGAGCACGTTGGGGTGGGCCGGGCTGTTGACCTGCACGGAACCGGCCGGAGGGTTGAGGGCCAGGCCCTTGACGCCCGAGACGGCGGTGTAGTTGGCGGAGATCAGGCTCGACTGTCGGGCGCTGAGGTCCTGGTTGAGCCCGAAGTCGGCGGTGGCGTTGGGTGCGCCGTCGAAGGTGTCGACGAGCGGCTTGGCGCTGCGGGTGGCACCGGTGTCGACCCTGCTGACGTTCAGTCCGTGGCCGGCGCCGTCGCCGAAGGTGGTGACGCGGTCGTCGGCGGAGAGGTAGGCGCCGAGGTAGAGGAACGAGCTGCTCGGCCAGCGGGTGACCCCGGCCGGCGCAGAGACGGTGAAAGGAGTGCCGTTCACGGTGAGGGTGACGGCGCGGTCGGCTCCGGTGGAGACGGTGAGCGAGACGGCGTACTGGGCGGTGGGTGTCACGGTGCCGGTCCAGAAGGGGGTTTCGCCGCCCTCGCCGTGGAAGAGGGCGAGCTTGCCGGCCGAGGTGACGGTGAGGCCGAGGTCGACGTCGGCGCCGGTGACGTAGCCGTTGCTGCGGTGGCTGCGGCTCAGGACCAGCGAGCCCCAGTCGGCGCTGCCGGTGTCGCCCACGACCGGGTCGATCACGGTCGAGACGGTGTAGTGGCCGGTGGCGTCGGCGACGGCCGGCGCGCCGAGCATGACCGCGGAGACGCCCTTGGCGAAGAGCAGCCTGTTGGGGTGGTTCGGGTGGCTGGTCTGGACGAACCACTGGTCGGGCGGGGCCGCGGTGTCCCAGCGGCCGGAGACCCGGGTGTAGGAGATCCCGTGCTGCCCGGCCGGCGGCGCCTGACGGGCGTCGAGGCCGACGTTCAGCCCGTACAGGGGGTCGGTGTCCAGGGACGGGTCCAGCTGGAAGGTGTCCGAGAAGGCGCGCGTGGTGTTGAGGTCCAGCGGCGTCGGCCCGGACCCGTCGCCGGCCGGTGAGGCGGCCGCCGTGGTGGGTGCGAGGCCCGCGGGCAGCAGCGCCAGCGCGAGCGCCGAGGCGCCGGCCAGCAGCCCGCGGCCCAGGCGTTGGGTGAGTATCACCGAGTCTTCGTCTCCCGGTCGTCGAAATCGGCGGCGCGGGTGTGCGGCCGCCGAAGGGAGTGGACACGGCGGTGTCGCACCAGCTCAGCGGCCTTCCCCCCGGGGCGGGATCATAGAGGGTGGATACGAACGGCCGCGCCGGGGATTCCGACGCGGCCGCCCGTCTTCGTTCGGGGATTGGGCGAGGTGGGGTGGGATGCGCGGGCGTCAGCCCCAGTTGCCCACCAGCGGGCGGTCGCCCCAGTTGCCGAACTTCGCGCTGTAGATCACCAGGTTGCTGTTCTCGGCGGCGCCGTAGAAGCTGCCGTCGCTCGGCCGGTAGACGCCGATGGTCTCCTTGCCGGTGCCGTCCCAGTCGCCCTTGATCGGGACGTCGTCCGGGTTGCCGAACCTGATCGCGGGCCGCACGTGCTCCGTCTGGTTGGAGTCGTTCAGGTAGAAGTTCTGGGTCGCCGGGTCGTAGACGGCGACGGTGGTGGTGCCGTTGCCGTCCCAGTCGCCGACCAGCGGCTTCCAGCCCGGATTGCCCAGCTTGATCCGGTACTTGGGGTTGACGTTGTCGTCCGACAGGTAGAAGGTCTGGTCGCTCGGCCGGTAGACGCCGATGGTGGTCCGGCCCTGCCCGCTCCAGTCGCCGACCAGCGGGACGTCACCGGTGTCGCCGAACTGGTAGGTGGCGGTGGTGGTGCCGTTGCCGTTGAAGAGCTCGAAGGTCCGGGTGCCGGGGTGGTAGACGCCGGGGGTGTCGGTGCCCGGCCCGTTCCAGTGGCCGGCCAGGGGGACGTCGTCGGCCTGGTGGGTGCCGGGGAGGACGGCCGAGCCGGTGAACACGCCGTTGTGGGCGGCCTGGCTGAAGCTGCCGTCCGAGGGCCGGTAGACGCCGACCGAGGCGGGCCGCGGCGTGGGCGTGGCGTTGACGACGGCCGTGCCGATCGCCCGCTCGGTGGCGACGGTCTTGGGGTACTGGTTCGGCTGGTCCGGGCCGAGCCAGCGGAAGTTCTGCAGGTAGACGATGCGCGGGTCCTGCGCGGCGATCCTGCGGTACTCGGCGTTGGTCGCCGCGATGTCCGCATCCGTCTTGCAGGAGGTGTAGACCTGGATGGACTCCGGGAAGAGCATCAGATGCTGGTCCGCAGAGGACAGGCGGTGCTTCAACTCGTCCAGCTCGTCATGGATCCGGCCACGGCCGACGCAGTAGTCGTCGAGCCCGACGATGTCGACCTCCGGCGGCGCGGGATGCCCCGGCGAGATGTCCGTCCAGGCATAGCTGAGGATCAGCATCTTGCCGGGGAAGGCCTTCTTGATCTGCGTCGCCTGCGTCTGCACCTGGGTGGCGTTCAGACCACGCCAGTAGGCCTCGTCGGTGAGATCGACGGCGGCGATCTTGTCCATGTTCGAGCCGATGCGCTTGACCAGTGCGTCGAGGTTCTTCTCGGCGTCCGGGTTCGGGTTGAACCTGTCGTGGTCGTCGGCACGCTGGATCACGACCTCGTTGTTGACGTCGATGGTGCACGACGCCGGGAGGCAGCTGTCCAGGAAGTCGACCCGGGGGTCATTGCCGCGGATGTAGCCGTTGAAGTTGGTCCACGGCGCCACCTCGGGCGCGTGGTTGACGCCGTTGTTGTCGTTCGGGTCGGGGTCGCGGATGTCGTAGTACCCGTAGTAGCCGAGGCCGCCCAGCATGGAGATCCGCAGGTCGTCGGCGGTGGTGACCTGACCGGCCGCCGAGTGGTGGGCGCCGAGGCTGACGTAGCCGTCGCGGGGCAGCTGGGCGGTGGTGCGGCCGGCGAAGACCGTGGAGCCGTTGACCTTGACGGTGGCCTGCTGCCTGTCGCCGCTCGCGAGGGTGATCGACACGTCGTACGTGCCGGTGGCCGGGCTGACCGGCGGCAGCGCCGTGGCCGAGCCACCCTGGTAGAGGGCGAGCCCGCCGTCGGCCTGGACGCGCAGGCCGAGTGCGACGTCCTCGGCGTCGACGGCGCCGGTGCCGCCGGAGGCGTTGCTGACGGCGAGGGAAGCCCAGTCCTGGCCGGTGGTGCTGCCGACCACCGGGGTCAGCACGGTGTGCACCGTGTACTGGCCGGAGAGGTCGGAGGTGGCCGGCTTGTTGAGCCGGACGGCCGAGGTGCCCTTGGGGAAGGAGAGCACGTTCGGGTGGGCCGGGCTGTTGACCTGCACCGAGCCGGGGGCCGGGTCGGCGGCCAGGCCCTTCACGCCCGAGACGGCGGAGTAGTTGGCGGAGATCAGGCTGGGCTGGCGGGCGCTGAGGTCCTGGTTGAGCCCGAAGTCGGCGGTGGCGTTGGGCGCGCCGTCGAAGGTGTCGACGAGCGGCTTGGCGCTGGTGTTGGAGCTGGTGTCGACCCTGCTGACGTCCAGGCCGTGGCCCGCGCCGTCGCCGAAGGTGGTCACCTGGCTGGAGTTGGACAGGTAGGCGCCGAGGTAGAGGAACGAGCTGCTCGGCCACCGGTTGACGGTGCCGGGCGCGGAGACGGTGAAGGAGGTGCCGTTTACGGTCAGGGTGACGGCGCGGTCGGCTCCGGTGGAGACGGTGAGCGAGACGGCGTACTGGGCGGTGGGTGTCACGGTGCCGGTCCAGAAGGGGGTTTCACCGCCCCCGCCGTGGAAGAGGGCGAGCTTGCCGGCCGAGGTGACGGTGAGGCCGAGGTCGACGTCGGCGCCGGTGACGTAGCCGTTGCTGCGGTGGCTGCGGCTCAGGACCAGCGAGCCCCAGTCGGCGCTGCCGGTGTCGCCCACGACCGGGTCGATCACGGTCGAGACGGTGTAGTGGCCGGTGGCGTCGGCGACGGCCGGCGCGCCGAGCATGACGCCGGAGATGCCGCTGGTGAAGAGCAGCTTGTTCGGGTGGTCCGGGTGGCTGGTCTGGACGAACCACGGGGCCGGCGGCGCCACGGTGTCCCAGCGGCCGGAGACCCGGGTGTAGGAGATTCCCTGCTTGCCGCTCGGCTGCGACTGGCGGGTGTCGAGGCCGACGTTCAGTCCGTAGAGCGGGTCGGTGTTGAGGGACGGGTCCTGCTGGAAGCTGTCCGAGAAGGCGCGCGTGGTGTTGAGGTCCAGCGGGGTGGGCGGAACACCGTCCGCGGCGGCGGCCGGTGCGGCCCCGAGGCCGGCGGGCAGCGCCGCGGCAAGCGCGAAGGCCGAGGCTGCGGCCAGCAGTCTCCGGCCCAGGCGTTGAGTGAGTATCACCGAGTCTTCGTCTCCCGGTCGTCGGACCGGCGGGCGCAGGGTGCGCCGCCGGGTGCGGGGGAGCGGGCATGGCGACACAGCGGTAACACGGCGGCCTTGCGGCCTCCCCCCGGGCCGTGATCATAGAGCGCCGGGCGGACACGAACGGCCGCGCCGGGGAGAGCGGCGCGGCCGTTCGGTGGGGGCGTGCGGGGCCCGGGTCTCAGGGGCGGCGGCTCGGGGACGTCAGCTCAGGGCTGCATCAGACGCTGGAAGAGGCCGCCGATCTGGTTCTTGTCCGCCATCATCGGCAGCGAGTCGAAGAAGAGCCCCCAGGTGCCGTCCGGACCGATCCGCTCGACGATCCCGAACGGGATCCCGGTGCCCTCGGGCGTGTGGCGGTACCTCGTTCGTCTGCGCTGGTCAGGGGGCCCGGGCCGGTGGGCCGCGGGCGGTGGGCGGGTCGGGGGAGCCCGGTCGGGTCCCGATTTCACCTTCTGATCTTCTGTTGGTAGGTTCTTCCTCGTCGGCGGGACGAGATCGCGAAAGTGATCGAGGACCGGCGGTCAGGCGTCGGTGGTGCAGCGGTAGCACGCCCACTTTCAGTGGGAGGGGTTCGTTCAATTCGGGCCCGGCGCTCCAACGAGCAGGGGCGGGAGTCGGTGACGACTTCCGCCCCTGTTGTCGTTCCCGGGCGTGATGGCGGCTGGACGCGGGGGTGACCGGTCCGGCTGTCGACCCGTACAGAAGGGGGATGTACGGGTGGACGGCGGGCCGTTTGGGGGTGGTGCTCAGACCTCGGTGGTCGCGGCGTAGGTGAGGAAGGCCTGCCAGGCGGTGGGGTCGAAGGTGAGGTGCGGGCCGCTCTTGTCCTTGGAGTCACGGACGAGGACAGCGGTGGTGGTCTCGGCGACCTCGACACACTGGCCGCCCTCGTTGCTGCTGTGGGTGCTCTTGCGCCAGGCGATCTCGACGCAGTCGCCGCCCTCATTGCTGCTGTAGCTGCTCTTGCGCCAGGCGACTTCGATGCACGCGCCGCCCTCACTACCGCTGTAGCTGCTCTTGAACCAGTCCAGTTCGGGGCTCATGGCTCTCCCTGCTTGGGGACAACGCTTTGGCGATTCGACGGTACGCCAACGGCCCGTCGCTGCACAGCGGCGGGCCGTTTGGGGGGGGTGGTGCTCAGACCTCGGCGGTGGCGGCGTAGGTGAGGAAGGCCTGCCAGGCGGTGGGGTCGAAGGTGAGGTGCGGGCCGCTCTTGTCCTTGGAGTCACGGACGAGGACAGCGGTGGTGGTCTCGGCGACCTCGATGCACGCGCCGCCCTCGTTTCCACTGTGGGTGCTCTTGCGCCAGGCGATCTCGACGCACGCGCCGCCCTCGTTGCTGCTGTAGCTGCTCTTGAACCATGCCAATTCCGTGCTCATCGTTCTCCCAGCATCTTCTCGATCAAGGTTAGGGACTCCTGTGGAGTATGCGCCTGTGCCCTGAGCGTGCCGTACCGTGCGTTCAGGATTCGAACCTCGTCCTGATCCGTGATCAGCCTACTGCTCGTCTGGACTTCGATGTACCCGTTCTGGGGCCGCCCTTTGGGTGTGATCAGGATGAATGGACCGCCCATACCGGCGTGCTCGATTCTGTCCAAAGGCAGTACCTGGATCACCATTCCGCGAGTCTGTCCGACCTCCAGCAGCCGGCGAAGCTGTGCCGCATGGACACTCCAGCCGCCCAGGGGTCTGCGTAGCACGCTCTCATCAATCACCCAGCTGAAGATGGCCCGGGGCCACCGGGTGAGGATCTCCTGACGGGCCATTCGGGCCGCCACCCGCATCTCGATCACCTCCTCCGAAAGCAGTGGTTGCCGCATCTCGTAGAGTGCCCGAGCGTGGGCCTCGGTCTGCAACAAGCCAGGGATCAGAAGCGTGCTGAAGTCATGGAGCTCGATCGCCTCCTCCTCCAACCCCGCGTAGTCCCGGAACCAGGCCGGGTGCCGCACGCGGGCTTTGGCCTTCGCTGCCTGGACGTCGTCCTTCGCGATGCTCAACAGCCCACCCGCGCCAAGGAGTTTGTCCGCCGCGTCCAGCAGCTCCGGCTGCGGCGTCCGCTTCCCCCGCTCCACCGCGCCGATCAGGGCCTCGGTGTAGCCGACGTGGCCGGCCAACTCCTTCTGCGTCATCCCCGCGCGCTCGCGCAGGAGTTTGATTTGCTTGCCCAGGGCGCGGAAGAAGTCCGACACCTCCGTGAGGTCCTCCGCCAATTCCGGTCGGGCCTCGCCGCTCGCCCCGCCACGCCGTACGTCACCCATTGCGACCACCCCTGAATTCAGGTCACGCCCAACGGCCCGAACAGGCCACCTTCTGCACCCGGACAGATACTGTGCGTACTCGCCGAATGCCTGGTCAGCCTACGTCCGTCCCACCACGCTTTGGCTCATGAAGTCCGAAATTGCCCTCGACACACCGGTGCCGCGCTCCCTCGTCGCGCTCCTCCCCGCTACCCCCAAGGGGGCCGCTCTCTGTCGGCGCGCCGCCGGGCGCCAACTCGCGGACTGGGGGCTCGACTCCGCAACCCCCGAGCCGTTCCACTCCGCCCAGCTCGTCGTCGCCGAGCTGGCTGCCAACGCGATCACCCACGGCCGCGTTCCCGGTCGCATGTTCGAGCTCGGTCTCGCCCTCACCCTCTCCACCGCGGGTGGCGCCGTGCTGCGGATCGAGGTCTCGGACTGCCGGGGCGACCGCTACCCCGCCCCTCCCGCCGTCACCACCGCCAACTCCCAGTCCGGGCGCGGCCTCATGCTCATCGACGCCCTCGCCGACCGGTGGGGCGCCTCCCCGCGCGATCCGGGCGGCAAGACCGTCTGGGCCGAGATCGACCTCCCCGCCGTCACCGCCGTCACCGCCGCCGCCCATGCCGTCTGAGGACGACCACCGCGACACCACCAGGGCCGCTGCTCTCACCCTCCTCCCGCTCGCCCTCCTCCTCGCCCTGATCGCCTGGGCTCTTCCGCCCGGCACCCGGTCCCACCGGCAGCCGCCCGCGGCCGCCACCACCTCGACCACCACCCCGACCCCACCCCCAACTCCCTCCCGCTGAACGCGACACAGGAAGTCGGCCCCTCCGACTTCCTGCACGCTCCCGCATCTCAAAGTTCGGATCATTGATGGGCTTTGCGACCCCGAACGTGCTTTCATGGGCTCGTCACACGATGCTCAACAATCACGGGGGGAACGGGAAATGAGCACCAAGGACCCGAAAGCCGAGGTCATCGAACGGTTCTTCGCCGCCTACGCGGCCGGAGACGTCGAGGCCATGAGCGCGGTCCTCGCCGAGGACATCGCGTGGACCATTCCGGGCCGCCACCCGCTCTCCGGCACCAAGCACGGGATCGCCGAGGTCCGCAGCTTCTTCGACCAGCTCGGCAAGGCCGGCTTCCAGGCCGAGCCGGTGTTCTTCGGCACCAACGACGAGTACGTCGTCGACGTCCACCGGGGCTACAGCACGCAGGGCGTCGGCAAGGTCGACACCCTCTGGGCCCTGGTGTGGCACTTCAACGCCGAGGGCAAGATCGACCGCGTGATCAACCTCAGCGGGGACCAGCACCAGATGGACAACTTCATCTGGGACAACTTCACGCTCGCCCCGCTCCCCGACCGCCTGGGCTGACCCAGGCACGAGGCGGCGGGTGCGGCTCACCCGCCGCCTCAACTCGGGCTCCCCGCAACGGGCATATGCGGCCTAGGATTGCCGCGTGTTCGATGCCACCGTCGCCGCGGACGTGAGCGGCCTGCCCGTCACCCTCGTGCACGCGTGCCAGCGCGCAGGCCGGGGCGGCAGCCCCACGGCCGTCGTCGACGAGTCGTCCCTCGGGGGTCTCCGCGGCCTCGGCTCCCTCAGCGACGCGCAGCGCCGTACCGTCCCCGGGCTCACGGGAGCCTCGCACGCCGTCTTCGTCTCGGCCGGCGCCGACGTCTCGCTCCGCTTCTTCACCGCCACCGGGGAGCTCCCGGGCTGCGGCCACGGGACCGTCGCGGCCCTGGCGTTCCTCGCCGCCCGTGCCGGCCGGTCCGACTACCGGACCACCCTCCGCACGAGGGGCGGCTCCTTCGCCGGCCGGGTCACCCGTGCGCACGGTGAGTACGACGCCGCGTTCGAACCGGGACCGGTCATCCTGCGGGAGCCCGTTCCCGGCGAACTGGACGCCGTGCTCGACGCGTTGGGCGTCGCCGCGGACGCGATCACGCCAGGCAGTCGGATCGCCACCCTCGGGCGGCCGCGGCTCCTCCTCCCGGTGGCCAGGCCGTCCGTCCTCGCCGCGCTGGCACCGGACTTCGACCGGCTCCGAGCCGCCTGCGACCGGCTGGGCCTGCTCGGCTGCTACGTCCACTGCGAGTCGGGCGCGTCCGGCGCTTCCGATGCAGCCAGTGCGCCCGAAGGCCGGTTCGCCGCGCGGATGTTCGCGCCCTCCATCGGCGTCCCCGAGGACGTGGCCAACGCCAACAGCACCGCGTGCCTGGCCGCCCACCTCGACCGGGAGGGCCGGCTCGGCGGCGCCGGGGGCCGCATCGGCGTCGACATGGGGGACTCCCTCGGCACGCCCTCCACGATCACAGCCACCGCGACCACCGTCGGCGGCGCCGCGGCCCTCGGGCGGCGCGTCCGCCTCTGACGCGCCCGGCCGCCATCCGACCGGCGGTGCCTACCTGCCCGCCGCCGAGACCGCGACGAGCCCGATCAGCGGCACGATCAGGCAGACCAGGTGGGTGATCACCGAGCGGGTCATCCGGAACACGCCGAAGAGCAGCAGCCCCACCAGCAGCCAGCCGAAGAACACCTCCTGGGCGAGCCGGCTGGTGTCGTGCATTTGGGCCGTGTCGCCCGGGGTGGGCGCGCCGAAGGTGATCGACGACCCGAGGCACATCATGAACAGCATCCCGCCCAGCAACAGGTTGCCGACGCCGACCAGGGTCGCCACCACGAAGTCGCAGTCGCGGATCCGCTGGTACCACCCGACGCCGGCCGCGGCCGTGTTGATCTCGCTCATGACAGCCAGCGTGCCCGGTCGGTGGGGCGCCGGGCATGAGTACGGGTACTCAACCTGCGCAGGAAGTCGGCCGGTCCGACTTCCTGCGCAGTGGACCGCTTCGCTCGCCGCGCCCTACGCCGGCTTCGAGGCGCGGAGCGAGTACACCTTCGGGACGCCCCCGCCGTCGGGGAGCCGGAAGTGGGCGTGGTCGTGCTCGTGCAGGAACTCCAGGCGCAGGCCCGCCGCGACGAGCGCGCTGACCACGTCGCCCAGGCCGTGCCGCCACTCGACCGTCACCGTGGCCGTCGTGACCGCGTCCGGGTCGGCGTAGGTGCCGGGTTCGTCCCAGACGGTCGGCTCGCGCCGGAAATAGTCCTCCTCGATCGTGCGGCCGTCCTCGCCGAGGACGTCGGTGATCGGGTGGTACTCGGCCAGGTAGAGGAACCCGCCCGGGGCGACCAGGGCGGCGGCCGTCCGCGCCCAGCGGTCGATGTCCGGGAGCCAGCACAGGGCGCCGAAGCCGGTGTAGACGACGTCGAAGGTCCGCCCGCCGACGGCCTCGACGGCGTCGTACACGTCCGAGACGACGAACCGGGCGCCGTCGGCGCCGATCTTCGCGGCGAGGTCGCGGGCCGTCTCCACGGCGGGCTGGGAGAAGTCGAGGCCGGTGACGGCGGCCCCGCGCCGGGCCCAGGAGAGCGTGTCCAGCCCGATGTGGCACTGGAGGTGGAGCAGCGTCTTCCCGCCGACGTCGCCGACCTCGGCGAGTTCGAAGCCGCGGAGCGAGTCGTCGCCCGCGACGAAGCCGGGCACGTCGTAGAAGTCGCCGGCCACGTGGATCGGGACGCGCTCGTCCCAGTTCGCGCGGTTGGCCGCGCGCCAGTCGGCCGGGTCGGAAGTCGTCGCCATGCTCGGCAACCTAGCCAGCGAGCCCGGCACCGTCCACCGATTTGCGCCCCGCACCGGCAGCCACCCCGAGCAACGTACGCGCGACGTCTTCCAGTGATCCGAGCAGTGGGTTGGGGTCGCCGGCGCGCGTGACGAGCACGACCTCGCAGGGATCGGTGTCGACGAGGGGCACCAGGGCGATGTCCTCGCGCACAGCGGCGCGTCGATCGCTCGCAGGGAAGATCGCGACACAGTGGCCGGTGGCGACGAGTTCCAGCTTGTCCTCGAAGCCGTCGTCGATTCCGGGCGGGGGTGGCGCCGGGCGGTCGCCGACCGCCTTGGGCGTGCTCCAGACAACCGGAGTGCTGACGCAGGCCACCAGTTCCTCGTCCGACAGAGCTCGCAGGCTGACGGATTCCTCGTTCGCCAGACGATGCCTTGCCGACATGACGAGTACCCGTGACTCCTCATGGAGCCTGGTCACCCGGAAGCCGTCCGTGGGCAAGGGCAGGGGTCCGTATGCGACGAGGGCGTCGACGCGCCCCTCGGCGAGGGCGTGCCTGTCCCGCCAGTCGAGGCGCCGGGTTCGGACCTCGCCGTCGGGGTGCCGGCGGCGCAGTTCCTGCACGCAGGCGGTGATGACCAGTCCTTCGGCGTAGCCGACGGTGATGGTACGGGGCCGGACGGCGGCTCTGGCCGTGCGAGCGGCTTGCTCGGCCTCTTGGAGCAGCGTCCGGGCCCCGGGAAGGAAGGCCCGGCCGGCGTCGGTGAGGCTGCTGCCCTGCGGCGAGCGGTCGAAGAGCCGGACACCGAGCTGAGCTTCCAGACGCTGGATCTGGCGGCTCAGCGACGGCTGCGCCAGGTGCAGCCTGGCGGCGGCCCGGCCGAAGTTGCCGTACTCCGCCACGACCGTGAAATAGCGCACGAGCCGCAGATCGACGTCCATTCGCCCAGGGTACGTCGCGCGCCGTCATGCGCCCGGGACATGACGGCATACGGAACAGGTCTTGGACGGGGTGTGCGGGCGGACATTTGACTGGTGGTCATGACCACCTATGACGGCAAGAAGATCGTGATCACGGGCGGAAGCAGCGGTATCGGCCTGGCTGCGGCCCGGTTGTTCGCGGACCGTGGGGCGCACGTACTGATCACCGGCCGCACCGGACCCGCGCTGGACGCCGCGGTGGGGCAGTTGGGGAGGAGGGCGATCGCCGTCCGTAGCGACGCCGCGTCCCTGAAGGACATCGAGGCGCTGGCCGGCACGGTCCAGGAGCGGTTCGGAGAGGTGGACGCGCTGTTCGTCAACGCCGGCGTCACTGCATCCGCGCCGTTCGGCTCGACAACGGAGGAGATGTACGACGAGCTGTTCGGCATCAACGCCAAAGGCCCGTACTTCACCGTGCAGGCGCTGGCGCCGCTGCTGCGCGAGGGGAGCGGCGTGGTCCTCACCACGTCGGTGGTGAACGTCCTGGGCCTCGACGCGCTCAGTGTCTACTCGGCGAGCAAGGCAGCCCTGCGGTCGATGACGCGCACCCTGGCCCGTGAGCTGCTTCCTCGCAAGGTGCGGGTCAATGCCGTGAGCCCCGGCCCGATCGACTCGGGCGTCCTGGACCGCTCCTTGCTGCCCGCCGACGTCGTCGAGGCGACGAAGGACACCTACCGGAATGCCAACCCGATGCAGCGGCTCGGGAGGTCCGAGGAAGTGGCCGCCGCGGTGGCGTACTTGGCGTTCGATGCGACCTTCTCGACGGGAGCGGAGCTGCCTGTCGACGGAGGGGCTTCGCAGCTCTAGGTGCTCTGACCGCAGAGGTTCGCCGGGCCGGCGCTGGTGGCGCCCTCGGCCGGGGGCGACGGCAGAGCCGACCCGGCGAACCACATCGGTCGGAGCGCTTGCTAGATGCCGAAGGCCGTGGCCCAGCGGACCAGGCCGGAGGGGAGCGGGTGGCGGTCGTCCAGGGCGAGGGCCATCCAGGCCTCGTCGGGCTCGTCGATGCTCAGGCGGATGCCGTGGGCGGAGGCCCGGACGAAGCCGAACCGCGGATAGTACGTCGGGTGCCCGAGCAGGACGACGAACCGCTCGCCCATGCTCCGGGCGGCGTCGAGTCCGGCCCGCACGGCGGCGGATCCGGCGCCCGACAGCTGGTGGTCCGGGTGCACCGACACCGGTCCCATCGCCAGCGAGGGGACGTCCCCGATGAAGGCCCGCGTCAGGACGACGTGCCCGACGGGGGTGTCGGCGGGGTCAGCCGGGTCGGTGGCCACGACGGAGAGGCCGTCGATCCAGGCCTCGTCCCGGCGCAGGCCGTCGAGGAGGTCGGCTTCGTGGAGCCGCCCGAACGCCGCGAGCGTCAGCGCCCGGACGGTCGGAACGTCCGCGGCGGTCTCGGCGCGGGTGAGCCAGGAACGGGCGTGGGCGGAGGAAGTGGAACGCATGGTGAAACCCTTCGAGGAAGGGCCCCGGCGCACCGCGGGCACGACGAGCGCGCTGCGGGTGCGGAAAGGTCAGACCAGGGCCCGGGAACGGAGAACAGCCGTCCGGTCGCCGCGCGGCATCGCCGGCGCAGCGGATCTCACCGCGGCCACAATCTCACCTTCCCCGTCTCTCTCGGATTCCGGTCGTACAAGGGCGGCCCGACCGTAACACGGCCGCGGAGCCGGGCGCGCGAGGTTTTCCGGATCGGCGAAGCGGCCGGGCCGCCGGTGCTGCGCCGGGCGCCGTGGGCCGCGAGCCGGAGCATCAGCGGAACCGTTCGACGAACCGGCGCTGCCAGGGCGTCTCGACGGCGTGCGGGTGGTAGTGCTCCCGGACGTACGCCACCGCCTCGCCGGCCGGCACGCCGTCCAGAACGGCCAGGCAGGCGAGCGCCGTTCCGGTCCGGCCGCGGCCGCCGGCGCAGCCGACCTCCACCCGCTGACGCTCTGACCGCTCCCAGGCGTCGCGCAGGGACTCGGCGGCCTCGACCCGGTCGGCGGGCAGCCGGAAGTCCGGCCAGCGCAGCCAGCGGGTCTCCCACGGCGGGCTCGTGGGCCGGCGGCCCAACAGGTAGAGCCCGAAGTCGGGTTGCTGTTCCGCGGGGCCGGCAGGATCCGGCAGCAGCATCCGGCGTACGGCCCGCCCGCGTACCAGTCGGCCGGAGGGCAGCCGCATCACCCCGGGCGCTGCCGGCTCCCAGGTGGTGCCGGGGGCGCTCATGCGGTGGATTCGCCGTCGGCGGCGATGGCGACCGACGAGGCGAACCACTCCGCGCAGGCGGTCAGCCGCGCCGCCACCTCCGCGGAGTCGGCGCCGGTCACCACGACGTCCCCGGCGCGGTCGAAGGACTTCACGGCGGGCTTGGAGAGCTCGCCGGGGGCGAGCTTCACGGTGGCGTCGACGACGCCGGGCCGGGTGCGGAGCTCGTCCGGAGAAGGGACCGAGCGCACGAGCCCGGCCGGGGCGGTGAGGAAGGCCCAGCCGAACGACCCGCCGGTGGTCTCCGCCGTCCCGGGCGCCGGTGCGCCCAGCGTGGCGGCGGCCCAGTGCCGGTGCAGGTCGCCGCCGAACGCCCGGCGGGTGACCTCGTCGATCCGTCCGCCGCCGACCCGCCCGCCGCACTCGCCGAAGACCAGCGAACCGTCGGGCTGCTCGAACACCTCGATGTGGAAAACGCCGTCGGCATGGCCCAGGGCGGCGAGCACCCGCTCGACCAGGGCGTGTGCCCGCGCGTACAGCTCCGGCTGTTCCGCGGCGCCGACGGAGACCGAGCCCACCAGCGCCCCGCTGTGCACGTCGATCACGTTGCGGAGGTAGCGGGAGGCGCCCAGCAGGCGTATCCGCCCGTCGCGCACGACGCCGTCCAGGTGCAGTTCGGCTCCGGGGACGAACTCCTCGACCAGCCAAGGGCCGACGGCGGCGGAGGCGGCCCAGGCCCGGGCCGCCCCGGGCGAGGAGAGCCGGGCGGTGTTCCGCGCCCCGGCGCCGGCCAGCGGCTTGACCACGACGGGGAACCCGCCGACCTGCAAAGCCGCCTGCTCGACGCCGGCCGGGTCGTCGAAGGCCTCGCACCGGGCGGTGGCGACGCCGGCCGCGCGGACGCGCTCCTTCTGCACGAACTTGTCCCGGAGCGCGATCGCGACCTCGACCGGGAGGGCCCGCGCGCCACCGATCGCGCCGATGGCGGCGGCGGCCACGAGCGAGTACTCCTGGCCGCTGGTGACGAGGTCGAAGCCGTTCGGGGAGAGCCCGGCACGCCCCAGCGCGAAGAGCACCGACTCGACGTCACCGGCCTGGTCGGTCACCACGATGTCGGCGTCCGTGCCGCTGCGGGCCCGGTCCGCGTCGGTCGCGCTGACCGCGCAGGTGACCGAGCAGCCCTCCGCCCGGAGGGCTTCGATCGCCACCGGCTTCCATCCGACCAGGAGGGCGCGGGGCGGTGGTGTGGTGCTGGGCAACGGACTCTCCGGAACATCGGGATCGGTTTTCGAAGAGTCTGCACAACGGAGTTGGCAGCGGTCAACGGCGGAATCGACGGGAACCGCGCGGATCCGATGGAGCGTCAACTCCATTCCGAATTCAGTGAAATCGGCGGCCTTCCGCTCACTTGCCGCTCGGTGGACGGTCCACTAGGGTTGGCCGCGGTCACGGGGGTGTGCGGCGACGGGGGTTCGGGCCGGTGGGAATTGTCGCTCGTATCGCGGTGGAGGTCGTCCCCGCAAAGCGCGGAAGCCGCATGCTGGTTGCCGGGGCGCTGGTCGACTCGTTCGGCAACGGGCTTTTCCTGGGCGCCTCCACACTTTACTTCGTGGGCGTGCTGCGATTTCCCGCGGCCCAGGTGGCGACGACGCTTTCGGTCGCCGCGATTTTCGGTCTGCTCAGTCCGTTGCCCCTGGGGCACGTCGCCGACCGGTGGGGCGTCGTCCGCACCTACGTCGCACTGATGTGTCTGCGCGGAGCGGGATTCGCCGCCTACGCGCTGATCCACGGCTTCGCCGGGTACGCCGTTCTCACCTGTGCACTCCTCGCGGCCGAGCGTGCCTGTTCGCCCCTGCTCCAGGTGATCGTCTCCGGCGTGGCCGGGCAGGAGGAGCGGACCCGCACCCTGGCCTCGATCCGGGCGGTGCGCAACGCCGGCCTCACCGGCGGGCTGCTGGTGGCCGGGCTCGTGCTCGGCCTGCACGTGACGGCCGCGTTCCAGACCGTGTTCCTGGCGGACGCGGTGTCCTTCCTGGTGATCGCCTGGATGGTCCTGTGGGCGGTCCGGGCCTCGGACGGGATCCCGACGGCGCCCGCCGCGGACGTGCGCTCCGGCGCCGCGCCGTACCGCGACCTGCGGTTCATGGTGTTCACCGTCGCCAACGGCGTGCTCTCGCTCTTCGACTCGCTGATCGTCGTCCTGCTGCCGATCTGGGTGGTGCAGCGCACCGAACTGCCCCATGCCTGGCTCTCCGTCCTGCTCGCCGTCAACACCGTCCTCACGGTCCTGCTGCAGGCGTGGGTGCACCGCTTCGCGACCGGCGTCGACGGCTCCGTGCGGCTGCTGAGGGCCACGGCGCTGTCGCTGGTGATCGGCTGCGGGCTGTTCGCCGTCGCCGAGCGGGTGCCGGTCTGGGTCTGCCTGGTGTGCACGATCGGCGCGGTGGTGGCGGTCACGGTCGGCGAGAACCTGCAGTCGGTGGCGGGCTGGGAGCTCTCGTACGTGCTCTCCCCGGCCGCGGCCAGGGCGCGCTACCTCGCCACGTTCAGCATGGGGATGACGGCCCAGCGGATCGTCGGGCCGACCCTTCTGGTGTCGGCCCTGCTGCCGCTGGGGTTCTGGGCCTGGGTGGTCCTCGCGGTGCTGTTCGCGGCGGCGGCGGCCGGCGCGGTGTGGTCCGGGCGGCCGGTGGCCGGGCCGGGCGCGGAGGGGGCGCCCGCAGGCGGGCCGGCCGCCCAGGGGCCGGCCGCCGAGGCGGCACCTGCCGGCCGCCAGGCCGCCGACGCAGCGCCCGCCGACGGGGCGGCTCCGGCGGGCGGGGAACGGGCGGCGGCCGAGCAGGCCGCTTCGCACTCGAAGTAGTCCCGGAAGTGCCGCCCCGGCCCCTCGGAATTGGCTGTGACGCACTCCACAATTGACACCGATCGGGTCCGGCCGGTACGCGCCGGCCGCTGTCTGGCGGATCGTCAATTCGCGCTTGTGGAACCGTTGACACGCCAGTTCAGGGGCCGTTAGCGTGGCGCCGCGTTACCGAGTGCAGCCGGGGGGTTCGTGTGATGACGCTTGATGGGGTCGACGCCGAATCGGCGCCGCTTCTCGCGTGATTGAGGCCGGTGCCGAATCATCGGGCACCGGACCGGGTGGCGTCCCGTGGGGGCGGGCGACACCGCCAGTCTTTCTCTGTGTACTGCTTGCTGATTGTTCGTCAGAAGCCGGACTCCGGCGGCCGGGTGTGCATTCACGCGGTCCGGCCGCGCCCGGCCGCAAGTCCTTTCGCCGGTGCCCCGTCGTGGGTACTCCCGGCATCCTCCGCATGCCGGGGGAAAGCTAATTGACGCTTCGTCACACCGAGAGTGAATTGCCGGCATCATGGCCAAGATCACCTATGTTGAACCCGACGGATCCCGATCCGTGCTGGACGTGCCGGTCGGCGTGACCGTCATGGACGCCGCGGTCGAGGAGGGAATCGACGGCATCGTCGGCCAGTGCGGCGGACGCATGGTCTGCGCGACCTGCCACGTGTTCGTCGAGGAGGTCGAGGGGGAGTCGCCGCCCGAGCCCGACGACGACGAGGACGAGATGCTCGACTACACCGCCGTGGAGCGCCGCCCGGAGAGCCGTCTGAGCTGCCAGCTGACCGTCGGCGACGGGCTCGGCGCCCTGGTCGTCCGACTGCCGGAAAGCCAGACCTGAGGCAGCACGACAAGCGAGGAACCATGCCCACCACACCCATGACCACACCGGACTCGGCGGTCGCGCCCGACCTGCCGGCGGACGCCGGGAGGCCGGTACCCGCCGGGGCACCGGAGACCGCCCCGTTCACCCACTTCCCCTCCGACGTCCTGCGGGAAGCCCTCGACGGCGTTCCGCCGCAGGCCCTGGAGTCCTTCCTGGACTCCTGGAGCGACCTCCCGGCCGACGAGTACCTCGGGACCGAGCGGCCCTACCGCTTCCGCCGGTACGGCAGGTTCCGGCTGCTGGACGACGGCCTGGAGCCGCTGCCGCACGGCACGTTCCTCCAGGACCGGGCGGTGAACGGCTTCGTCGGCGGAGTGCCCCGGCTGTTCGCGCCGCTGCACGACGCCGTCGCCGCCGGCCCGGCGCTGCGCGCCGTCGTCCGGGCTTTCCGGGACCGCCTGCCCGGCCCCCGGCACACCGTCGACACCTGCGGCATCCACCAGATCCGGGTGGTCGCCCTGCCCGACGCCGAGGGCGACCCGGCGCCGGAGGGGATCCACCAGGACGGCCACAGCTACGTGGCCCAGGTGCTCATCCGCCGCGACGGGGTGGAGGGCGCGCAGTCGCGCCTGTACGACCTCGACCGGCGCGAGATCCACCGGGCGCTGCTCACCGACCCGCTGGAGTCGATCGTCCTCGACGACCGCCGGGTCCTGCACGACGTCTCGCCGATCACCTCCGCTCCCGGTGCCGCCATCGGCGTCCGGGACATGCTGCTCGTCGACTTCTTCGCCAGCTTCGACTCCACGAAAGAGGTAGCCCTGTGACCGACATCCTCGACAGCAAGGCGCTGGTCCGCCCGCGCATCGGGTTCTCCACCAACATCTGGGACAACCCCGCCGAGATCGTTGAGCACATGGAGTTCCTGGCCGGGCACTTCACCGACATCGAGTTCGAGATCGCCGAGGAGGCGCAGGAGGTCCTCTTCGGGGCGACCGCGCCCGAGTACGAGAAGATCGTCGACGGCATGCGCTCCGTCATCGCGACCCACGGCCTGGACGTGTCGGTGCACGCGGCCTGGTACGGGCCGCACACCGACCTGGTCTCGCCGGACGAGGACGAGCGCGCGGAGTCGGTCAACTACCTGCGCCGCGCCGTGCACTTCGCCGCCGATCTCGGCGTGGAGCGGGTCACCTACCACCCGGGCTACATGTCCCGCCGCAGCAACGACGTGCTGCTCGACGTGCTGCGCTCCTCGCTGGACAAGGTGCAGCCGCTGATCTCCAGCACCGGCATCCAGCTCTGCATCGAGAACATGGGCGCCAACCGCCCGCGCTACGTGGTCTTCACCCCCGAGGAGCACGTCGAGCTGTGCCGCAGCACCGGCACCTGGCTGACCCTGGACGTGCCGCACCTGGCCACCGTGCACCTGCCGCGCGGCGACTACGACGAGGCGCTGGCCACCGTCGCGCCGTACGTCCAGACGGCCCACATCGCCGACATCAAGGGCGCCGACCACACCCACATCCCGATCGGCGAGGGCGACTTCGACCTCTGGGGATCGCTGGAGAAGCTGGGCGAGTACGGCTTCGGCGGCGCCGCGATCGTCGAGGAGTTCGCCAAGGGCTACAAGCCGGAGGACTACCTGGAGAAGGCCCTGGAGTTCCGCAGCCGCTGGGACGCCGAGGGCGCCCGGCTGCGAGGCGAGGGATGACGGCCTCCCTGGCCGTCGCCGGACCGGCGCCCCACGCGCGCCGGTCCGGCGCCCCCGCCGCCCCGGCGGCCGGCCTGCTCGCCGCCGTACGCGCCGACGCCGACCGGATCTCCTCCACCGTCAACCTCGCCGCGTTCGAGAACGTGCTCTCCCGCACCGCCGAGCGGATGCTGCACAGCCCGCTGGCGAACCGCTACCTGATCGGCCACGAGCGGGAGCGCCGGGGCATGGACCCGCTGCTCCGCTCCGGCCTGCTGTCGGCCGCCTACCCCGGCGTCGACCGGCTGGAGCGGGCCGCCGCCGAGACGGCCCGGCGGCTGCTCGGCGCCGCCTGGGTGGACTTCCGGCCGCTGTCGGGGCTGCACGCCACGATGTCGGTGTTCGCGCTGCTCACCGAGCCGGGCGGGACGGTCTGGTCCATCGCCCCGGAGAACGGCGGCCACTTCGCGACCGGACCGCTGCTGGAGTCGATGGGCCGGCGCAGCGCCTGCCTCCCGTGGTCCCGCGAGAACGGCACGGTCGACCTCGCGGCCTTCGCGGCGCTGTGGCGGCGGAACCCGGGCGCCATGGTCTTCCTCGACCACGGCGTGCCGCTGGCGCCGCTGCCGCTGCGCGAACTGCGGGCGGTCGTCGGCCCCGGGGCCCTGCTGGTGTACGACGCCTCGCACACCCTGGGCCTGGTGGCGGGCGGCGAGTTCCAGGACCCGATCGGCGAGGGCTGCGACATCGTCCAGGGCAACACCCACAAGAGCTTCCCCGGCGCACACAAGGGCCTGGTCGCCTTCGCCGACGCAGCCGCCGGGCAGGACTTCTCCGACCGTCTCGGGATGTCCCTGATCTCCTCCCAGCAGACCGGGCCGACCCTCGCCAACTACGTGACCACGCTGGAGATGGGCGTGCACGCCGCCGGGTACGCGCGGGACATGCTGGCGAACCGGGCCGCGCTGGCCCACGCGCTGGGCGAATCGGGCTTCACCGTGTACCGCCCGCCGGGGCGGGAGCAGGAGAGCGCGAGCCACGTCCTCCTGGTCGAGGCGCCGGAGCGCCCGGGGCGGGCGGGCGGCTACGAGCTCGCCGGCGCGCTGATGCGGGCCGGGCTGATGCTCAACGCCCGGCCCGTGGAGGGGCGGGTCGTGCTGCGGCTCGGGGTCCAGGAAGTGACCCGCCGGGGCATGGGGCCCGCCGAGATGTGGCGACTGGCGGACCTCATGGCGCGCGCCTCGGCCGGGGGCGCGGCCCGCGAGACGGCCGACGAGGTGGCCGTCCTGGCCGGCTCGTTCGCCTCGGTGGCCTACGGATTCGACGACGCGGACGCGATGGAGGTCGCCCGATGACCGCACAGGGCCTGGTGCTCTTCCTCGGCAACGCCCGGTACGGCGAGTTCGAGCCGCTCCGGGACGCCGGCCACCGGGTCGGTCTGATCCGCGACGTGCGCTCGCACGGCTGGTGCGCCGACGACGAGGCCTTCGACGTCGTCGTCCCGTGGGATCCCGCCGAGGGCGTCGAGCCGCTCGCCGCCCGGCTCGGCGAGGAGCCGGGGGTCTGCGTGCTCAACCTGCGCGAGGCGTACGTCGAGCCCTACGCGCGGCTGCTGACGGCGCTCGGGCTGCCCGCGCTGCCGGAGGAGGAGGCCGCGGCCCTGCGCTCGAAGGAGCTGATGCGCCGGCTCTTCACCGAGGGGATCGGCGCGGACAGCACCGGCCGGTTCGGCCCGGCCGGCTCGGTGCAGGACGTCCTGGACTTCGGCGAGGCGCACGGGTGGCCGGTCGTGGTCAAGCCCGCGGCGCTCTACTCCAGCCTGTTCGTGCTCACCGTGCCTGGCCCGGAGGCCGCCGCCGAGACCTTCGAGCACGTCCGCAGGGGCGTGGCCGACCACGTCCGGGGCAAGGGGCTGCCCGAGCGCTTCACGGCGCTGCAGGTCGAGGAGTTCCTGGCCGGCAGCAACCACTCGGTCGACCTCGTGGTCGACCGCGAGGGCACGCCGTGGCCGAGCCCGGTCGTCGACGTCCTCACCGGGGCGGACCTCGGCGGCGACGACTTCCACCACTTCGCCCGCTTCGCCCCCAGCCTGGCGGCCGAGGAGCACCGGCGGACGATGGCCGACCTCGCGGTGGCCGCCGTGCGGGCCATGGGCCTGCGGCTGTGCGCCGCGCACGTCGAGTTCATCCTCACCGCGAAGGGGCCCCGGCTCCTGGAGGTCGGCGTCCGGCCCGGCGGCCACCGGGCCCGGGTGCTCCACCAGGCGCACGGGATCTCCTTCATGGCCGCCTACGCGGCGGTGCTGCGCGGTGAGCGGCCGGACCTGGAGGCCCGCTTCGACCGGCCGTTCGGCATCGTCACCCCGTTCCCGCGCGCCACCGGCGTCTTCACCGGGCTGAACGGGTTCGACCGGGTCACCGCCCTGCCGACGTACGCCCGGCACAGCCTCTACCACGCCCCCGGCGTGATCGCCGGAACGGCGGCGGAGGGCCACTGGCAGGTGCTCTCCGCCGAGCTGACCGCCGAGACGGCGGCCGCCGTCGCCGGCTCCGGCGAGCCGACCGCCGACGGCTCCGGGGCGGTGCAGCGGGACATCAGGTCGGTCTGGGAGATGGCCGACCTCGTCCTGACCCGCCCGCAGGGGGGAGCCGCCGAGCAGCGGCGCGACCGGCCGCACCTCCTGGTCGTCGGCGGCAAGGACTCCGGCTTCCGCTCGATGGCCGAGCTCGACGCGCGGATCACACTCCTCCAGCAGCGCGCCAACCTGAGCGACCTCCAACGGGAGCGTGCGGACGGGCTGTTCGTCCAGGAGGAGCTGGACGGCGCCTGGGCCCGCTCCCTGGCCGAGATCCTGCACGGGGCCGGCGCCCCCTTCGACGCCGTGGTCTCCTTCGCCGAGCCGCACCTGCTCACCGCCGCACTGATCGGGGAGAGCCTGGGCATCGCGCACAACCCGGTGCCGGCCGTCGAGCGCAGCCGGGACAAGACCCGGATGCGCGCGCTGCTCGCCGAGCACGGCCTGCCGTCCGTGCGCTACCGGGCCTGCGGCGCAGCCGAGGAGGCGGCCGCCTTCCAGCGGGAGCTCGACGCCCCCGTCATCGTCAAGCCCGCGGACGGCTCCGGCAGCCGCGGCGTGACGCTGGCCCACGGCCCCGAGGAGGCCGCCGAGGCGTGGCGGCGGGCCGCGGCGGGCGGCGGCACGGTGATCGCCGAGGAGTTCGCCACCGGACGGGAGCTGAGCGTCGAGACGCTCACCCTGGACGGCAAGCACGAGCTGGTGGCGGTCACCGAGAAGCTCACCTCGGGCGCGCCCTCCTTCGTCGAGACCGGCCACCAGCTCCCGGCCGCCCTCGACACCGGCGCGGCCCAGGCCGTCGAGGCGACGGTCGTCGCGCTGCTCGACGCGCTGGGCCACCGCTGGGGGCCCGCCCACACCGAGGTGATGGTGCGGGCGGACGGCTCGCCGGTCGTGATCGAGACCCAGACCCGCTTCGGCGGGGACCAGATCTGGGAGATGGTGGAGCTGGTCACCGGCGTGCCACTGGCCGCCGCCACGGCCGCCGGGCTGCTCGGTCTCGACGGCCACGCCCGCCGCACGCCGGTCGGGGGCGCCGCCGCCATCCGGTTCTTCGCCCACGAGAACGTCGAGGTCCTGGCCGTCGACGGGATCGACGCCGCCAGGGCGCTCCCGGGCGTCGTCACCGTGAAGGCCGCGGCGGAGCCGGGCCGCCGGCTCGGCCCGCTGACCGGATCCGGCAGCCGCCAGGGCTACGTCCTGGCGGTGGGCGCCGACCGCGAGGAAGCCGTCACCCGGGCGGAGACGGCCTGGCAGACCGTCGACTTCCGGCTCTCCCCGCCGACCGGAGGCTGAGACACGCCCGGTCGGGTCCGGCCCCGGAGACGCACCGGCGACTCGGACCCGCGGCCGGGCCGCGGGTCCTCCCCGGCCCGTGCGGGGCGATCCGCCGATCGCCCCGCACGGGCCGGGTGCGTGGGGGCCGCGGAACCCCGCGGTGCGGACCGGCGCCGGGCCCCTCGCGGGTGCGGGCCCGGTGCCGGAACGGCCTCGTGGACGCGCTGCTCACCGGTGGTGCGGCCGGGTCGCAGCGCGTCCTCGGACAGCTTCGCCGATGCCGGAACCGATCACCCGGGCCAATTGCGGCGGAATTGGCGTGGGATTCGAGGGCCCGGCGGAGTCGGACTTCTCCGGCGCGGCCAAGGACTCCAGCTGCGTCAGGACGCCGCGTGGAGGGTCGGCGAGGACGGCATGCCGGCGTGGTGGGCCAGGGCGGCCGCCTCGCCGCGTGAAGTGACCTCCAGCTTGGCCAGGATGTTGGCGACGTGGAACTTCACCGTGGACTCGCTGATGTGCAGCGCACCGGCGATCTCGCGGTTGCGGCGGCCCCGGGCGAGCTGGTCGAGGACCTCCAACTCCCGTGGCTGCAGGGCCGCGAGCGGGTCGACGGCGACGGGCGCGGTCGGCAGGTGCAGCGGCAGGTCGACGGTGACCGTGGTGCCCCAGCCGGGGACGGCGTCCACGGTCAGCCGGCCGGCCAGGGCGGCGACCCGGTCTGTGGTCCGGTGCACGGCGAGGGCGTCCGGGGCGAGCAGGCCCGGGCCGTCGTCGCGGACCACGGCGCGCACGGAGTCCGCGGTGCACTGCCAGCTCACGTGCAGACGGGTCAGGGCGTCCTGCTCCAGCATGACGAGCACCGCGGAGCGGACCGCCGCCCGGGCGGTGTGCGCGGTGTCGGCCGGCACGGAGCGCTCCCCGGCGGCCGGGGGCAGCAGATCGAGCCGGACGGCGCTGTGCCGCAGCAGCGGGCGCAGCTCGTCGGCGAGCCGGGCGAACGCGGTGGCGGCGGGCTGCTCGCTCAGCTCGCGGTCGAGCTCGGCGCCGGCGCGGAGGTCGAGCAGGGCGTCGACGGCGAGTTCGGTGGCGCTGCGGCGGGCGGTCGCGTCGTCCAGGGCGGCGGAGCGCAGTGGCGCGAGGATCGCGGTGAGGGCGGACGCGTGCGCGCCGCTGAGCTCGGCGATCGCACGGGCGCGGGCGCCGGCCGAGGCGCGCGAGGCGGCGGCGTGCACCGGGGCGGCGTCGGTCGCGCGGTGGTGCGAGTGGGTGGTGACCAGCTCCCAGAACTGCTGCAGCACAGCGAGCGTGCGGTCGGGGAGGGGCGCGGACACGGACACGGACACGGACGCGGGCAGCGGTGCGGGCCGGGCGTCCCGGCCCGGCCGGCGCCGGGGACCGGGCGCGGCACCCGGCGGCTCGGCGGCCTCCCGGACCAGGACCAGCAGCGCGCCGCTCGTGCCGGCCGGAGCCGCGGCGACCGCCACGGCGGGCCGGGGCCGCCCCGCCAGCACCGCCTCGCCCTGCCAGGGGCGGCCGGGCTCGACGCTCTCCGCCAGGTGGGCCAGCTCCAGCGCGGTGATCCGGCCGGCCAGGTCGGCAGGCCCGGAGGCGTTGGTGGGGGAGTGCGTGCAGACGCCGCTGAGCTGGGCGGCCGCGGTGTGCGGGACGAGGTCCGCGAGTACCTCGGACAGCCGGGGCAGCATGGCCGGCCGAGGCGTCCGCAGCACCTCCACGGCGCGCGCCAGGGCGCCCTCGGGCCGCTCCCAGGACGGCCGCTGTCGACCGGAGTCCGCCCTGTCCGTCGTGCCTGTGGTGCCCGCGCTGTCCGCGCTGCCCGTGCTGTCCGTGGTGCCCGCCATGGCGTCCAGCGTAGTGGTGTCGTCACCGCGCCGGCCCGGCCGTTCGGACAGGTGGAACCGGCCGAACGGCGGGCCGGTCCCCGTCCGCCGCCACCACAGGATGGATCCCGTCGCCACGGCGAACTCCCCGACACACGAAGGACGGTGGGATCCTCATGACCACGAACGCAAGCACCGCCGGCAGCACCGGCGCCGGCTCCGGCACCCGCACGACCAGGGCCATCGGCTTCTCCGAGTACGGCGGCGCCGAGGTGCTGCGCCCGATCGACGTCGAGCTGCCCGCCCCCGGCCCCGGCCAGGTCCGGATCGCCGTCCGCACCGCGGGCGTCAATCCGGTGGACCACAAGCTGCGCGCCGGTGCGATGACCGCACTGTTCCCGGTCACCTTCCCGGCCGTCACCGGCTACGAGGCGGCCGGTGTGGTGGAGGCGGTCGGCGAGGGCGTCACCGCCTGGCGGGTCGGTGACGAGGTGTTCGGCCTGACCTGGGGCGGCGCGCACGCGGAGCACGTACTGGCGGCGGCGGACAAGCTGGCCCGTAAGCCGGCCGGGCTGGGCTGGGCGGAGGCCGCGGCGATCCCGCTGGCGGCGGAGACGTCCTGGCGCGCGCTCGCGCTGCTCGGCGTCGAGAGCGGGCAGACGCTGCTGGTGCACGGCGCAGCGGGCGGGGTCGGCACGGTGCTGCTGCAGTTCGCCCGTTCGCGCGGGATCCGGGTGGTCGGCACCGCGAGCGAGGCCAACCACGAGCACCTGCGGGCGCTGGGCGCGGTCCCCGTCGCCTACGGCGAGGGTCTGGCCGAGCGGGTGCGGGCCGCCGCGCCGGAGGGGGTGGACCGGGTGCTGGACGGCGCCGGCCGGGGGGACGTCCTGCCCCTCTCGATCGAGCTGGCCGGCGGGGCGGAGAACGTGCTCACCATCGCCGACTTCGAGGGCGCGGCCCGGTACGGGGTGCGGTTCAGCGGGGGCACGGAACCCGAGGAGTACCACCGGGAAGCCCTGGCGGGCGCGCTCGCCCTGCACGAGGCGGGGGAGCTGCGGCTGCCGCTGCACCGGGTGTTCCCGCTGGCCGAGACGGCCGAGGCGCACCGGGTGAGCGAGCACGGGCACCTGCGGGGCAAGATCGTCCTCGCGGTCGGCTGAACGGGTCGCCGGCCGGCCGGATCGGCGCGGGTGCGTCAACTGTGACGCCTATGAGTCTTTCTGACGCCCGGTCGGTAGTGTCCGGTGCCATGACTGAGCTGAGCGGACTCTCGCAGGGCGGTGTGCCGGCCGCCGGACGGCTGGCCGGCAAGGTGTGCGTGGTGACGGGCGCGGCGAGCGGCATCGGGCGGGCGGTGGCCGAGCGCTTCGCCGCCGAGGGGGCGGCGGTGGTGGCGACCGACATCGACCGGGACGGCCTGGGGCGGCTGGCGGGCGCGCTGCCGCAGGCCGTCACCACGGTGGTCGGCGACGTCTCGCGGGACGACGACGCCCGCCGCATGATCGGGGCCGCCGTCGAGCGGCACGGCCGGCTCGACGTCCTGGTGGCGAACGCGGGCGTGATCCCGCTGATGGAGATCACCGAGGCGGGCGCCGAGGACTGGGACCGGGTGATGGCCGTGGACGGCCGCGGGATGTTCCTGACCTGCAAGTACGCCGTGGAGGCGATGGCAGGGGCGGACGGATCGGGGGCCGCCGGGCACGGGGGTGTCGGCGGCGCGATCGTCTGCGTCTCCTCGATCTCCGGTGAGGCGGGTCAGCGCGGCCAGGCGGTCTACGGACCGGCCAAGTTCGTGGCGTCGGGGCTGACCAAGCACCTCGCCGTGGAGTGGGCCTCCCGCGGCATCCGGGTCAACGCCGTGGCCCCCGGGACCATCACCACCGAGCGGGTCCGCCGGCTGCAGGACGAGCCGGGCGGCCCCGAGTACCTGGCGGCGATCGAGAAGCTGCACCCCATGGGGCGGTTGGGCGACCCCGCCGAGGTGGCCGCCGCAGTGCTCTTCCTGGCCTCCGACGACGCCTCGTTCATCACCGGCGCCGTCCTGCCGGTGGACGGCGGCTACCTGGCCCAGTAGCGGCGCCCCGGGCGCCCGGGGCCGTGCGCGCCCGCGGCCCCGGGCGCCCGGGGCCCCGGGCGGGCTCAACCAGGCCCCCGGCCGGTCGATCGCCGCCCGGTGGCCGGCGGCGTGCCCAGCTCGGCGGGCTCGCCGGAGAAGCCGACCTCACCGCGGTGGAGCACGTGGACGACGCCCGCTCCGGCCAGGCCGGGCGGCAGCGACTGCGTGGCGAGGACGACCGTCCGGCCCTCGGCCGAGGCCAGCGCGAGCAGGTGTGCATGCAGCCGCTCGGTGACGCCCGGGGCCAGCCCGCGGTCCGGTTCGTCGAGCAGCAGGAGCCGTGGGCCAGTACTCAACGCCCGTGCCACTGCGACGAGTTGCTGCTGCCCGCCGGAGAGCGTACCGGCCCGGCGGGGGAGCAGCGCGGTCAGCTCCGGAAAGAGCTCCAGCGCCTCGTCGGTGGCGGCGGGCGCAGGGGCCGGTCCGGTGCCGCTCCGGGCCAGGCCGAGGTGTTCGGCCACCGTGAGCGAGGCGAACACGGCCCGCTCCGCCGGCACCAGCGCCAGACCCAGCCGCACGCGCCGGTGGACGGAGAGCGTGGTGACGTCCCGTCCCCGCCACTCCACCCACCCGGCGGCCAGGCGCACCACCCCGGCCAGCGCGTGCAGCGCGCTGGTCCGGCCGGCGCCGTTGCGGCCGAGCAGGACCGTCACCGCGCCGGCGGGGAAGGCGAGGTCCACGCCGTGCAGCGCTTCGAGCGGGCCGTAGCGGACCCGGGCGGCGTGCAGGGCGGCTTCGACGGTCACGGGTGCGGGTCGCCTCCTCGCCGGTCCGGACCCTGCCGGTCCGGACCCTGCCGGTCCGGTCCGCGCCGGTCCGGCCCCCAGGCCCGGGCCACCCGGGCGTCGGCGAGCACGGCGCCGGCCGGGCCGTGGGCCACCACCCGGCCGTCGGCCATCGCGTAGACGGTGTCGGCGAGTTCGGCCACCAGGTCGGGATCGTGCTCGACCAGCAGCAGCGCCATGCCCCGGTCGGCCAGCCCGCGCAGGACGGCGACCAACCGGGCGGTCTGCGCCGTGTCCAGGCCGGCCGCGGGCTCGTCCAGCAGCAGGACGCGCGGGTCGCCGGCCAGGGCGCGGGCGAGCTCGACCAGGCGCAGCACCCCGGTCGGCTGCTCGCCGGCCGGCTGTGCGGCGAGCTCCTGGACGCCGACCAGGGCCAGCGCGCGTCCGGTCGCGGCGTCCACCGCGCGAGCGTCCCGCCGGGCGCCGGGCCGCTGTTCGGCGCCGACCCGGACGTTGTCCGCGACCGAGAGCGTCGGGAAGACGGCGATCTGCTGGAACGTCCGGGCCAGGCCGATCCGCACCCGGGCGTGGGCCGGCAGCCGGGTCACCTCCCGCCCGCCCAGCAGCACCCGGCCGGCGTCCGGGCGGACCGTTCCGGCCAGGCAGTCGAACAGGGTGCTCTTCCCGGCGCCGTTCGGCCCGATCAGGGCGGTGATCCGCCCCGGCGGCGCGGTCAGGTCGACGCCGGCCACGGCCTCGATCCCGCCGTAGCGGCGGACCAGTCCGCGTGCCGTCAGGCGGGCGGCGGCGCCGGGCCGGGAGCCGGTGGCCGGACGGGCGAGGCCCCGGCTCACGGGTCGGCCCCCGCCGCGGGGCCGTCCGCCCGCCGCGCCGCGATCAGCGCGCGGACCCGCCGCCCCGCCGGGGTGAGCCGCCCGGGCGCGAGCGAGGCCGCCGGCCCCGCCACGACGGCTGCCGCCCCGTCGGCCCCCGGCACCGCGGCGGCGCCCGCCCGGCGCTGCGGCCGGCGGGCCGCCAGCCGCTCCGCCAGGCCCGCGAGGCCGCCGGGAAGCCGGCCGATCGCCGCCGCGAGGAGCCCCACCGCGACCGCCGACACCCCGGCCGTCGTGCCCGCGTCCAGCCCGATCAGCAGCGCGGCGGCCAGCACCGCCCCGAGTGCGCTGTCCGCACCGGCCACCACCACCGCCGCGAACCAGAGCAGCCCGCGCACCGGGTCGAACGAGGCGGCGTCGAAGGCCCGCCCGGCCAGGCCCATCAGGCCGCCGCCGAGCGCCGCCAGCGCCGCCCCCGCCACGAAGGCGAACAGCTTGAGCCCGGGGACGTTCACCCCCGCCGCGACCGCGCCCGGCTCGTGGTCGCGCATCGCCGTCAGCGCCCGGCCCGGCCGCCCCCGGTGCAGCCCGTGCACCACCGCCAGGCCCAGCCCCAGCAGCAGCAGTTCGGCGAGGTAGAAGGCCCGGTCGCCGGCCAGGAAGCCGGGCCGGTCCAGGGTGAGCCCGGTGGTCGCGTACGGCTGCTGGAAGACGAACCGGCTCATCGCCGTCCCCACGGCGAAGGTGACCAGCGCCAGGGCGAGCCCCCGGCGCCGGATCGCCGGCCAGCCGGTCAGCAGCCCGAGCGGCGCCGTGGCCAGGACGGCGAACAGCAGCGCGGGCGCGGCCGGCAGTGGCGGCACGCCGGGGATCCGCCCCGACATCAGCAGGGCCGTCCCGAGCGAGCCCAGCCCCGCGTACCCGGCCTGGCCGAGCGAGATCTGCCCGCCGTAGCCGGTCACCACCACGACGGAGAGCAGGACGAGGGCCAGCGCCGGCACCAGCAGCGCGCTGCGCAGGTCGTTGCCGCGGAAGCCCAGCGGCAGCAGGAGCAGCACCAGGCAGACCGCCCCGGCCGCGCGCCCCCCGGCGGCCGCGCCGTCGCGCCCGGCGCGGCGGGCGGGCAGCGGGGCGCGGTCGCCGTACTCGCCCGCGATCCCGGGCCCGGCCAGCAGGGCGGTGGCCAGCAGCGCCACCACGAAGAGGTTGGCCTGCAGGGCCTGGACCAGCGGCAGCAGCTGCCCGGTCGGGCGCACCCTGGTCAGCTCGGCCTGCGCGATCCCGAGGGCGAGACCGGTGGCCACCGCGACCGGGATGCTGCGCAGCCGTGCCGCCACCGCGACGGCGATGGTCTCCATCACCAGCAGCGGCAGCCCGTACGGGTCGAGCAGCAGGTAGGGGGCGAGGGCGATGCCGACCAGTCCCGCCGTGAGCGAGCCGAACGCCCAGCCGGCCGCGGACACCCGGTCGGCGTCCACCCCGGCGAGTCCGGCCAGCCGGCGGTCGTCCACCACGGCGCGCAGCCAGAGGCCGAACCGGGTGAACCGGGTGATCGCGGCCACCGTGATCCAGAGGACGGCGATCGCGGCGAGCTGCGCCACGGTGTCCGGGCGCAGGCTGTGGCTGCCGGGGAGCGGGATCGGCGTGCCGCCGAAGGGCGAGGGCGCGCCGCCCAGCGGGGAACTGCCCCAGACCAGCACCACCAGGCCGATGAGCAGCACGAACACCCCGATCCCGGCCACCGTCGTCTCGGCCACCCCCGCCCCGCGCCGCTGCAGCGGACGGTAGACCAGGACGTCCAGCAGCACCCCGAGCGCGGGTGCGACCAGCAGCAGGCAGCACGCGACGGCCGGCCAGACCGGCCACTGCCGCACCACGACGAGGTCGCGCAGCAGGTAGGCGACGAGCATGGCCTGGGCGCCCTGGGCGATGTTGAGCACGCCGGTGGCGCGGTGGCAGACCACCAGGCCGATGCCGCTCAGCGCGGCCGCGCTGCCGACGGTGAGCCCGGCGAGGGCGAGGTCGACGGTGAGGCCGAGGGAGTCGAGGGCGGGGACGTCCGGCACGGGGACCGCCGCTTCAGCCGGCCGGCGGGGCGGACTCGCCCGGACGGGTGGGGCGGGGGTGCTCGGCGGGGTCCTGGGCGGGGTCGGGGCGCGGGCCGGGGGCGGCGGGCCCGTCCGGGCCGTGGGGGGCGACGGGGGCGACGGGGTCGCCGGGCTCGCAGATCCGGCAGGGCGTGAGCCGGCGCACCCGCACGGTGGCCGCGTCGACCGGTTCGGCCCGCGACTTGCCGGCCACCAGTGGGCAGTCCGGGCGGTGGTAGAGGGTTCCCTCGGGCACGGCCAGCAGGACGGCGCCGCCCGGTGCGGCAGCGCCGGCCGGACGCGGGGCCGCCGGGTCGGCCGCGGTCGGCCCGGCGGCCGTCCGGTCGGCGGGCTCGACCAGCAGGGCGTACAACTGTTCCACCCGCAGGTCGGTCAGGTCGGGGCGGCCGGTTCCCTGCCGTTCCGGCGGTTCCTGCGCGGGGCCGCCGGACGGGCGCAGGGCGAGCAGGACGGCGCCCGCCACGATCAGGGCGGCGCCCGGGATCGTCGACGACGCCAGGTAGGGGATCTGCTGCTCGGCGAAGCTCTCGCCCGACACCCCGTACCAGCCCAGGACGCAGAGCGCGGCACCGGCGGCCGCGACGATCCAGCCGAACCACTCGCGCGCGTCCCGGACCATCCGCCCCGCGCGCACGGCGGGTCGCCGCGGCCCGGTGCCGCGTCCGCCGGGCTCCCCCGGTGCGGCGCGGTGGGCGATTTCCCGCTCGGATTGCGATTCGTCCATGGATCCGCCTTGATGGTGTCACTTGCGACATTTCCAGCATCGACCTGGAACAGCATCCGGACATCGGCAGAGCGGGCCGCGCGGACTCCACCCGCCGCCGTCGAGAGGAACACCATGCACGTGAGGAAGAGCGACCCCCACGAGACTCACGACCCCCACGACACCCACGGCGCCCCGGTCCGGCACGGCGCCCCGGTCCGGCGCTGGGTGGGCGTCCTGCTGGCCCTGCTGCTGGTGGGCACGGTGGCCGCGTGCAGCAGCAGTGAGTCCAGCTCCTCGGCGTCCCCCTCGCCGACCCTCCCCACGGCCGCCACCGGCTCGCCGACCGCGGGCGGGACCGCCAGTCCGACCGCCGGGGCCACCGCGCCCGCCGACGTGGCGGCCGCCAAGAGCCAGGTCACCGCCAACTGGGAGAAGTTCTTCGACCCCAACACCTCGATCCCCGACAAGGCCGCACTGCTCCAGAACGGTGACCAGCTGCTGCCGGTCCTTGAGGGCTTCTCCCAGGACCCGCGGGTCGGCCAGGTGAAGGCCAGGGTCACGGACGTCTCGTTCAACTCGGCGACCGAGGCGACCGTCACCTACGAGCTCTCCCTCCAGGGCAACGTGGTCGAGCCCAGCGCCACCGGCCAGGCCGTGCTGGAGAACGGCACCTGGAAGGTGTCCCGCGCCAGCCTCTGCGGCCTGCTCACCCAGGCCGGCGGCGCGAGCGGCACCCCGATCCCCGGATGCAGCTGACGGCGGGCGCGTTCCCCCGGGCCGCCGACGTGTCCGGTCGTCGGCGGCCCGGTGCCGCGCGGTTCGGCGCCGGGCTGTTGGCGGCCGTCCTGCTGCTCGCGACCGGCTGCGGCACCCGGCTGCCGGACAGCGCGTTCACCTCCCGCCCCGCCTCCGGCCCCGGCACCTCCGCGGGCGGCAACCCGGCCTCCGACACCGGGGTCACCGCCTCCGAGATCCGGATCGGCATCGTCACCTCGCTGACCAGCCCGGTCGGCAGCGAGGTGTTCAGCGGCCCGCGCTACGGCGCGCTGGCCTTCGTCCAGGCCCTCAACGACCGCGGCGGCCTGCACGGGCGCACGGTCAAGGTGGTCACCTGCGACGACGGCGGCAGCGGCATCGGCAACCAGGACTGCGTCCACCGCCTGATCGACCAGTCGCACGTCTTCGCCTTCGTCTCCGGCAGCGTGCTCGACTACGCGGGCGCGCCGTACGTCAGCGAGAAGGGCGTGCCGGACGTCGGCGGCCAGCCGATCGGCACCGCGTACGACCGCTGGCCGCACCTCTACGAGATCTACGGCAACAGCGCGCCGCGGGACGGGAACGCCGTCGGCTGGAACGGCACGCTCTACCAGACCACCGAGGTGTACCGCTTCTTCAAGGAGCGGCTCGGCGCGCGCAGCGCCGCCGTGGTCGCCTACAACCAGGCCGACTCGGCCCGCTACGCCGCGCAGCTGCGGGACGGCCTGGAGGCGGAGGGCTACCGGGTGCTGACCCAGACGGTCGACTTCGCGCTGCCGAACTTCCAGGCGGTGGCCGCGGCCGTCCGCGCCGACGGCTCGCAGCTGCTCTTCGACGCGATGGACACCCGCGGCAACGCGGCGCTCTGCCGGGCGCTGGACGACGCGGGCGTGCGGGTCGAGGCGAAGGTGACCAACGTGCAGAACTGGTCCGAGACCGTCCGGCGGGACTACCAGGCCTCGCCCACCTGCCGGAACGTGCTCTGGGCCACCTCGTCCAGCCTCAACTACGAGGACGTCGACCACCCGCCGGTGGCGCAGTTCCGCGCCGCGATGGCCAAGTACTACCCCGACCGCGAGCCGCTGCTCTCGGCCTGGGAGCTGGAGGGCTGGGCGGGCGCGCAGTGGCTGACCGATGCGATGGACTCCTGCGGGGCGGACCTCACCCGGGCCTGCGTGGAGCGGTTCATGAACCGCCCGGAGCCCTACGACGCGCACGGGCTGATCCTGCCCGCCGACTTCGTCCCGCAGCCCCCGCCGAGCGGGCCGACCCGGGCCTGCCTGAACGCGGCCCGCTGGCAGGACTCCGCCCAGGGTGGCAAGGGCGGCTGGGTCACCCAGGTGGCGTCGATGACCTCCACCTGCTTCGAGGTGCCGCAGCTGCCGTACCGGCCGTGACGCGGGCAGAGCCCGGCCGGCCGTGGCCCCGGCCGGCCGGGAGGCCTCAGCCGCGGCGGGGGAGCCGCTCCACCATGACCATCGCCGCGTCGTCGTCCATCCGGCCGCCGACATGGGCCAGCAGGTCGCGGCGGAGGCGGTTCAGCAGGACCTCCGGGCGCTCGGAGCGCCAGGCGTCGACGCGCTCGGTCAGCGGGTAGAAGCGCCGCTCCGGGTCGCGGGCCTCGATCACACCGTCGGTGTAGATCAGCAGCCGGTCGCCGGGCAGGAACGGGAAGACCTCCACCTCGTACTTGGTGGGGGCGAGCTCGCCGAGCCCGAGCGGTGGCGCCGGGTGGCGTGCGTTCAGGACGGTGATGCCGTCGGCGTTCAGGAGCAGTGGGGGCGGGTGGCCGCAGTCGATGAGGCGGAGCACCGAGTCGTCGTCCGGGATGTCCAGGATGACGGCGGTGATGAAGGACTCGCCGCGGTCGTCCGCGGCCGCGCCGCCGCCGTCGCCGTCCGAGCCGGACCCGTCCCCCCGGCCGAGGCCTGCGGCGGTCTCCGCGCTGCGCTCCAGCCCCCGGCCCAGCTTCTCCAGGCTCAGGTCCAGCCCGCGGTCCAGGCTCCGCTGCAGCCCGTGCCCCCGCTCCCGGCCGTGGGCCGGTGCGCCGTCCCGTCCGGCGTCCGGGTAACGGTCCTGGTCGCCGAGCTGGGCGAGGTCCCAGCAGACGCTGCCGTCCAGGTAGCCGGCGAGCTCGGGGAGGTCGGCGTGGAGGTGGGCGGCGGCCCGGAAGGCGCCCAGCAGCAGGGCCGCGTCGCCCAGCGAGGAGAGGCCCTTGCCGCGGACGTCGCCGACCAGCAGCCGGGTGCCGCCGGCCGTGCGGGCCGCCGCGTAGAGGTCGCCGCCGACCTGCGCCTCGGCCTCGGCGGCCAGGTAGACGGAGGCGAGGTGGAGCGGCCCGATCCGCTCCGGCAGCGGGCGCAGCAGGACGCGCTGGGCCGCCTCGGAGACCGTCCGGACCTGGGCCAGCTCGCGTTCGTGCTGGTCGCGCAGCACGCGCAGGCCGACGATCAGCGCCGAGACGGCGATCAGGGCGCCCAGCTGGGTCTCGTGGTTGGCGGTGGTGATGCCGTCGCGCAGGAACCCTATGACGGTCAGCGCGGCCAGTGAGAGCAGGGCGACGACGGTGGTGGCGCGGGCGCCGGCGAAGGAGGCGGTGATGGCGGGGGCGACGATCAGCAGCGGGCCCAGGTGGATCTGCGAGGGCGCGAGGACGTCGACGATCGAGATCACCGCGATGAGCGCGAGCGGCAGCACCGTCAGCGCGCGGCGGCCGGGCCGCCACGACGGGCGGCGGTCGTGGGGACGCTGCCGAAGTGGCACCTCTCCTCTGTACACCGTCCGGGCGGTGGGGCGCACTTCGGCGGCCCCGGGCGGGTCCCGGCCGGCCCGGGGAGTCCGCCGGACGCCCCGGGGCGCGGCGGTGGTCAGCCCTCGGCGCCGTAGCGGGCGAGGTAGTCGGCGAACCGGGCCACGTCCTCGTCCGACCAGTCGGTGAAGCGGGCGGTGAAGGCCGCCCGGCGCTGCTCGTTGGCGTCGCGGAGCAGGGCGAGGCCCGCCTCGGTGGTGCCGAGGATCTGGCCGCGCTGGTCGTCCGGGTCGGTCTCGCGGCGCAGCAGGCCGAGCTTCTCCAGCGCGGTGACCTGGCGGCTCACGGTGGACTTGTCCAGCATGAAGTGGGAGGCCACGTCGGCGGCCCGGCAGCCGCCGCGCTCGTTGATCAGGTCGAGGATGCTGTAGGTGACCAGGGAGAGGTCCGGGTGCAGCTGGCTCGCCTTGTGGCGGGCCCGCCGGGCGAAGGCGGTCAGCTCGCGCTGGATGGTGTCGATCGACGTCTCGCGGCCGGGCACGGCTTCCTACCTCCTCGGAAATTTGTTGCACTATACAACGGATTTGCCGGGGTCGGCGGCCGGTCCGGGCGCCGACGCCTGCCAGGCGCGGGCGGCCGCTGTCCGGCGGGTCGCGCTCGGGTGAGTGGCGAACAGTAGCTCAAGCACCCGGGGCGGGTCGACGTCCGAGACGTTGGTCACTGCCAGTCTGCGCTGCATCGCGATGAACTGCTCCGCGTCCGAGGTGAGTTCGAGGGCGTGCCGGTCGGCCCGGACCTCGACCCGGCGGCTCACCGCGCACTGGACCGGGCCCGACAGTGCGCCCAGCAGGGCCGCGCAGGCGGCCAGCAGCGGCAGCGCGCGCGGATCGGCCGCGTCCGTCGCCCCGGCGGCCGAGAGCAGCGGCCCCCAGTCGGCCAGCAGCCCGAGCACGACCACCACGAAGGCCGCCCCCACCGCGCCGAGCACTGTGCCGGTCAGCACGTCCCGGTGCTTCACGTGCCCCAGCTCGTGAGCCACCACCAGCTCCACCTCGCGCGGCTCGGCGGTGGCCAGCAGCGTGTCGTACACGACGATGCGGCGGGTCGCGCCCAGGCCGGACACGTACGCGTTGAGCGCCGTCGTCCGCCGCGACGCGTCCGCCACCAGGACGTCCCGCACCCGGACGCCGTCCTGCTCGGCGAGCCCGAGCAGGGCGTCGCGCAGCGGGCCGGGCGGCATCGGGGTGAACCGGTTGAACACCGGCTCGACCAGCAGCGGGTAGAGGAAGGAGAGCACCGCGGTGAGCAGCGCCGCCGCGCCCGCGGCCGGGATCCACCAGTACCGGGGCGACCGGGCGGTCAGGGCGAACAGGCCGAGCGCCACCGGCAGAGCAAGGACGAGGCCGAGCGCCAGGCCGCGCAGCGCGTCCACGGCCCAGCCTCCCCAGCCCTGGGTCACCAGGCCGAACCGGGCCCGGACGGTGCGGACGCCGGCGCCGAACGGCAGCTGCACCGCCTGGCCGAGGACCACCAGTGCGGCCGCCCCGGCCAGCACCTCCGCGGTGCGGGAGCCGCCGAACCAGCCGCCGACCGTGGTCACCAGTGCGGCGCCGGCCGGGGTCAGCCCGAGCAGCAGGGCGAGCGCCAGCCCGGCCAGCCGCCCGCCCAGCGCCCAGGGCAGCTGGGCGCGGCGCAGCGCCCGGCCGCGGGCGCGCTCGGCGGGGGTGAAGTCGCCGGCGGCGGTCGCGGGGGTGGGAGGGGGAGCGGCGCCCGGAGCCGGGCCGGCCGAGTCTGTCATCTGCTGTCCGTCACCCGTCATCTGCTCGTTGTCGGTTGCCGGCGGGCCGGGGCCGGGGCCAGGGGCCGGGAGCCCGGCGGGGGCCGTTGCCGGTGGGCCGGTCGGTCGCGGCCGGTCGGTCCGGGACCAGCATGTCACTGCTCGGCCGGGCCGGGGAGGCGGTGCGTCCGCGCGGACGCACCGCCTCCCCGGCCCGGGCGGTCCCGGCCGGCGGTCGAACGCGGTGTGGACGCGGGGCGAAGGAGCCGCGGGGGAGTGACGTAGGCTGACCGCTCTTGGACCGACCTCGGGGGGATCACTCATGCGCCGTGCCGCGGCCGCCGTCGCACTGCTGCTCGGGCTGGTCCCGCTCGCCGCCTGCGGCCCCGACGACCCCGACCCGGCCCCCGCCAGGGCGGCCGACGCCGCCCCGCCCCCCACCGCCGCGGCCACCGGCGGCGCCGCCCCCACCGGAGCCGCCGCGCCGAGCGGCGCCGCGGCCGCGCCCCGGCCGGACGGCAGCATCACCGTGGCCTTCGCGGGCGACGTCCACTTCGAGGGCCGGACGGAGTCCCGGCTCGCCGTGAAGGCCCCCGAGCAGGCGCTCGGCCCGATCGCGCAGACGCTGGCCGACGCCGACCTCTCGGTCCTCAACCTGGAGACCGCGATCACCGACCGCGGCGCCCCGGAGCAGAAGACCTACACCTTCCGCACCTCCCCCAAGGCGCTCGGCGTCCTCAAGGACTCCGGCGTCGACGTCGTCTCGATGGCCAACAACCACGCGGTGGACTTCGGCGCCGACGGCCTCGCCGACACCCTCGCCGCCAAGGAGTCCTCGCCCATCCCGGTCGTCGGCTTCGGCCGCAACGCCAAGGAGGCGTACGCGCCGTACGTCAGCACGGTGCGCGGGGTGAAGGTCGCGGTGGTCGCGGCCAGCCAGGTCGAGGACCTCACCAACCAGAAGTGGCGCGCCGGCGCCAACAAGCCGGGCATCGCCTCGGCCCTGGACGTTCCTGCGCTGGTCAAGGCGGTGGAAGCGGCCAAGAAGCAGGCCCCCGTGGTGCTCGTCTACCTGCACTGGGGCGAGGAGGGAAAGGCCTGCCCGACCGGCGCCCAGACCGCGATCGCGAAGAAGCTCGCGGCGGCCGGCGCCACCGCCGTGGTCGGTACGCACGCGCACACCATGCTCGGCTCGGGCATGCTCGGGAACACCTACGTCGGCTACGGCTTCGGGAACTTCCTCTGGTACGGGACGTCCAACTACGCCTTCTCCAACGAGACCGGCGTCACCACGCTCACCGTCTCCAAGGAGGGGAAGGTCACCGGCGAGAGCTTCGCCCCGGCGACCGTCGACGACCGGGGCGTGCCCGTCCCGCAGAGCGGCGCCGCCGCCGAGGCCGCGCTCAAGCGCCGCGACGGCCTGCGCGGCTGTACCGGCCTGGCCCCGGCGCCCGCCGCGCACTGACCGGTGTCGTCGAGCGCCGATCCGGGGTCGGGCGCAGCTAAAGTGGCGTCATGCCGGGCAGCGCGGCCTCCGGGACGGCCCGGACGGGCCGGCGGGCAGGTCCCGGGAGCACCGCCGAGGAGGCCGTGAGGTGATCGAGGCCGAGCTGAAGGCCGTGGTGCGGGAGCCGCGCGCGGTGCTGCGCCGGTTGGAGGCGGCACACGGGCCGGGGCGCTCCGAGGTGTACCGGGACACCTACTACGACGCGCCGGACGGCGGACTGATGGGCGCCGACCATGAGTTGCGGATTCGGGTGGTGGAGGGTGCGGACGGCGGGAGTCGCGCGCTGCTCACGTACAAGGGCGCCCGGGTGGATGCCGCCTCCGGGTCCAAGCCGGAGCACGAGACCGAGGTGGCGGACGTCGAGGCCGCGCACGGGATCGTGCGCGGCCTCGGGTTCGTCCGGCGCCTCGCGTTCGAGAAGCGCTGTCGCAGCTACGCCTTCGGGTACGAGGGCCGGCCGATGCTGGCGACCCTCGTCCGGGTGGCGCGGTTGGACGGGGTCTTCCTGGAGGTGGAGACCGCCGTCGAGGCGGCGGAGGGGCTGCCGGCCGCGCTCGCCGACGTCCGCCGGGTGATGGCCGAACTCGGCCTGGGGGATGGGGACTTCACCACCGAGCTGTACACCGATGCGGTGGCCCGGCAGGAGGGCCGGCCGGACCGCTGAGGCGCGGGCCGCGGCGGCCCGTCCGCCGGAGGCCGGCCGGCCCGAACTCCCGCCTCAGCCCTTGTGGTCGGCCTCGCCGTGCTTCCAGTAGCCCTTCGCCTGCACGTGCTCGCGGGGGAGGGCCCAGTCGGTGAGGAGGTGGCGGCGGACGGCGGCGACGGCGCCCGCCTCGCCGGCCAGCCAGGCGTGGGTCCCGCCGGGGATGTCCACGGCGCGGACGGCGTCGGCGAGCAGCCCGCCCTTGGGGTGGGCGGTGCCCGCCCGGGGCAGCCAGGTGGTGGTGAGCTCGGCGGCGGTGTCGACGGGCAGGGTATCGGCCGGTTCGGCCACCTCGAAGTAGGCGGACACCCGGACGCCGGGCGGGAGTTGCTCCAGGATGGTGAAGGCGGCGGGCAGCGCGCTCTCGTCGGCGGCGAGGAGGATGTGCGTGGCGCCGTCGAAGGCGGGCCGCCGGCCGCGCGGTCCGGCCAGCCGGATCGGCTCGCCGGGACGGGCCCGCGCGGCCCAGCGGGCGGCGGGGCCGTTGCCGTGCAGGACGAAGTCGATGTCCACCTCGCCCTCGGCCGGCCGGTGCCGGCGGATGGTGTAGGCCCGGGACGCGCCGTCCGGGGTCGCCAACTTGACCCACTGGGTGGGGTGTTCGATCGCGAGGTCGGCCAGCTTGGGGCCGGCCAGGGTGAGCCGGAGGAGGGTGGAGGTCAGCGGGGAAACCGCGGTGACCTCGACGTCGAAGGTCGGACGGGGACGCTTGAACATGGTCGCTCCAGAGCCGGCCCGGGCGTGACACGGGCCGGAGGTGGGAGGGGAAGGGGTCAGCGCGCGGGCTGCCGGCCGAGCTGCTGGTCGAGCAGCGCGTCGACGAACGCGGCGTCGAGCGGGCGGCGCAGCACCAGGGCGCGGTGGTAGAGCGGGGCGAGGACGGCGTCGAGGACGGCGGCGGCCCGGTCGTCGTCGGCGAGGCCCAGGCAGGTGCGGACGTTTGCGACGTCCCGGGCGCGGAGCTCGTCGAGGAATCCGCTGTGCAGCAACTCTGCCGTGCGCGGGTCGAGTTGTGCGTGGCCGAGGAGGGCCTGGAGGACCCGGCCGGCCGGCTCCTCGCCGAGGAAGGCCGCGAAGCGGTGGACGTACGCGCGTACGTCGGCGGGGCCGGACGGGTGTTCGGGCCAGCCGAGGGCGCTTCCGCCGTCCAGGACGAGGTTGTCGAAGAGGATGTCGACCTTGGACTTCCACCAGCGGTAGATCGTCTGCTTGGCGACCCCGGCCGCGGCGGCGATGCCCTCGATGGTGAGGCCCTCGAAGCCGTACTCGACCAGGAGGTCGTCCGCGGCGTTCAGCACGGCCAGGCGCGCGGCCTCGCTCCGGCGGCTGCCGGCGCTGCGGCTGCCGGTGCCTCCGGTGGCGGCGCTGCCGGCGGTCCGGGCGTTCCCGGTGCTTCCGGTGGCGGGGCTGGGCTGGGCGGCGATGGTCCTGGCGTCCTTGTGGGCGAGCCGTGCGGGGCGTACGGGGTTCGCGCGGCGGTCGGGCGGGTCGGTCGGGGCCATCCTCTCACGCCCCACTCACGACGCCTCGGGGGCACCGGCCGCCGGCCGCACCCGGTTTCGGAGCAGGCCGGCCGCGACCACGAGGGCGAGCGCGGCGACCAGCGCGCTGAACGTGACACCGGCCGTGCGCAGGTCGGTGACCTGGATCAGGACGCCGACGCCGACCACCGGCACCGACAGCATCGTGTAGAGGACGGCGAAGAAGGTGGAGATCGCCTCGCCGCGCCGCTGCGGTGCGACGCCGTTGTTCACCGTGCCGAGCCCGGTGCCGACGGCGGTGCCGGTGGCGAGGCCGTTGACGCAGGCGCCGATCAGCAGTGGCGCGAGCGTCGAGGTGAGCAGCGCGGTGGCGATCAGTGCGGACGCCAGGACCAGTCCGGCGCAGGCCGTCGGCAGCGCGCGGGGCGCGGGCAGCACCCGGGCCAGCAGCTGGCCCACGGCGGTGCTGGCGAACGCCAGGCAGACGACCAGGCCGGTGAGCGCGGGGCTGTGCACGTCCAGGACGGTGGCCAGGAAGAGGCCGCTGACCGAGGTCAGCACGCCGAGCACGGCGAAGCCCGAACCGCCGGTCAGCGCGGCGCGCAGGAAGGCGGGCCGGACGTCGGCCGGGACGCGCAGCCGCTGGAAGCGCAGGCGGAAGCCCGCCGGGGAGCTCACGGTCTCGGGCACGGCCGGCAGCGCGATCAGGGCGACCGCGGTCAGGGCGAGCGTCACCGTCCACGGCAGCTGCAGCGGTGCGTCGGTGTCGACCCAGGTGGTCAGCAGGCCGGAGAGCAGGGTGCCGCCGGCGAGGCCGCCCATGTTGGCGGCGAGCGCCACGGTCTGGGCGCGCAGGCGGCGCTCGGGCGGGGCGAGGTCGAGCAGTGCGGCGGTCGCGGCGCCGGTGACCAGGGCGGCGGCGAGGCCGGAGAGGACGCGGGCGGCGAGCAGCCAGGGCAGCGAGTCGGCGGCCTCGAAGAGTCCGGCGGCGCCGGCGGCGAGCAGCAGGGCGCCGGCCAGGACGGGGCGGCGGCCGATCTCGTCGGAGAGCCGGCCGAGGGTGAGCAGTCCGGCGACGACGCCGAGGGCGTACACGGCGAAGATCACCGTGACGGTGAACGGCGAGAAGCCGAAGGCGTGTTGGTAGAGCGGGTAGAGCGGGGTCGGGACGGTGGTGCCGGCCATCGTCACCCAGAAGGCGAGGGCGATGGCGGCCCGGGCCAACGGGTCGGTGCGGGGCGAGAGGGCGGCCGGGGCGGGCGCGCCGGAGGGGGCCGGCGACTTGGCCGGCGTCGGCCCGGCGGCCTCGGGCGCCGGGCCGGTGCGGGGCGGTGGGGTGGTGGTCACGGGGCTCCTCGGGAGTGGGGCGGCGAAAGTGGACGCAACGTTGCGTCTACGTACCTCGATCGGGACGCTAGCACTGGACGCAACGTTGCGTCTACTTTCATGGGCGTCCATCGCGCCGGGCCGGGGTCGGCCCCGCTTTCGCCAGTTGACGACCCCGCAGGAACTGCACGACCTCTCGGCGCACCCGAACAACTGTGTTAGGTTAGGCTTGCCTAACGTTGCTGGTCGGAGGGGATTTCCTGTGCTGCAGTCGGAATTGGTCGGCACCACTGCCGTGGTGACGGGCGCCGGGCAGGGCATCGGTGCCGCCGTGGTGCGGGCGCTCTCCGTCGCGGGGGCCGCCGTCGCGGCGGTCGACCGAAACCCGGGCCCGCTCGCCGCGCTGGCGGAGGGGCTCGGCGGTTCCGTCCGCCGGTACGTGCTGGACGTCACCGACGCGGCGGCCGTCGAGTCCACCGTGGAGCTGATCGAACGCCAACTCGGGCCGGTCGGCGTCCTGGTGAACGTCGCCGGGATCCTGCGGACCTCGCCCGCCGTCGAACTCTCCGACCAGGACTGGGCGGACACCTTCGCCGTCAACAGCACCGGGGTGTTCCACACCTGCCGGGCGGTCGGCGGCCGGATGGCGGCGCGCGGCTCGGGGTCGATCGTCACCGTCGGGTCCAACGCCGCCGGGGTGCCGCGCGCCGGCATGGCCGCCTACGCGGCCTCCAAGGCGGCGGCCACCATGTTCACCCGCTGTCTGGGTCTGGAGCTGGCCCGCTCCGGCGTGCGCTGCAACATCGTCTCGCCCGGTTCCACCGACACCGAGATGCAGCGCGCGCTCTGGGGCGACGACGCCGAGGCGGCCGAACGGCGGGTCGTCGACGGCGATCCGGCCGGCTGGCGGGTGGGCATCCCGCTCGGCCGGATCGCCCAACCCGCCGACATCGCCGAGGCGGTGGCCTTCCTGGTCTCCGACCGGGCGCGGCACATCACCATGCACGACCTGTACGTGGACGGCGGTGCCACCCTGCGGGCCTGACCCGCACGGCCTTCGTGGAGCCGCCCCTCCGGAGGCCAGCCCGGCCGCTCGGTCCGGGCCCGCCCCGGGGCCGATCCCGCCCGGGCCCGCACCCCGGGTCCGGGCTCCGAGCCGGTCCCCCCCCACCACCCCACCACCCGCCGGCCGGCGCCACGCGCAGCGCCCGGCGACCACTCGCAGACTGGAGAATCCAGGTGACCACGGTGCACCACGCCCCCGCCGGGACGGATCCCACCGTCATCGGCGCGGCCAGCGGGCTGCTGGGCCAGTACCGGGCCGCGCCCGACGAGGCGTTCTTCGCCTCCCCGACCCGCACGCTGCTCACCGACGGCGTGCACGTCCGGGTGCCGCAGGACGGGCGCCCGCTGCCCGTCCGGGTCGCCGACACGCTCGCCCGCGCCCGCCGGGACGGCGTCGAACACCCGCTGGTGGTGGGCGCGGTGGCGTTCGACCACGACAGCCGCGCCGAACTGGCCGTGCCCGCCCGGGTCCGCCACTGCGGCGCGCTGCGCGACGATCCGCTGATCGCGCTGCCCGCCCCGGCCGCCGACCGGGTCGAGTGGAACGTCCGCCCCGTCCCCGCCCCGGAGGCCTACGGCGCCGGCGTCGCGGAGGCCGTCCGGCGCCTGCGGGCCGGTGAGCTGGACAAGGTGGTGCTCGCCCGCACGCTGGAACTGACCGCCGGCCGCCCGCTCGACCTGCCCGCGATCCTCCAGAGACTGGCCCGCCGCGACCCTGGCGGCTACAGCTTCGCCGTCCCGGCCGGCTCCGGCCGGACGCTGATCGGCGCCAGCCCCGAACTGCTGCTCTCCCGCCGCGGCACGGCCGTCCTGGCCAACCCGCTGGCCGGGTCGGTGCCGCGCAGCGCCGACCTCGGCGAGGACGTGCGCCGCGCCGCCGCGCTGCTGGAGTCGCCCAAGGACCTGCACGAGCACGCCGTCGTGGTCGACGCGATCCGTGCCGCGCTGGCCCCGTACTGCCGGACGCTGGACGTGCCGGAGCGGCCGACCCTGGTCCGCACCGCCGCCATGTGGCACCTCGCCACCACCATCACCGCCGAGCTGGCCGACCCGGCCGTCTCCGCGCTGGAGCTGGCCACCGCCCTGCACCCGACCCCGGCCGTCTGCGGCACGCCGACGCCGCTGGCGCGCCGCGCGATCGGCGAGATCGAGCCCTTCGACCGCGGCCTGTACGCCGGCATGGTCGGCTGGGGCGACGCGGACGGCGACGGCGAGTGGGTGGTCACCCTGCGCTGCGCCGAGGCGGACGAGCGGACCCTGCGGGTCTACGCGGGGGCGGGGGTCGTCGCCGAGTCCCGTCCCGAGGCCGAACTCGCCGAGACCAGCGCCAAGTTCCGGACCTTCCTGGACGCCGCGGGGGTGCCGCGATGAGCGCCGGGAGCAAGGACGTGACGGGCGCCGTGGCGTTCGAAGGTTGGTCCGGCGAGCTGTCCGGGGGCGCGTCCGCGGCGGCTGCCGACGGCGCCGCCGGGCCGGCCGCCGACCCGATGGCCGAGGTGCTGGCCGGCTTCACCCCCTACCCGGCGGAGTTCGCCGAGCGCTACCGGGCCGCCGGCCACTGGCGCGGCGAGACCTTCGGCCGGATGCTGCGCGAGCGCGCCGCCGCCCACGGCGAGCGCATCGCGATCACCGACCCCGTCGACCCCGCCGGGCCGGGCAGCCCCGACGGGGCCGGCGGTCCGCGCCACTGGAGCTACGCCGAACTCGACCGCCGCGCCGACCGGATGGCCGCCGGCCTGCTCGCCCGCGGCATCGGCCGCGGCGACCGGGTGGTGGTCCAGCTCCCCAATGTGGCCGAGTTCTTCGAGGTGGTCTTCGCGCTCTTCCGGATCGGCGCCCTGCCGGTCTTCGCGCTGCCCGCCCACCGCTACACCGAGATCTCCTACTTCTGCTCCTTCACCGGCGCGGCCGGCTACGTGGTCCCGGCCGTCGAGGGCGGCTTCGACTACCGCGAACTGGCCGGCCGGGTGAAGGCGGAGACGCCGTCCCTGCGGCTGGTGCTGGTGGCCGGCGAGGACGCGGGGGAGCACGTCCGGCTGGCCGACGTGCCGGTCGACGGCCCGGGCCCGGTCGTCGAACCGCAGCCGGAGGACGTCGCCTTCCTGCAGCTGTCCGGCGGCAGCACCGGCGTGCCCAAGCTGATCCCGCGCACCCACGACGACTACATCCACTCGCTGCGCGGCTCGGTGGAGATCTGTGGCCAGGACGAGCGGAGCGTCTACCTCTGCGCGCTGCCGGCCGCGCACAACTTCCCGCTCAGCTCGCCGGGTTCGCTCGGCACGCTGTACGCGGGCGGCCGGGTGGTGCTCTGCCCGCAGCCCGGCCCGGAGGCGGCGTTCCCGCTGATCGAGCGCGAGGGCGTGACCATCACGGGCCTCGTGCCGCCGCTGGCGCTGCTCTGGCTGGACGCCGCCGAGCGGCGGGCCGCGGCGGGGGAGCCGACCGGGCTGGCAAGCCTGGAGGTGCTGCTGGTCGGCGGCGCCAAGTTCAGCGAGGAGGCGGCCCGCCGGGTCCGCCCGGTGCTGGGCTGCACGCTCCAGCAGGTGTTCGGCATGGCCGAGGGGCTGGTCAACTACACCCGGCTGGACGACCCGGAGGAGGTGATCGTCACCACCCAGGGGCGGCCGATCTCCCCCGACGACGAGGTCCGGGTGGTCGACGACGAGGACCACGACCTGCCCGACGGCACCACCGGCCACCTGCTCACCCGCGGCCCGTACACCATCCGCGGCTACTGGAACGCGCCCGAGCACAACCGCAACTCCTTCACCGCGGACGGCTTCTACCGCACCGGCGACCTCGTCCGGCGCACCGCCACCGGACACCTGGTGGTCGAGGGGCGGGCGAAGGACCAGATCAACCGCGGCGGCGAGAAGGTCGCCGCGGAGGAGATCGAGAACCACCTGCTGGCCCACCCGGCCGTGCACGACGCGGCCGTGGTCTCGATGCCCGACCCCTACCTCGGCGAGCGCACCTGCGCGTACGTGGTGCTGCACGAGAGCGAACGCGAACGGCCGCCGAAGCCGGTCGAGTTGAAGCGGTTCGTGCGTTCGCGCGGACTCGCCGACTACAAGGTGCCGGACCGGGTGGAGTTCGTCGACGCGTTCCCCGCCACCGGGATCGGCAAGGTCAGCAAGAAGGACCTGCGGGCTGCCGTCGCGGCCGCCCTCACCACCCCCTGAGAGTCCCCACCCCCTGAGACCGAAGGAAGCACCGCCGTGGGCCTGCCCCGCATCCCCTCCTATCCCATGCCCGCCGCCGACGAGCTGCCCGCGAACCGGGTCGCCTGGACGGTCGAACCGTCGCGCGCCGTGCTGCTGGTGCACGACCTGCAGAACCACTTCCTGGACGCCTTCGACACCGGCGCGGCGCCGGTCACCGAGCTGTTCGCCAACGTCAACCGGCTGCGCAAGGAGGCCGAGCGCCTCGGTGTCCCGGTCGTCTACTCGGCGCAGCCCGGCGGCCAGAGCCCGGAACAGCGCGGCCTCCAGCAGGACTTCTGGGGCCCCGGCATCCCGGACGACCCGCGCGCGGCGGCCGTCGCCGACGCCGTCGCCCCGGGCGGGCGGGACATCCTGCTGACCAAGTGGAAGTACAGCGCCTTCGCCCGCACCGAGCTGGCCGAACTGCTGCGCGCCCAGGGCCGCGACCAGCTGGTGATCACCGGCGTCTACGCGCACATCGGGGTGCAGGCCACCGCCTGCGACGCCTGGATGCGCGACATCGAGGCCTTCGTGGTGGCCGACGCGGTCGCCGACTTCGGCGCGGACGAGCACCGCGCCGCGCTCGCCTGGGTGGCCGGCCGCTGCGGCGTGGTCACCACCGCGGACGCCGTCCTCGGCGCCGCCTGAACCGGCGACGACGCCGAACTCGACGCATTTCGAAGGGAAGTGGGGAAGTGACGGGCATGGCCTTCACCGTGGAGCGGATCCGGGCCGAGGTGGCCGAGCTGCTGGGCGAGGACCCGGCGGACATCCCGCTGGACGAGAACCTGGTCGACTGGGGCCTGGACTCGGTCCGGCTGATGGCCCTGGCCGAGCGGTGGCGGGCGGACGGCGCCGAGGTGTCGTTTCCGCAGCTGGCCGAGCGGCCGGCCGTGGAGGCCTGGGCCGAGCTGCTGGGCGCGTCCTGATGGACCGGGCCGACGTGCTGACGCCGGGCACCGCGCCGGTGAAGCGGCCGCCCACCACCGTGGTCGGCCCGGTCGAGGCGCAGGCCGCCCGGACGCCCGGAGCGCCCGCGCTGCTGTTCGCGGACGGCACGCAGGTGTCGTACGGCGAGCTGAACGCGGGCGCCAACCGGTTGGCGCGGCACCTGGCGGGCCTCGGCGCCCGCCCCGGCACGGTCGTCGGCCTGGCGCTCGCCCGCCCGGCCGACGTGCTGCCGGCGCTGCTGGCGATCGCCAAGTCCGGTGCGGCGTACCTGCCGTTGGACCCGGCTGACGCCCCCGGCCGGCTGGCCTGGCTGCGCTCCGACGCCGAGCCGGTCGCGGTCCTGGGGGAGGGTGTGCCGGGCGCGGTCCGGCCCGGACCGGCCGAGTTTGCGGCGGAGTTGGCCACCGACCCGCCGCGCGCGCTGACGCCGCAGCACCCGCTCTGCCTGGGCTACGGCCCCGGCGGGCGGCCGGCGGGCGTCGCGCTGACGCACGGCGAGGCGGACCGGCGGGTGCGCGAGCTGCAGGCCGCCTACCGGCTCGGGCCGGGTGACCGGGTGCTGCAACTTGGGCTGCCACTCTGGGAGTTCTTCTGGCCGTTGCGGACCGGTGCGGCGCTGGTGCTGGCCGGTCCGGAACGGCCCGCCGACGTGGGCGGGCTGGTCCGGGAGCTGGGCGTCACCGCGCTGCGGGCGGCCCCGGCCGTCCTCGGCGGCCTGCTCCCGGAGCCCGGCCCGGCGCCGGTGCACGTCCTGCTCGGACGCGACTGACCCGGCGCCGGTTGCCTGCCGCGTTCGGGGGAGAGCGGCCCGGCGCCGGGGCGGGTCGGTCAGCGGCCGGCCGCGCCCCCGTGCACGGCTGCGCCCGGGTGGCCGGCTGCGAAGTCGGCCGCCGTCCACGCCATCCCGATCGCGCCGTCCAGCACGGCGCGGTCGGCCTCGGGGGAGACGGCGGCCTCGGCGAAGGCCGGTTCGTGCGGGGCGCAGGCGCCGCCGGTGATGTCCAGCACCGGGTGGATCGCGGGGAGCAGGTGCGAGACGTTGCCCATGTCGGTGCAGGCGAACGGCCCGCTCTCGACCGGCTCCGGCCGGCCCAGCGCGCGGGCGTTGGCGCGCCAGAGCGCGAGCAGGCCGGCGTCGCTGCGGAAGTCCAGGTAGTCCGGCTCCGGCCGGGTCAGCTCGACCTCGCAGCCGGTGGCCAGGGCGCCGGCGCGGAAGCAGTCCTCCACCCGGGTGCGCAGCTCCGCCAGGTCCTCGGCGGCCGAGGCGCGGATCTCGTACTCGGCGGTGGCGGTGTCCGGGATCAGGTTGGGGGCCGTCCCGGCGGCGGTGGTGATGCCGTGCACCCGCCAGTGCGGCGGCAACTGCTGGCGCAGCAGGCCGAGCGCGACCTGGGCGACGGTGAGGGCGTCGGCGGCGTTGCGGCCCTCGTGCGGGTTGAGGCTGGGGTGGGCCGCCCGTCCGGTGTAGCGGACGGCGAGGGTGCCGAGCGCGAAGGAGCGGAAGTCGGCGACCTCGACCGGGCAGGGGTGGACCATCATCGCGGCGTCCACGCCGGCGAAGGCCCCGGCGTCCAGCAGCAGCGCCTTCCCGGCGCCGCGCTCCTCGGCCGGGGCGCCGATCACCCGGACGGTCAGCCCGAGCCGGTCCGCGTGCGGTGCGAGGCCGAGGGCGGCGCCCAGGCCGGCGGCGGCGATCAGGTTGTGGCCGCAGGCGTGGCCGAGCCCGGGCAGCGCGTCGTACTCGCAGACCAGGGCGACGGTGACCGGGCCGGAGCCGATCGTGGCGGTGAACGCGGTCGGCAGACCGTGCGCGGGGGCGGTGACCGCGTAGCCGTGGTCGCGCAGCAGCCCGGCGCACCAGGCGGCGGCGCGGTGCTCCTCGAACGCGGTCTCGGGGTGGGCGTGGAGGCGGCGGCTGAGTGCGAGCAGTTCGTCGCGGTGCGCGTGGACGCGCTCGCGCACGGCGGCCTTGAGGCCGGCCCGTTCGAGCGCGGCCACGCCCGCAGGGGCCGCACCCGATGCGGCCACGCCCGCAGCGGCTGCACCTGCTGGGCCTCCTGGGCCGGCCGTACCGCCCCGGCGCCCGCCCGCGGCCGTGTCCCCGCGCGCCTCCGCGGCGGTCTCGGGCGCGGTCCCGGGGCCGGGCGGGTTCGCGTTCAGGGGGGACATCGGCGCCTCCGGAGGCGTCAGGGCCCGTGCCATGACGGGCGGTTGACCAGACAATATGAAGATAGCTTAGGCTAACCTAAGTAGGCGTTCCGTTCGCCGGACCCGAGGAGCTCTCAGAACCATGCGTCCCCACCAGGCCGCGTCCGACCCCGTCGCCGATCCCGCCGACGTACCGCTGCTCGCCACCCAGGCGGCGATCTGGTACGCCCAGGCGCTCGACCCCGGCAGCCCGGTCTACAACACCGGCGACGCCGTCGAGATCGCCGGCCCGCTCGACGCCGACCTCTTCGAGGGTGCCCTGCGGCAGGCCGTCGGCGAGGCGGACGCGCTCGGCGCGGTGGTCGTCGCCGCCGAGGACGGCGCCCCGCGCCAGCGGCTGCGGCCCGGCCGCCCCTGGCCGCTGCACCGGCTCGACCTGCGCGCCGCCGTCGACCCGGACGCCGAGGCCGAGGCCTGGATGCGGGCCGACCTGGCCGGGCCCGCCGACCTCGCCGAGGGCCCGCTCTTCACCCAGGCCCTGATCCGGCTCGGCGAGGACCGCCACTGGTGGTACCGGCGCGTCCACCACCTCGCCGTGGACGCCTATGCGCTCACCCTGATCGGCGACCGGGTCGCCGAGGTGTACACCGCGTACGTCGCGGGGGAGCAGCCCGGCGCGCGCACGTTCGCCACCCCGGCCGAGGCCGCCGCCGAGGAGGCCGCCTACCGCGACAGCGCCGACTACGCCGCGGACCAGGCGTTCTGGCGCGACCGGCTGGCCGGCGCCGGGGGCCCGGCCACGCTCCCCGCGATGCCCGCCGCGATGCCCACCGCCGCGGCCGGTGCCCCGGCCGCCGAGGCCTCCGCCGCGGAGGCCCCCGCCGCCGGCCGACTCCCGCGCCTGGCCGCCGAGTTGCCCGCCGGCACGCTCGCCCGTCTGGAACGCGCCGCCGGCGCCGTCCGCGCCACCTGGGCCGAGCTGGTCATCGCCGCCACCGCCGGCTACCTGCACCGCCTGGCCGGCACCGAGGACGTCGTGCTCGGCCTGCCGCTGGCCAACCGCCGAGGCCCGGCCGCCCTGCGCACCCCGATCGCCACCGCCAACGTGCTGCCGCTGCGCCTCGCCGTGCACCCCGGGGACGCCGCCGCCGACCTGCTGCGCCGCGTCGTCCTGGAGCTCCGCGCCGTCCGCCGCCACCAGCGCTACCCGCTGGAGGACCTGCGCCGCGACCTCGCCCTCACCGGCGAGCGGCGCGCCCTGTTCGGCCCGATGGTCAACATCAAGGCGTTCGAGCGCGACCTCGACCTGGCCGGCCTGCCCGGCACCGTCCGCAACCTCGCCGCCGGCCCGGTCGACGACCTGGCCCTCGCGGTCTCGCCCGGGCCCGACGGCGCCCTGCGCCTCCTCCTGGAGGCCGACCCGGCGCGCTACGCCGCCGACGCGCTCGCCGCCCACCGGGACGGCCTGCTCCGCTACCTCGACGGGCTCGCGGAGCTGCTGCTGACCGACCCGCAGACGCCGATCGCCCGCATCGACCTGCTGGACGCCGAGGCGCTGCGCCGTGCCACGGCCGGCCGTGCCGAGCCCGCCGTCACCCGGACCGTGCCGGTGCTCTTCGCCGAGCAGGCCGCCCGCACCCCCGACGCCGTCGCCCTGCGGAGCGGTGAATCCGTGCTCACCTTCGCCGAGTTGGACGCCGCCGCCGACCGCCTCGCCCACCGCCTGGCCGCCCTCGGGGTGCGCGCCGGGAGGCCCGTCGCGCTCGCCCTGCCGCGCAGCGCCGACACCCTCGTCGCCATGCTCGCGGTGCTCAAGGCCGGCGGCGCCTGCCTCTCGCTCGACCTCGCCCACCCGCGCCGGCGGATCGCGGACATCCTGGCCGACGCCCGCCCGGTCTGCGCCGTCGGCGCCGCCGCCGCCCTCGCGGCGCTCCCGGGCGGCGCGGACGGCCCCGACGGCCCGGGCAGGCCCGCCGTCGTCCTCGACGACCCGGCCGTCCGGACCGCACTCGGGCTGCTGCCCGGCGCGTCGCTGCCCGCCTCCTCGCCGGCCACCGCGCAGCCGCTCCCCGGGCCGGCCCTCGAACAGACCGCCTACCTGCTGCACACCTCCGGCTCCACCGGCCGCCCCAAGGGCGTCGTGGTCACCCACGCCTCGCTCGCCAACCTGCACGCCGCTCACGGCGAGGACCACATCGCCCCCGCCCTCGCCCGCACCGGCCGCACCCGGCTGCGCGTCGCCCACAGCGCCTCGTTCGCCTTCGACGCCTCCTGGGACCCGGTGCTGTGGATGGTCCACGGCCACGAACTGCACCTGCTGGACGACGACACCTACCGCGACCCGGCCGCCCTGGCCCGCTACGTCGACCGGGAGCGGATCGACTACCTCGACGTCACCCCCTCCTACCTCGAAGTCCTCCTCGCCGAAGGCCTGCTGGACGAGGGGCGGCACCGCCCGGCGGTGCTGGTGGTCGGCGGCGAGGCCACCCCCGACGCCCTCTGGCGGCGGCTGACCGCCGTCGACGGCCTCGCCCCGCTCAACCTCTACGGGCCCACCGAGACCACCGTCGACGCCTACTCCTGGACCCCCGGCCCGGACGGCACCCCCGTCGGCCGGGTGGTCCGCGGCTCCCGCGCCTACGTCCTCGACGCCTCGCTGCGCCCCGCCCCCGACGGCGTCCCCGGCGAGCTCTACGTGGCCGGCGCCTGCCTGGCCCGCGGCTACCTCGGCCGCCCCGACCTCACCGCCGAGCGATTCTCCGCCGACCCGTTCGGCCCGCCCGGCAGCCGGATGTACCGCACCGGCGACCTCGCCCGCCGCCGCGCCGACGGCACCCTGGAGTTCCTCGGCCGCGCCGACGACCAGGTGAAGATCCGCGGCTTCCGGATCGAGCCCGGCGAGATCGCCGCCGTCCTCGGCGGGCTCCCGGACGTGGCGCAGGCCGTGGTGATCGCCCGGCCCGGCCCGCAGGGCAAGCGGCTGCTCGGCTACGCCGTCCCCGCGCCCGGTACCGCGCCCGACCCGGACGCGCTGCGCGCCGCCCTCGCCGAACGGCTGCCCGAGCACATGGTGCCCGCCGCCGTGCTCGTCCTGGACGCGCTGCCGCGCACCGGCAACGACAAGCTCGACCAGCGCGCCCTGCCCGAGCCGCCCGCCGACGCGCCGGCGGGCGGCGACGCGCCGGCCACTCCGCAGGAGGAGGTGGTCTGCGGCCTGTTCGCCGCCGTCCTCGGCCTGCCCGAGGCCCCCGGCCGGTCCGCCTCCTTCTTCGAGCTCGGCGGCCACTCGCTGCTGGCCGGCCGGCTGGCCGCCCGGCTGCGCGAGACCCTCGGCGCGGCCGTCGGCTTCGCCGACGTCTTCCGCCACCCCACCCCGGCCGCCCTCGCCGCCCTGCTGCGCGAGCGGTCGGCACCCGAACCGCGCCCGGCGCTGGTGCCGGCGCCGCGCGCCGAGCGGCTCCCGCTCTCGCCGGCCCAGCGCGGCCTCTGGTTCCTGCACCGGCTCGAAGGCCCCAGCCCCACCTACAACATCCCGCTGGTCCTCACCCTGACCGGCCCGCTCGACCGCGCCGCCCTGGCCCGCGCCGTCACCGACCTCGCGGCCCGGCACGAGACCCTGCGCACCGTCTGCGTCGAGCCCGCCGACGGCGAGCCGTACCAGCGCGTCCTGCCGGCCGCCGACGTCCCGCTGCACGACGGCGGCTCGCTCGCCGAGGCCGTCCGGTACGCCTTCGACCTCGCCGCCGAACGGCCGCTGCGGGCTACCCTGTTCGCCGAACCGGACGGCCGCCACACCCTGCTCCTGCTGCTCCACCACATCGCCGGCGACGGCGCCTCCACCACCCCGCTGGCCCGCGACCTGGCCGCCGCCTACGCCGCCCGGAGCGCCGGTCGTGAGCCAGAACTGCCGGAGCTCACCGTGCAGTTCGCCGACCACGTGGCCTGGCAGCGGCAGCTGCTCGGCACCGCCGAAGCGCCCAGCCCGCTCGCCGTCCGCCGGCTCGACCACTGGCGCAAGGCCCTCGCCGGCCTGCCCGACCAGCTCGACCTGCCCACCGACCGGCCGCGCCCGGCGGTCGCCGGACACCACGGCGCCACCGTGCCGTTCACCCTGGAGCCGGCCGCCCACGCGGCCCTGGCGGCGCTCGCCCGCACCACCGGCACCACCGTCTTCATGGCCGTCCAGGCCGGTCTCGCCGCGCTGCTCACCCGGCACGGCTGCGGTACCGACATCCCGGTCGGCACGCCCGTCGCCGGCCGTGACGGCGACGAGGCCGCCGCCCTGGTGGGCTACTTCGTCAACTCCGTGGTGCTGCGCACCGACACCTCGGGCGACCCGACCTTCCGCGCGCTGCTGGACCGGGTCCGGTCCACCGTACTGGCCGCCCACGACCACGCCGACCTGCCGTTCGACCGGCTGGTCGAGGAGCTCAACCCGCCCCGCTCACTCGCCCGGCACCCGCTGTTCCAGGTCATGCTGGCCTGGCAGAGCGTCCCCGACGCGGGGTTCGCGATGGGCGGCGGGCTCACCGCCCAGATCGCCGCCGTGCCCTCCGGCACCGCCAAGTTCGACCTCACCCTCAACGCGGGCGAGCGGCCCGGCGGCGGCATCGCCGGCTTCCTGGAGTACCGCACCGACCTGTTCGACCGGGCCACCGCACAGGCGCTCGCCGACCGGCTCGCCCGGCTGCTGACCGCCGCCGCCACCGCGCCCGACACCGCGATCGGCCTGCTCCCGCTGATCAGTGCGGAGGAGCGGCACCGGGCCCTGGTCGAGTGGAACGGCACCCCGGTCGCCACCGCCCCCGGCGCCACCCTGCCCGAACTGTTCGAGGCCGCCGCCCGCGCCAACCCGGCCGCGACCGCCGTCAGCCACCGGGGCGACAGCCTCGACTACGCCGAACTCTCCGCCCGCGCCGACCGGTTGGCCCGCCTGCTGGCCGCCCGCGGCATCGGCCCCGGCACCATCGTCGCGCTCGCCCTGCCGCGCTCGCTCGAACTCGTCACCGCCCTGCTCGCGGTGGCCAAGTCCGGCGCGGCCTACCTGCCGCTCGACCCGGACTACCCGGCCGACCGGCTCGCCTACATGCTGGCCGACGCCGCGCCCGCCGCGCTGCTCACCGACTCCGCCACCGCCGACCGCCTCCCCGCCCACCGGGTGCCGCAGATCCTGGTCGACGGCGGCGAGCCGGACGCCCACCCGGCCACCCCGCTGGCCCAGCACGAGCGCACCCGGCCGCTCACCGCGGACGACGTCGCCTACGTCATCTACACCTCGGGCTCCACCGGCCGGCCCAAGGGCGTCCCGGTCACCCACCACAACGTGGTCCGGCTGTTCACGGCCACCGACCACTGGTTCGGCTTCGGCGCCGAGGACGTCTGGACGCTCTTCCACTCCTACGCCTTCGACTTCTCGGTCTGGGAGCTCTGGGGCGCCCTGCTGCACGGCGGCCGTCTGGTCGTCGTCCCGCACCTGGTCAGCCGGGACCCGGCGGCCTTCCTCGACCTGCTCGCCCGCGAACGGGTCACCGTGCTCAACCAGACCCCGTCCGCCTTCTACCAGCTCAGCGCCGCCGACCGGGAACAGCCCGGCCGCCGACTCGCCCTGCGCTACGTGGTGTTCGGCGGCGAGGCGCTCGAACTCGGCCGCCTGGACGACTGGTACGAGCGGCACGCCGACGACGCGCCCGTGCTGGTCAACATGTACGGCATCACCGAGACCACCGTGCACGTCTCCCACATCGCCCTCGACCGGGCGAGCGCCGCCGCCGGCACCAGCAGCACCATCGGCGTCAACATCCCCGACCTGCGCGTCTACGTGCTCGACCCGCACCTGCAGCCCGTCCCGCCCGGCGTCACCGGCGAGATGTACGTGGCCGGCGCCGGCCTGGCCCGCGGCTACCTCGGCCGCCCGGCACTCAGCGCCGAACGCTTCGTCGCCGACCCGCACGCCGGGCTGTTCGGCGAACGCGGCACCCGGATGTACCGCTCCGGCGACCTCGCCCGCCGCCGCGCCGACGGCGTCCTGGAGTACTTCGGCCGCGCCGACCAGCAGGTCAAGATCCGCGGCTTCCGGATCGAACTCGGCGAGATCGAGGCCGTGCTGGCGGCCCACCCGGGCGTCGCCGACGCCGCCGTGATCGTCCGCGAGGACGTGCCCGGCGACAAGCGCCTGGTGGGCTACGCCGTACCGGCGCCGGCCGCCGGCGGCGCGCAGCCCACCGCCGACGAGCTGCGCGCCCACACCGCCGCCGACCTGCCGGTCCACATGGTCCCCTCCGCGGTCGTGCTGCTGGAGCAGCTGCCGCTGACCGCCAACGGCAAGCTCGACCGCCGGGCCCTGCCCGCCCCCGAGGCCCCCGCGGGCGGCGGCGGCCGGCCCCCGCGCAACCCGCGCGAACAGCAGCTCTGCGAGCTCTTCGCCGAGGTGCTGGGCCGGCCGGCGGTCGGCCCCGAGGACGACTTCTTCGCCCTCGGCGGCCACTCCCTGCTGGTCGTCCGCCTGGCCGGCCGGATCCGCGCCGTCCTCGGCCTGGAGGTCGGCATCGGCACCCTCTTCCAGGCCCCGACGCCGGCCGCCCTCGACACCGCCCTCGCCGCGGACGTGCGCGGCGCCGACGCCCTGGACGTCCTGCTCCCGCTGCGGCCCGCCGCCCCCGGCAGGCAGGCCCCGCTGTTCGCCGTCCACCCGGCCGGCGGCCTCAGCTGGTGCTACACCGGCCTGATCCGCCACCTGCCCGCCGACGTGCCGATCTACGGCCTCCAGGCCCAGGGCGTCGGCGCCGCCACCGCCGGCCGGCCGCTGCCGCGCACCCTGGAGGAGCTGGCCGCCCACTACGTCGACCGGCTCCGCGAGGTCCGGCCCGACGGCCCCTACCGGCTGCTCGGCTGGTCCACCGGCGGCATCATCGCCCACGCCATGGCCGTCCGGCTGCAGGAACTCGGCTGCACCGTCGAGCTGCTGGCCGTCCTCGACGCCTACCCGGCCGAGGGCTTCCGGGAGCTGCCGGTGCCCGACCAGGCCGAAGCCCTGGAGGCGCTGCTCACCATGGGCGGCTACGGCCCCGCGGACCTCGACGGCCGCCCGCTCGAACTCGCCCACGTCACCGAGCTGCTGCGCCGCGAGGGCAGCCCGCTGGCCGGCCTGGACGACGCCACGGTCGAGGCGCTCAACCGGATCTACCTCAACACCAACCACCTGGTCCGCGGCTACGACCACCGCCGCTTCGAGGGCGACGTGCTGTTCTTCCGCGCCACCGTCGACACCATCGACGAGACCCTGGTGCCCGAACTCTGGGCCCCCTACACGGCCGGCCGGATCCACAACACCGACGTCGCCTGCTCGCACAAGGACATGACGCTGCCCGAGCCGATCGCGCACATCGCGCGCGTGGTCGCCGAACACCTCGCAACCCTGGAGAACGCCACCCATGAGTGACGCCCCCGCCAACCCCTTCGACGGCGACGGCGACTTTCTCGCCCTCGTGAACGACCAGGGCCAGCACTCGCTCTGGCCGGCCTTCGCCGCCGTCCCGGCCGGCTGGACCGCCGCCCACGGGCCCTGCCCGCGCGCCGAGGCGCTGGACTGGATCACCACCCACTGGACCGACCTGTGCCCGGTACGGTGACCGGCGCCGCAGCCCCGGCCCCCGCGGCGCGCCCCCGGTTCGCCGGGCGCGTCGCGGTGGTCGTCGTCTACACGGCCGCGATGTGCATGAACGGCCTGGACTCGACGATCGTCAACCCCGCGCTGTTCACCATCGCCGAGGACTTCGGCCGACCGGTCTCCGCCGCCAACGCGGTGGAGACCGCCTTCCTGGTCGGCCTCGCCCTCGGCCTGCCGGTGGCCGGCTGGCTCGGCGACCGGTACGGCGTCAAGCGGGTCTTCCTCACCGCGCTGGCCGGCTTCACGCTCGCCTCCGCGCTCTGCGCCGCCGCGTCCGGCCTCGGTACGCTCTCCGCCGCCCGGGCCGTCCAGGGCGTCGCCGGCGGGCTGCTCACCCCGGTCGGGATGACGCTGCTCTTCCGCGCCTTCGCACCGCACGAGCGCGCCGGGCTGGGCAAGGTGCTGATCGTGCCGACCGCGCTGATGCCCGCCCTCGGCCCGCCGCTCGGCGGCTTCCTCACCGAACACCTCTCCTGGCACTGGCTCTTCCTGGTGAACGTGCCGATCGGCGCGGCCGCCGTCCTCACCGGTCTGCTCGGCCTGCCCGCGGGTGAGGAGGAGCGGGCCGGCCGCTTCGACACCGCCGGCTTCCTGCTCGCCACCCCGGGCCTCGCCCTGCTCACCTACGCGCTCGGCTTCGGCCCGGCGCACGGCTGGTCCTCCCCGGGCGTCGCGACCGCCGGGGTGCTCGGCCTCCTGCTGCTCTGCGCCGCCGTCCGGCACCAGCTGCGCACCGACGACCCGCTGGTGGACCTCAGACTGCTCGCCGACCGGGTCTTCGGCGCGGCCACCTGGCTGGCCCTGCTGACCTCCGCCGCACTGATGGGCGCGCTGTTCGTCTTCCCGCTGCTCCACCAGGCGGCCCTCGGCGGCTCCGCCCTGGACGCCGGGCTGAGCGTCTTCCCGGAGGCGATCGGCCTGATGGCCGCCTCGCAGGTGGTGGACCGCCTGCTGCCCCGGATCGGCCCGCGCCGGCTCGCGGTGCCGGCGCTGCTCCTCGCCGCCCTCGTGCTGGCCGCGCTCGCCGCCCCCGGCGTCGGCGGGAACGCCTGGGCGGTCCGGGCGCTGATGTTCGGCATCGGGCTGATCCTCGGCACCGCGGTGCTCACCCTGCAGATCGCCGGCTTCGCCGACGTGCCGCCGCCCGCGATGGGACGGGCGATGGGCCTCTTCACCATCGTCCGCACCCTGGGCGGGGCCCTCGGCATCGCCGCCACGGCCGCCCTGGTCGGCGTTCTCGCCGAGGACGGCACCCACGCGGCCGAGCCCGGCCCCTACCGGGCGGCGCTGCTCCTGACGGCGGTGCTGGTCGCCGCCGGCACGCTGGTCGCGGCCCGCCTCCCCCGCGAGGCCCCGGGGCCGCCGCCGGATTAGCACGGCAGGACCCGCGCGAGCCCGCCCCCGGCCTTTCGGGGGCGGGCTCGCCGCGGTTTCGCCCGGCGGTTCCCGGGGTCGGCCGTATTTCCGGGTGCCCTCCGCGGGTGCTTTCGGGTGCCGTCGGGCGTTTCCGGGCCCTCGGGGCGCCGAGCGGAAAGGAATAATCCGCGTCCGTGGATAAATTCCTTAATAGAACAGAGATGCGGCAGATGATATTACGTTCGCCAATTCTGGAGGATTCCCGGTGTCCGGGCAGGTGAACGCCGAGAGGCGGAATCCCGCCCTCCGCCGGGCGTGCGCCGGAGCCCGCCACGGGGGCGCCGGTCCGGCCGCCGCCGCCCGGGCTGGGGCGGAGCAACGGCATCGTCGCAGGTGAGGTGGGTGGCTCCCGGCCGGTCGGCCGCGCCGGGGTGATCGCCCCGGGCGGCGCGCACGCACTGTCCCGGCCTGTCCGCGCCATGCGGTGGCGCACCGTCCCGCGCCCGGCTCGCAGGCCGGATCGGGGCGCGATCCGGTGCGCAGAATCGTTCCGTCGTATGGAAAGTGCGCCGTTGCAGATGGATCCTCTGTGGCTCCACTATTCTGATGGTCGCATCGCCATACGGCACTTCCACACCGTGGCTTCCGGCCGGCACTTCCGCGACGCCGGGCGCGACAGACACCGGCTCTCCACCATCACCAGCATTCTCCGTCGTCCCGCCTGCGCAGATCCCTGCACCGAGGAGGGTTCCGTTGGACAACCGGTACGAGGCCTACGCCTACGCCGACCCGCTCTTCTACGACTCGCCCCGGCGCTGGGGAGCGCACGAGGAGTTCGCCGCCGTCACCCGGCCGTTGCCCGAGGGCTGGGAGCGCAGCGAGCTGGAGATGTGGTCCGTCGTGCGTCCCACCGGCGTCCGGATCCCCGACCAGGGCTGGAAGATCCACGTCTCCTCGTGCACCGAGACCGCGGAGGAGGTTCTGGAGACCGTTCACTCCTACTGCCTGAGCGAGCGCATCACCTTCAAGTTCCTGCGCGGGCTGCCGATCCTCCAGGTGCAGAACTCCAAGTACGCGCCACGCGGCTCCAGCGGGAAGTTCTGCACGCTGTACCCGGTGGACGACGCGGAGCTGGAGCGATGTCTCCACGGGCTCGGCCGGCTGCTGGCCGGCCGCAAGGGCCCCTACATCCTCAGCGACCTGCGCTGGGCCGACGGGCCGCTCTACCTCCGGTACGGCGGCTTCGCCGAGCGCTACTGCCGCAACGAGCAGGGGGAGCGGGTGCTCGCCCTCACCGGGCCGGACGGACGGCTCGTCCCGGACGTCCGGGGTGCCGGCTTCGCCGTCCCGCCCTGGGCGCCCGTCCCGGACTGCATCGCCGCGGCCGTGGCCGAGCGCGCGGCCCAGCAGGACACCGGGCTGCCGTACACGGTGGAGCGCGTCCTGCACTTCTCCAACGCCGGCGGCGTCTACCTGGCCCGCGGCGGCGCGGACCGGCCGCCGGTGGTGCTGAAGGAGGCCCGTCCGTTCGCCGGCCTGGACCAGCGCGGCGTCGACGCGGTGACCCGGCTCCGCAACGAGCACGGCATCCTCGCCCGCCTCGCCGGCGCACCCGGCGTGCCCGCCGAACACGGACTGCTGACCGCCTGGGAGCACGAGTTCCTGGTCCAGGAGTACGTCGAGGGGCAGTCCCTCAGCGAGTGGCTGACGGCCCGCTACCCGTTGATCCACCCCGGCACCGACGAGGAGGCCGTCGCCGAGTACACCCGCGACGCCCTCGCGATCGTCGAGCAGGTGGAGCGGGCCCTGGCGGGGATCCACGCCCGTGGCGTGGTCTTCGGCGACCTCCACCCGCGCAACCTGATCATCAGACCGGACGGCGAGCTCAGCTTCATCGACTTCGAACTCGCCAGCACCCTCGACGACTTCCTCCGGCCCGCGCTGGGAGCCGCGGGATTCACCGCACCGCTCGGCTACACCGGGGCGGACATCGACCGGTACGGGCTGGCGGCGCTCCGCCTCTGGCTCTTCTTCCCGCTGGTCCAGCTCACCGCCCTCGACCCGGGCAAGGCCGGGCAGCTGGCGGACGCCGTCGAACGCCGCTTCCCGGTGCCGGCCGGCTACACCGACGACATCCGCCGCTACCTCGGCTCCGCCCCCGCCGACGGCCGGACGCCCCGCCCCGAACTCGACCTCGGCCGCGCCGAGACCAGGGCGCTGCTGGAGGCGCCGGTCGCCGACTGGCCGGCGATCCGGGACTCGCTCGCCGCCGGCATCGCCGCGGCGGCCACCCCCGACCGCGCCGACCGGCTCTTCCCGGGCGACGTCGCCCAGTTCACCCAGGGCGGGCTCGGCCTGGCCCACGGCGCGGCCGGCGTGCTCTACGCCCTGCACGCCACCGGTGTCGCCGTCGACCCCGGCCACGTCCGCTGGCTGGCCGCCGCCGCCCGCGGCCGCACCCTCCCGGCCGGCCTCTACCAGGGCGGCCACGGCGTGGCCTACGTCCTGGACCTGCTGGGCGAGCACGAGCAGGCGGTGGAGCTCCTGCACCGGCTCACCGAGGCCGCGGCCGCAGGGGCCGAACCGGGATCGGGCCTGGCCGCCGGCGGCCCCGGCATCGCCCTCACACTGCTCCACTTCGCCCTCGCCACCCGCGACGACCGGCTGCTGGAGGAGGCGCTCACCCAGGCCAGGTCCGCCGCCGGGGCGTGGGAGAAGGCGGGGAACAGCGACCCCCGGCGCCGCGCCGGACTGCTGGCCGGTGCCTCGGGTGCCGCGCTCGCCCTGGTCCGGCTGCACGAGCACACCGGCGACCACGCCCTGCTCGACCAGGCCGAGACCCTGCTGGAGCTGGACCTCGAACGGTGCGTCAGGGTCGGCGACGGGACGCTCCAGGTGGTCGACGGCCGCCGGGTCCTGCCCTACATCGAGACCGGCAGTGCGGGCATCGGGCTGGCGCTGGACGCGCTGCTCGCCCACCGGCCGGACTCCGCCCTGGCGGACCGGGAGGCGCCGATCCGGCGCGCCGGCGAGCCCGAGTTCGTCATCCAGCCCGGTCTGTTCAACGGGCGGGCCGGACTGCTCGGCTACCTCGCGCTCACCCAGAGGCGCGCCGCGGGCGTCGCCCCGCCCGGCACCGTCGGTCCGGTCGAGGGCCCCGGCGTGGGGGAGGCGGGCGGTGCGACGCTGCTGGACCGGCAGCGCGCCCTGCTGGCCCTGCACCAGATCCCCTACCGGGGGTGGCTCGCCTTCCCCGGCGACCAGCTGCTCCGGCTCTCGACCGACCTCGCCACCGGCTCCGCCGGAGTGCTGCTGGCGCTGGGCACGGCCCTCGCCGGCACCCCCTTCCTCCCGTTCACCGGGGCGCCCGGCACCGCACCGCCGCGCTCGCGCCCCACCCCCCGCTGACGGGCCGCCCGGCCCGTCCGCCCCGGGCGCGACTGCCGCGCCCCCAAGGCTCCCGGCCGCCCGGCCGGGTGATTCACCGCACAGTGAAGGAGAACGTCATGGCGATCCTCGACCTCCAGACCATGGAGCTGCCCGAGACCGAGGCGGCCCCGATCGACGACACCCTCGCGAGCACCAGCTCGCTGAGCGTGCTCAACTGCGGCACCAGCACGGTCAGCACGCTCCTCTGCCTCTGAGCCGTACCCCCGCCCGTAGGGCGGGGTAGTACGGCGAGGCCGGCCCGGTGATCTCCGGGCACCTGGCCGGTCACCGGGCCGCAGCGGTCTCCGCTGCGGCCCGGTCCAATGGTCGGCCCGGTAAGTGGTCGGCGGGGTTCCGGGGCGGGCCCGTCGGGGGTCCCGCGAGTCCTCCGCCGCGCCGCCGGTCCGTGCCCGCCCGTCCGTGTCCGCCCGTGTCCGCCCGTCCTCGCCGGTCCGTCTGCCCCGATCGGCCGCCCGCGCGGCCCGGCCGGCCGCGGCGGCACACCGGCCCCAGCAGAGAGGCAACCCGTGGCCGACCAGCCCCCCAACGCCGAGACCCCCGTGCCGTCGCCGGTCCGGCTGCGCCGTGAACTCGCCGCCCAGCCCGTCCGGCTCGTCGTGGCCCTGCTGCTCGCCGTGGCCGCCACCGCCGCCGCGCTCGCGCTCCCGCTGCTGGTGCAGAAGATCGTCGGCGACTTCTCCGCCCACCGCTCGCTCGCCCCCGGCCTGCTGATGATGGCCGGTGCCGCCGTCGGCGGGGCACTGGCCCAGGCCCTCTCGGGCTTCCAACTCGCCCGGATCGGCGAGCGGATGACCTACCGCCTGCGGGTCGGCATCATGGCGCACGCGCTGCGGCTGCCGCTGCCCGTGGTGCGCGCCCGCGGCACCGGCGACCTCGCCGCCCGGGTCACCTCCGACGCGCAGCTGCTGCGCCAGGTGGTCGAGGTGGCGACCCAGCTGCCGCTCGCCGCGCTCAGCGTCCTCGCGACCCTCGGCGTGATGCTGTGGATCGACTGGGTGCTCACCGCCGTCACCGTGGCCGCGCTCGCCGTGCTGACCGTCCTGGTGCTGCTGATCATGCGCCGGATGAGGTCCAACGTGAGCGGACAGCAGGACGCGGTCGGGCGGATCGCCCAGCGCTTCACGGCCAACCTCGAAGCGCTCACCACGATCAAGGCGTACCGGGCCGAACCGGTGGCCGACCGGGCCCTGGCCGAGGACGCCGAGGAGCTGCGGGCGGTCTCCCTGACCGGGGCCCGCCTCGGCGCGCTGGTGCCCGCGGTACTGACGCTCGGCAACCAGTTCGCGATGATCGCGGTGATCCTCACCGGCGGGGCCCGGATGGCGGCCGGCGACCTGGAGGTGGCGGCCTTCGCCGCGTTCCTGCTCTACCTGCTCCAGACCGTCCCGTCCGTGAACACCCTGGCCACCGGCTTCGGACGGCTCCAGGCGGGGCTGGCGGCCCGGGACCGCTGCAACGACCTGCTCGCCCTGCCGCTGGAGGCCGACCCGGACGACGCCGACCGGACCGCCCCGGCACCGGCACCGGACGCCCCGGCCGTGGTCTTCCGCTCCGTCACCTACACCCACGGCGGGTCGGAGGACGCCGCCCTGCGCGCCGTCTCCTTCAGCGTGCCGCGCACCGGACTGACGGCGGTGGTCGGGCCGTCCGGCGCCGGGAAGACCACCGCGCTCTCGCTCATCGGCCGGTTCGTCCGGCCCTCCGCCGGGGCGATCAGCGTCCTCGGCCACGACACCGGGAGCTGGCCGCTGGGCGCGCTGCGCGCCCGGATGGCCTACGTGGACCAGGCGTTCACCCTGCTGGAAGCCACCGCCCGGGAGAATCTGCAGCTCGGCCGGGCCGGCGCGGCCGCCGACGGCGAGCTGGCCGAGGCGCTGGCCGCCGTCGGCCTGACCGAGGACGTCGCCCGCCTCCCGCGGGGCCTGGACACCGTCCTGGGCCGCGAGTCGGACCTCTCCGGTGGCCAGCGGCAGCGGATGGCGCTGGCCCGGGCGCTGCTCGCCGACGCCGACATCGTCCTGCTGGACGAGCCCACCAGCCAGCTGGACGGCCTCAACGAACTGCGGTTCCGCGAGATCGTGGAGCGCCTGGCCCGCCACCGGGCCGTGGTCGTGGTCGCCCACCGGCTCTCCACGGTCCAGCGGGCCGACCACGTGATCATGATGAACCGCGGCACCGTCGTCGACGCCGCCGACCACCCGACCCTGCTGACCCGCTGCCTCCCGTACCGGGAACTGGTGGCCAGCCAGGCCGGGCCGTCACTGCTCGGCGGTCGGTAGCGCGGGCGGTCGGTGGCGCGGGTGGCCGGTGCCGGTGCCGGGGAGGGGTCAGAGCTGCTTCACCAGCCGGTGGTGTCCCGGCCCCCAGCGGTACCCGAGGGCCGAATTGACCGCGACCATCGGCGCGTTGCCGGCCTCGACCTCGGTGCGGGCGGTCCGCACGCCGTGGCCGGCGAGGCGTCGGGCCGCGTGCAGCTTGAGGCTCCGGGCGAGGCCGCGCCCCCGCCAGGGGCGCAGCACGCCGGTGTAGTCGATGTGGCAGGTGCGCGGGTCGCCGGTGGCGCGGGCGGCGGTGACGCCGACGATCCGGCCCGCGCACTCCGCGGTGAACATCCAGTCCGGGCGGCACCCTTCGCCGGCCACCGCCTCCGCGTACCAGTGGTCGAAGTCGGGCAGCGCGTCGACGAAGCCGGGGTTGTCGCGCAGGGTCTCGCGGTAGAGCCGGTAGAGCTGGAGGGCCGGCTGCGGGGCGGAGGTGGTCGCGAGGGTGCTCAGGCGGATGCCGGGCGGGGGCACGGCCGGCGGGAGGGTGTCCAGCCGGGCCGTGGCCGTTCGGATGTGTGCGTCGATCCGGTGGCCACGCTGGATCGCGAGGCGGAGCAGTTCCGGGTGGCCCTGGGCCAGTTCGCCGAGGATCCGCCGGGCGCCCGCGCCGCGGGCCCAGCGTTCCAGGGCGTCCATCAGGGGGAGCAGGCGCTCGGGTGCCAGGCCCCTCGTGCCGACGACGAGCGAGGCGATGTCGCCGGGCGGCGTCCACGGCGCCCGCCAGGCGGTGGCGAAGGCGGCGAGCTCGCCGTCCGGGCCGGGCTCCACGAGGCGGATCCGTCCGAAACCGGTGAGCATTCCGTCCGGTCCGGCGAAGAGGCTTCCGGTGGGCGGCAGTTGGGCGTCCTGGGCGCGCAGCTCCGCCGGCGTGACGGGCCTCGGCCCGGCGGCGGAGAGCAGCCTGGCCAGCGGCGGGTAGTCGACGGAGGGCTGGAACGGACGAGGAGTCACAATGTGACATTGTATAGAATCCGGTTCGTGGCCCGCACGGGAACGGCCCCTCCGGCCGCCCCGGAGGCCCGGCCCTCTCCAGGATCTGCGGACCCGGACGGTTCGACCGGGTCCGCAGACCCCGGGGGTGCTGCGCCGGGTGCGGCTACGGCACGGAGATCTGCTGGGACCGGTACGCCCCGATCACCTCGATCCCCCTGATCCCGAGGATGCCGTCCAGCGGCAGGGACACGGTGTACGGGGCGGTCGCGGGGAGTCCGATGCCGGGCAGCGTGCCGACGACCTCGATGCCCCAGTACTCCGGCCGCTCGATGTAGACCCGCGGCGACAGGCGGACCGTCATGTTCTGGTAGGGCATGACCCCGCTGACGACGAGGATGAACGTGCCCGGCACGATCCCCGGGACGGCCTGCGCCTCGTCGAAGTCGATGACGCGCACGGACTCCGGCGCCGGCAGATCCGTGTAGTTCTCGACCATGATCAGCCCTTTCGTCGATGTGACGTCACCTGTCACCTTGTCGACGCACACTAGTTGACGATCGCCTACGAACCATGGGTCAACACGCCCGCGCGGCGGGTACCGGCCCGCCGGCGCGCGGCGTCCGGACCCGCCGTCGTCGCGGCAGACCTCAGCCCTTGCGTGCGGGCGAGCCCAGCAGGTGGACCAGGCCGTCGGCCAGGCCGCCGCGCCAACAGGCGTAGTCGTGGCCGCCGTTGAACTCGCGATACGCGACGTCGTAGCCGCGGGCCACCAGGACGTCCCGCAGGTGGCGGTTCTGCGTCAGCAGCATCCACTCCTGCAGGCCGACCTCGACCCAGAACCGCGCCTCCCGGCGCTGCTCCGCCGCGAACTGCCTGGTCAGCCACTCGCTGCCGGCGTCGAAATCCGTCCCGTCCGGCCACCAGAACGAGCCGGACTGGCAGAGCGCGTTGCCGAACCGGTCAGGCCTGCGGAAGGCGGCGAACGCGGCGGTCAGGCCGCCCGCGCTCTGGCCGGCGATCACCGTGCGGTCCGGCGCGAGCGCCGTGCCGTGCTCGGCGGCGGCCCACGGCAGCAGCCGGTCGGCCAGGAGGTCGACGAAGCCGGGGTTGCAGCTCAGGTCCTCGGGGCGGCCCGGGCCCATGGTGTGGACGAGCAGGGCGGCGGTCGGCGGGATCACGCCGTCGGCGGCGAGGTTGTCGAGGGTGTCGCCGACGGCCAGCACCTCGCCCCACATCTCGCCGTCCAGCAGCACCAGGACCGGCAGCGGCCCGCCGTCGGCCCCGGCCGCGGCGCCGGCTCCGGCGGGGAGGCGGACGTCCACCCGGCGCCCCGCCACCTCGGCGGCCACCGTCCGCCCGCGCGGCACGTCCGCGCGCCGCTGCGCGTACGGCTGGGCGGGGGCGTCCGGCAGGCTGAGCACCGAGGACGGCCGGCGGCCGTCGCGCGCGGGCAGCTGCGGGCCGGGGGCGAGCGGGTCGGGGCGGGCGCCGTCCAGGACGCGGAGCCAGTCGGCGCGCGCCGTGCCCGGCACGGCACCCCGCACCGGGTACAGCTGGTACGAGGCCCGGTGGTCGGCGCGCAGCCGGTAGGTGTGGGACCAGCCGCCCGGCCGGCGCCGCATCAGGTGCGGGGCGAGGTCGCCGGCGTGCCGGTCCTTGTCGGTGACGGTGTGGACGAGGGCGAGCACGGCGTCGGCGGGATCGTCGGCCGGCTCGTCGCGGTGGACGAAGGTGACCAGCCGGTAGGCCGGGTCGTCCGGGTCCGGGTCCACCAGCGGTGCGCCCTCGGCGGCGACGCGGGCCCAGAACTCCTCGTCGGAGGGCGGGAAGTGGCTCTGCACGGTGGTGACTCCTCGGGGATCAGGCGGGGTTGCTCTTGCGGCCGAGCAACACCCAGAGCAGGAAGGGGCCGCCGAGCACGGTGGTGACGATGCCGACCGGGATCTCGACACCGCCGATCAGCACCCGGCCGAGGGTGTCGGCGAGCACGATCAGCACCGCGCCGACCAGCGCGGAGCCCAGCACCGGGACGCGGGCGGGCCCGGCGAGCCGCCCGGCGATCACCGGGGCGGCCAGCGCGACGAAGCCGACCGGGCCGCAGACGCCGACGGCGAGGCCGGCCAGGGCGACGGCCAGCAGCATGCAGGCGAGCCGCACCCGGCTCGGGTCGACGCCGAGCGAGGACGCCACGTTGTCGTCGAAGCGCAGCACCGCCAGGCGGCGGGCGGCGACCAGCGCGAGCGGGACGAGGACGGCCAGCCCGACCAGGACCGGCGTGGCCACCTCGTAGTCGCGGCCGTTGAGGCTGCCGGAGGTCCAGACGTACAGCGAACCGGCCGAGTTGAGCGAGCGGCGGGCCATCGCCACCTGGATGACGGCCGAGGCGAGGGCCGACATCGCGAGGCCGACGACCAGCACCCGGTAGCCGCGCGCGCCCAGCCCGCCGGAGACCGCGGTGACCACGGCGACGGCGGCGAGCGCACCGAGCGGTCCGGCCCACCAGGCGCCGAACGCGCCCGAAGCGGTGACCGAGATCAGCACGGCGGCCGTCGCGCCGTCGTTGACGCCGAGCAGTTCGGGGGTGGCGAGCCGGTTGCGGGCGAGCGTCTGGGTGAGGCACCCGGCCAGGCCGAGCGCGGCGCCGGCGGCGATGCCCGCGACGATCCGGCCGAGCCGGAACTTCTGCACCAGCAGGACGTCGAGGCGGTCGCCGTGGCCGAAGACCGCCCGGAAGGTGCGGCCGAGGTCGAGATCGCTCTGGCCGGCGTGCGCGGAGACCACCACGGCGACGAGCAGCGCGCCCGCCAGGCCGAGCGCGGCCAGCGCGGAGCGGGGGGGGAGCAGGACGGAGAGTGCGCCGCGCCGCAGCACCACGTCCGGCCGGGGCGGCCGGGCGGCCTCCTCCGGCCGTCCGGGGGCGGACCCGGCCGGCGCGGTGTCGGTCATCCCGAGCGCGGCCATCCGCCGGGAGCGGACGATGGCGATCAGGGTGGGCGCGCCGATCAGTGCGACGATCACGGAGACCGGTGCCTCGAACGGGCGGGCCACCACCCGGGCCAGCACGTCGGCCCCGGTCAGCACGGAGGCGCCGACCAGGCCGGCGAGCAGGGTGAGCCGCCCGACCCGCGGTCCGGCGGCGGCGCGGGCGAGGAAGCCGGCCAGCAGGCCAAGGAAGGAGATCGGGCCGGCCAGGGCGACCGCCGACGCGGTGAGCAGGGTGACGGCGGTGGCGACCGCCGCCCGGGTGGCGCCGGGCCGGTGGCCCAGGCCGCGGGCGAGGTCGTCGCCGAGGGCGAGTGCGGCGAGCGGCCGGGTGGTCGCCGCGGCCACCAGGAAGCCGGCGCCGAGCACCGGGGCGAGCTGGCGCAGTGTCGTCCAGCCCTCCACACCGGCCAGCGAGCCGAGTACCCAGACCCGGTACCGGTCGTACGCCTCGGGGGAGTTGACGATCAGAACGCCGGTCAGGCCGCCGAAGGTCGCGCCGACGGCGGAGCCGCCGAGCACCAGGCGCATCGGCGAGCCGCCGCCCCGGCCGCCGGCGAAGGCCAGCACGATCCCGCTGGCGAGCACGGCCCCGCCGAAGGCGAAGGCGAGGTAGCCGTAGCTGCTCTGCACGCCGAGGACGGCGATGCCGAGGACGACGCCGAGCGAGGCGCCCGCGTTGACGCCGAGCAGTCCGGTCTCGGCGAGCGGATTGCGGGTGACGGACTGGAGTTGGGCGCCGGCCACCCCGAGCGCACCGCCGACCAGCAGGGCGGTGAGGGTGCGCGGCAGTCGCAGGTCGCCCACGACCAGGGCGAGCCGGCTGTCGGCGCGGGCGCCGCCGCGGTCGAGCAGGTAGTCGAGCACGCGGGCGGGGCCGATTTCGCCGGCGCCCACGCAGAGCGAGAGCGCGGTCAGCGCGAGCAGGGCGGCGAGGATGCCGCCGACGGTGAGCCAGGCGGTGCGGGGGCCGGTCCGTGGCGCGTCCGGCGGCGCTTCGAGCTGTGCGGACGGCGGAACGGACGGGCCGGTGTCCGGGGCGGACGGGCCGGTGCTCGGCGATTCGGGTGGGGAACTCGGTGTTCCGGGGGCGGCGTTCCGGGCGTCGGAGTTCCTGGCGTCGGAGGCGGGGCCGGGGACGGCGTCCGGGCCGGTTCGGGGCGGTTCGGCGGCACCCACTTGCGACAATGTCATAAGGTAAGGCTAACCTAATGGTCATCGCGTTCCGATGGTCGCCCGGCCCTGCACCGAATGTGCCGCGGCCCGGCCCGACTCCCCTGCAACACCCTTGCCCGGAGGCACTCATGTCGACCGCCCAGAGCCCGCTCCACCTCGTCCGCCGCCGGGCGGTCCAGGCGCTGGCCGCCACCGGGGCGGCCGCGCTCCTGCTCACCGGCTGCGGCTCGTCCGGCTCCTCCGACAAGGGCTCCGCCGAGGCGGCGTCCTCCGGCAAGGCCGCCGCGTCCGGCAGCCCGGCCGCGGACGCCGGCGGCAGGCGGACCGTCAAGGACGCCACCGGCAAGGCCGTCGAGATCCCCGCCGAGCCCAAGCGCATCGTCACCCTCACCCAGGAGGACCTGGACGCGGTGCTCGCCCTCGGGCTCAAGCCGGTCGGCATCACCAACGGCCAGGGCCTGGCTGAGCCGCCCGCCTACCTGAAGGACAAGGTGCAGGGCGTCCCGGTGGTCGGCAACCTGCTGCAGCCCGTGATGGACAAGGTGATCGCCGCCAAGCCGGACCTCATCCTGGCCGGCGACATGCAGGACGAGCAGGTGCTCAAGCAGCTGCGCGAGATCACCCCGGCCACGCTGGTCACGATGGCGCCGACCGACGACTGGAAGCTCTCCTTCCGTGGCATCGGAAACGCCGTCAACAAGCTGGACCAGGCGAACAAGGTCATCGCCGACTACGACGCCAAGGCGGCCAAGGCCGGCGGCGAGCTCGGCGCCAACAAGGGCGCCGCGGTCTCCATCGTCCGCTGGAACCCGACCGGGCCGAGCTGGATGGAGAAGAAGCAGTTCGCCAGTGGCGTCGCCCTGGACATGGGCCTGACCCGTCCGAAGGCGCAGGACAAGGACGGCAACGCGCACACCCCGGCGCTCAGCCTGGAGAAGATCAACGAGATCGACGGCGACTGGCTGTTCCTCTCCACCCTCACCGACGACGGCAAGGCCGCGCTGAAGGACGTCCAGTCCAAGCCCGCCTACCAGGAGCTGGGCGCGGTGAAGAACAACCGCACCGTCACCGTGGACGGCTCGGTCTGGTCCACCCGCGGCGGCCCGCTCGCCGCGGACGTGGTCATCGGCGACATCGGCAAGGCGCTCGGCGCCAAGTCCTGACCCGCGGCCGCCCGGCATCCGCTCCAACCGAAGGAGGACGCCATGGAGTTGACGGTCGAAGGGCTCACGGCGGGCTACGGTCCGGGACGCCCGGTGCTGAACGGGATCGACCTCGTCCTGCCCGCCGGGCGGGTGGTGGCGATCGTCGGCCCGAACGGCTGCGGCAAGTCCACCCTGCTGCGCTCGATCGCCCGGCTCCACCGGCCCGACGCCGGGCGGGTGCTGGTCGGCGGCGAGGACATCTGGCGGCTGCGTCCGCGCCGGGCCGCGCACCGGGTCGCCCTGCTCCCGCAGAGCCCGCAGGCGCCCGAGGCGGTCACCGTGGCCGGGCTGGTCCGCTACGGCCGCCACCCGCACCAGGGCCTCTTCCGCCAGTGGTCGGCGGAGGACGAGCGGCTCACCGCCGGGGCGCTGCGCGCCACCGGTGTCGACGCCTTCGCCGACCGCCGCCTGGACCGGCTCTCGGGCGGCCAGCGGCAGCGCTGCTGGCTGGCCATGGTGCTGGCGCAGGACGCGCCGGTGGTCCTGCTCGACGAGCCCACCAGTGCTCTCGACCTCGGCCACGCGGTCGAGGTGCTGGAGCTGGTGCGCGAGGTCGCGGCGGGCGGGCGCACCGTCGTCATGGTGCTGCACGACCTCGCGGCGGCCGCCCGGTACGCGGACCTGGTGGTGGCGATGCGGGGCGGCGAGGTCGTCGCGTGCGGCGGGCCGCGCGAGGTGGTGGACGCGCCGCTGGTCCGGGCCCTCTACGACATCGACAGCGACGTGCTGGCGGCCCCCGGCGACGGCGCGCCGGTGATCGTGCCGCGGGCGGGCACCCGGGTGGCCGCGGGCTGAGGGCGCCCGGAGGGGCGGCGGCCGAGATCGTCCGGCCGGCCCTGCGCGGGCACCCGGCGGCGGGTTGCCCGCCCGGTGGCGGGCGGATGTGGTGTCCTGGGTGGCGCCGCATCCGAACCCGCCCCGCTCCGGGAGGCCCACCGGTGCTCCGCCGAACCGCCGTCGTGCTGCTCGCCCTCCTGCTCGGGCCGGTCGCGGCCGCGGGCTGCTCCTCCGCCGCACCCTCGCCCGGTACGACCTCGCCCCCGGCCTCCGCCCCCGCTCCCGCCTCGCCCGCCTCGCCCGCCGCGACGCCGTCGGTGGCGGTCCAGGGCACCGTCACCGACGGCCTCCGGTCCCCCTGGGGCCTGGCGGTGCTGCCCGGTGGGGACCTGCTGGTCTCCGAGCGGGACGACGGGCGGATCCTCCGGGTCGCGGCCGAGGGCGGCGCCAAGACCGAGGTCGGCACCGTCCCCGGCGTGCTCTCCGGCGGTGAGGGCGGGCTGCTGGGCCTGGCGCTGTCACCCGGCTACGCGACCGACCACCTGGTCTACGCCTACTTCAGCACCGCGAACGACAACCGCATCGTCCGCTTCCCCTACGACCCGTCGCGGCCGGCCGGGCAGCAACTCGGCGAACCCACCACCGTGCTGACGGGCATTCCGCACGGTCCCCGGCACAACGGCGGCCGGATCGCCTTCGGTCCGGACGGCATGCTCTACGCGAGCACCGGCGACAGCAGCAACCGCGCCCTCGCGCAGGACCTGAACTCGCTCGGCGGCAAGATCCTCCGGGTCACCCCCGACGGTGCCCCCGCCCCCGGCAACCCGTTCCCGGGATCGCCCGTCTTCTCCTATGGCCACCGCAACGTCCAGGGGATCGCCTTCGACCCCCAAGGCAGGCTCTGGGCCTCGGAGTTCGGCGAGGACAACTGGGACGAGCTGAACCTCGTCCGGGCCGGCGGCAACTACGGCTGGCCGGAGGTGGAGGGGATCGGGGACCGCCCCGGGTTCATCGACCCGGTGGTGCGGTGGCGCACCTCCGAGGCGTCCCCGAGCGGCATCGCGTACGCCGACGGCGCCGTCTGGGTCGCCGCGCTGCGCGGTACCAGCCTGTGGCGCGTGCCGATCGACGGCGACCGACTCGCCGCCGCACCGCAAGAGTTCTTCGACGGCGCCTACGGCCGCCTGCGCACCGTCGCCGCAGCCCCGGAGGGCACGCTGCTGCTGATGACGAACAACACCGACGGCCGCGGCGACCCGCGCCCCGGCGACGACCGCATCCTCCGCCTGACGGTCGGGTAGCGCCGGCCGCTCGCCGGCCGGCCGCCTGCCGCTCCCTGGTGATCGTTCACCCGTTCGATTGGTTTGATTTCCGCCGCCCAGCAGGGGCGAGCCCCGGCGTCCGCGTTGTCAGTGTGTCCCGTTACGTTCCTCCCATCGCAGACCAGCTGGGAGGAGAGCGGCCGTGGCGTGGGTGGAAGCGGGAACGGGCGGCTATCAAGTCGCGCTCGACGAGGAGGGCAGGGTGGTGTGCCGCAACGCGGCGGGCCGCCCGTTGAAGTCGCTCCCGTCGAAGCTGAACGACGATCCGGTGGTCACCGGTCTCAAGCAGCTCACCGAGTGGCTGGCCGCGCACCGGCGGCGCTGCCTGGAGGACGTCGAGCGGTGGATGGTCCGCTCGTTGCCGGTCCCGGCCGCCGTGATCACCGCCGTCTGGGCCGACGAGGCCTGGCAGGAGGTCCTGCGCGACCTCGTGGTCACCGGAGCCGACGGCTCGGTCACCGGGTTCCTGCGCGGCGCCGACGCCGAGCGCGGGCTCGGCCTGGTCGACCTCGACGGGGACACCGTCCGCCTCACCGACGGCGAGATCCGGATACCCCACCCCGTCCTCCTGGGCGACCTCGACGAACTGCGCGAGTTCGCCGTCGAGCTGGGCGTCACCCAGCAGGTCCAGCAGCTGTACCGGGAGGTCTGGCACCGCCCGGACGGCGCCGACGCACCGACCGGCACCCAGGTCACCACCTACGCCGGCGGCCGCTACAACGCGCTGCGCGACCTGCTCGGCCGGTGCGCCCGGCTCGGCTACCGGGTACGCGGCGGCCACGCCGTCCTGCCGGTCGTCGAGGGCGGCGTCCCGCTGGAGGCCCGGGTCTGGGTCGGCGACTACTACGAGTACGACGAGTGCGAGACCGGGGCACTCAGCTGGACCGGCCCGGACGGGAAGGTCCTGCCGCCGGCCCAGGTCGGGCCGGTCGCCTGGTCCGAGGGGATGCGGATGGCCGCCGCGCTGTACGCCGGCCGCACCGTCGAAGGGGAGGAAGCCGCATGAGCACCACCGAACTGAGGGAGCCGCAGGCCGGGCGCCCGGCCGCCGGGCCGACGGCCGAGCGGGCGCAGCGCGCGCACGAGCGCCTGCTGGACGCCGGAGCGGTGCTCCCGGCCGGCACCCTGCCGGGCGCAGGGAAGCCCGACAGCCCGGCCGACGTGCTCACCGCCCGGACGTACGCCCACCCGGTGCTCGGCGAGCGCCGCGTGGTGCGGCTGGTGCCCGGTGCGCTCGGCCCCGCCGAGGACCTCGCCGTCGACTTCCTCGGCCTGAAGCCCGCCGAGGAGCCGGCCGAGGTCGGCCAGGTGCGGCAGGAGGCGCTCGGCTTCCCCGCCTGGGCGCTGGTCCACGACCCGGCCAACGGGCACCACGCGCTCGCCCTTGTCAAGGAGATGGAGCGGCTCGCCCGACAGGCGAAGTCCAAGCCCGGGCACGCCAAGGACGGCTTCGAGGCGCTCGCCGTGCGCCTGGGCCGCGCCGTGCCGCACTTCCTGCCCACCTTCTGCGAGGAGGTCGGCCGGATCTTCCTCGAACAGGGCAACCAGACCTACGCCGGGACGTTCTTCGGCAAGGCCCGCGAGGCCGAGCGCGCCCACGGCCTCACCGTGGACGAGGAGCGGCTGCGCGCCGTCTTCCTGGAGTTCGCGCTGGCCGGCGCCCTCACCGTGAAGGCCCTGCGCCAGTACGTCAAGGAGCTGGGCGGCCGGCTCGACCCGCTGACGGCCTGGCAGCGGTTCCGCCAGCTCTGCACCGAGCGCTCGGCGGCCGGCATGGCCCCGTACGCCGGGGTCGCCGAGGACGCGCGCGCCCTGATCAGGGCGGCCGGGCTGGACCGCACGGAGCACGAGCGGGCGCTGCTCGCCGAACTGCTCGCCTCACCCGCCGTGGACCGGGCGCCCGGTGCGTTCTGGAAGTCCTGGCACGGCGCCGTCGTCGAGCTGGGCCGCAGCGACGAGGCGGTCCGCGTCCGGCTGCTGGAGATCATGCCCGACCCGGCCGGAGCCACCGACCGGACGGCCCAGGACGCCTCCTGGCTGGCCGTCCTCGCCGAGTCCGGCGCCGAGCAGCTGCTCACCGGCCCGTCGGCCGTCGGCACCGCGGCCGCCGACGCCCCGGGCGTTGACGCCTCGACCCCCGACGCCCCGGCCGCCGGCACCGCGGGCGGCACGGCGCCGGCGGTCTGGCTGCAGCGCTGGACGGCCCACATCGGCCGCGGCTGGCGCACCAGCGGCTTCAGCGGCGAGACCGTCGCCCTCGCCGGCCGGATGACCGCGCGACTGCGGTCCGACGGCGTCCCGGTCGACCTCTTCCAGGGCCGCCGGGCCGGCACCACCCGGATCGAGCTGCTCGACCTGCTGCTCGCCGAGGGCGTCCCGGTCGCCGACCCGGGCACCGACCTCTCGCTCGACCTGCGCGACTGGGTCGGCGAGGCGCGGCCCGACGGCCGCACCCTGGCCGCGATCGCCGCCGACCCCCGGTTCCGCCCCGCGCTGCGCGCCGCCGTCCCGGGCGTCTGGGATGCCGCCGTGCAGAAGGGGCTGCCCGCCCTGCCGGTGCTGCGCGAGCTGTTCGTCGAGTGGTCCGACGCCCGCGCCGACGAACTGGTCGCCGCCCGCGGCCTGACGAGCGCCGCCGACCTGCTCCGCGAACTGCGGCTGAGCCGTGTCGCCATCTGCGCCGAGAACCCGGCCGCCGCCGAGCGGATCGCCGGCATCGACGTGGCCGGGCTGCTCGCCCGCACCCTGAACGCCGGCATCTTCGACGAACTCGGCTGGCCCGCCCTGGAGGAGGCGCTCGACCGGTTCGGCGCCGAGCCCAAGAACGCCCCCGGCCGCCCGGCCGGCAACACCCTCCCCGAGGACGTCCTCCTCGAAGAGGCGTGGCCGTACCTGATCGTGGCCCGCAAGGGCCAGGTGCTCGTGGTCGGCCCGGAGGGCATCGTGCTGGAGCACACCCTGCGCATCCCCGACAAGCTGGAGCGCTGGCAGCGGCCGCGGATCCGCTACGTGGACGGCGAACTGCTGGTCGCCTGGTACCTGGAGGGCAAGCAGCGCGCCTACTGGTCCGGCCGCCCGGCCGAGGTCTTCGACCTCGGCGGCGAGACCATCGTCAGCTACTACGGCGGCCGTGACGAGCCCGGCGCCACGTCCCTCGCGCTGCCCGGCGGCGGTCGCTCCACCGGTGAGCGCCCGCTGCACGCCGGCGACACCCGGGCGCCCGCCGAGCACCCGGTGATCGGCGACGGCACCGGCCACTGGACGGTCCGGTACGACCGCAACGGCGGTCACCTCGTCGAGCTGGACCCGGCCACCGGCAGCGTCGGTCGCGCGTCCGAGCCGCCCCGGATCGCGGCCGGCGCCGCCGCCGGCCGGCTCGACCTGGACCGCACCCGGCTGTTCCCGATGCAGCCCGGCCTGGAGGCCACCCCGCTCGGCACCGACGGCACCGTCCTCGGCAGCTGGGCCCGGGTCGACGGCGCCCGGGTCACCACCGGGACCGCCGACGGGACCACGCTCGTCCTGGCGGGCACCGGCACGCACGCCCAGCGCTACCCGGTCGGCCGGCTCGGGCTGCCCGGCGGCGCCCACCCGCTGGTCGTCGAGCAGGGCAGCGGCCTCGCCCTCGTCCTGACCCCCGACGCCGCGGCCAGCGGGGCCGTGCCCGCCGGGGCCGGGCCCGCCGACACCATCGGCGACCTGCGCGCCTGCCGCCCCGGCGGGCCCGGCGCGGCCGGCACCGCGCTCGTCCCGCCGCTGACCCACTGGCACGCCCTGCGGCCGCGCGACGAGGAGGGCTCGCACGCCCTGCGCGCCGTCACCGCCGAACAGGCCGCCCGCCTGATCGACGCCGCCTGGCCCGTCGACACCGAGCCCGTGCCCGCGGACGAGCAGCGCTGGCTCACCGTCCAGGGCGTTCGCCGCCTGCTCGCCAACGGCAAGAAGAGCCGCGCGAAGCTGCCCGTCGAGGCCGTCGGCGCGTTGCTCCCCGCCGTCGGGCACCCGCTGCTGCGCGCCGGCGTGGCCGGCTTCGCCCGGGCCGCCGCCGACCTGCTGGACCGGGTCGCCCGGTTCGCCCCGCAACCCGAGGCCGAGCGCCGTGCCAAGCGGGGCACCGCCGGCACGGCCGAGTACCGGCCCGAGCACGGCCGCGACCAGGAGCTGCGCGAGGCCGTCGCGATCCTGCTGCCCGGCCTCGGCGGCTTCGGCCGCTCCTGGGGCAACCACGCCCCGTGGCAGGTCGTCAACAACCTGCGCACCGTGACCGCCGTCCTCGCCGAGCCCCCCGCCGTGCCCGGGGGCACCGACGGCTGGGCCGTGCCGCTCCGGCTCGACCTCCAGGGCGACGAGGACCACCACGGCTGGCTCCACCTGCTCGGCCGGCTCGGCACCGTGGCCTACGCGGCCGCCGCCCCGCTCACCGACAGCGCCCGGCGGGCCTCCCTCGCCCTGCTGCTCGACGAGCTGACCACGGGGGTGCTCGCCGACCGCGGTGCCACCCTGCGCGAGCTCAGCCTCGCCGAACCGCTCGCCGGCTCGACCGGCTACCACCAGCACGAGAAGCGGGCCGGCCAGGTGTTCCGCCTCGGGGACCGCACCGTCGTGATCCTCGGCTGCCGCCACCACCAGGACGACCAGGTGCACTGGCTCGCCGTCGACCACGACCCGAGCGGCGTGTTCGGCCCGGTCGCGCACTTCACCACCACCGCGGAGCGCACCACCGAGGAGCAGATCGACGCCGCGTGGGTGGCCGGGTTCCGGGAGGCCCTCGCCCTGCACGGCGCCACCACCCGGGACGCGGCGCACGCCGCCGACTTCGCCGGGCGCACCGGCATCGGCACCGCCCGCGCCGGTCTGCTGATCAGCCCGCCCGGCACCCTCTTCGACTGGTACGGCAGCGTGCTCCCCGCCGACCGGCTCAAGGAGTACGGCCTCAAGGCCGGCGAGGCCAAGGCCGCCCGCGACTGGCTGCGCGACCGGGACCGGGACGGCGGCCTCGCCGGCGTCTGGACGGCCCTGCTGCCCGCCGACCCGAAGGCCCTGTGGACCGACGGCCCCGACACCGCCGCCGGCGCCGCCTGGTGGACGGAGCGGTTCGGGCGGCTCGTCACCCTGCCCGAGGAGTCCCAGGCCGCCGTCAGCGGCGCCGACATCGGCCACATCGAGGCCGTGCTCAACCCCGCCCGGGACACCTGGCTCACCCGCACCACCGGCTACCGGCTGCGCGCCGGCGAGGACGGCGGCGAGGCCAGCCTGGTCGCCGACGACCCGGCCGCCCTTCCCGGCAACAACACGCTGCGCGGCTCGGTCGACGCCCTCCGCTGGCTCGCCTACCACCTGCCCGCCGACAGCCCGCTGCGCCCGGTGCTGCCGCAGACCGCCGCCGCGCTGCGCGCCCGCCTCGCCGACCCCGGTCTGCTGCTGGACTACGGCCTCTACAGCACCGTCAAGGACGGGAAGCTGGCGCCCGTGCTGCGCAGCCACTTCGGGCAGCCGGAGGAGGGCGGCGCCGACGCCGACGGCCTGGTCCGCTGCGGCGAGGCACTGGTCCTCGCCCCCGGCCACGGCGGCACCGAGCACGCCTGGCTGCGCCCGGCCGGGCTCACCGGCGGCGACGACCCGCTGCTGGAGCTGCTCGGCGGACTCGCCCAGAGCTACTGGTTCGACAGCCAGCTCCCCGCCCTGCGGGCCGTCCTCGACGGCGAGCCGGAGCGCCTGGTCGCCCTGCCGGCCGTGCCGCCCGCGGCGGGATCGCCGGAGACCGCCGGCGAGGCCGCCACGCCGGGCAGCTGGCTGCAGAACCCGCTGCTCAGCGTCCCCGGCCTGGTCGCCGAAGTGGCCAGGACACACGCCCTCGGCGAGGACGCGGCCGTGCTCTACCTCCAGCTGCTCGCGCTGCCCGACCCGACCGACCGCAACGTCGCCCGCTGGACGGGCTGGAAGCCCGCCCGGCTGAAGAAGGCCCGGGCCGAACTCGCCGCCGCCGAGGGCCTGGTGCTGGAGGCCAAGCGGGCCCGGGCCGGCCGCAGCCTCTTCCTGCCCGGCGGCTGGCAGGAGGCCAAGGCCCCCGGCCTGCCCGCCGAGACCTGGAAGGCCGGGCTGTACGACCTGCCCACCCACCGCGTCGCCCTGCCGCACCTGCCGGTCCCCGAGCTGTTCACGCGGGCCTGGCAGCGGATCGGCGACGGCGACACTCCCGGATACGAAGAGCTCCAGACCAGCAAGCGCAGGAAGGCCCGCCGATGAGCACCACCACCGAGACCGCGGCCGCGTCCGCCGGCACCGCGTCCGCCGCCACAGCGGCCGGCACCCCGGCCGGGGCGGCGACCCGTCAGATCGTCCCGCCGGAGGAGAAGTACGCCGCCGAGCTGGAGTTCCTCGCCGCGCACGACTCCGGCCCCCGCCCGCCGGGCTGGCGGCTCACCCCGCGCGCCGTGGTCACCTTCGTCATGGGCAGCGGCGGCGAGAAGCTCAAGGCGGGGCGGAAGAGCCTGGTAGTGGAGCAGAAGTTCGTCGGCGAGCGGGCGCTGGTGGAGCGCTGTGTCGTCACCCTCGCCGGTGAGCGCGGACTGCTGCTCGTCGGCGAGCCCGGCACCGCCAAGTCGATGCTCTCCGAACTGCTCGCCGCCGCGGTCTGCGGCACCAGCGCACTCACCGTCCAGGGCACCGCCGGGACCACCGAGGACCAGCTGAAGTACGGGTGGAACTACGCCCTGCTGCTGGCCAAGGGCCCGAGCCGGGAGGCCCTGGTGCCCTCCCCGGTGCTCACCGCGATGACCACCGGGGCGGTCGCCCGGGTCGAGGAGGTCACCCGCTGCCTGCCCGAGGTGCAGGACGCCCTGGTCTCACTGCTCTCCGAACGGCGCATCGCCGTCCCGGAGCTGGCCGGCACCCCGGACGGCCAGCTGCACGCCGCGGCCGGCTTCACCCTGATCGCCACGGCCAACCTGCGGGACAAGGGCGTCAGCGAGATGTCCGCCGCGCTCAAGCGCCGGTTCAACTTCGAGACGGTCGGCCCGATCGGCAGCCTCGCGGCCGAGGTCGAGCTGGTCCGCCGCCAGTCCACCGCGGCCGTCGCCCGGGCCGGGGCCCCGTTCGCGGTGGACGACGCCGTGCTGGAGGCCCTGGTCACGGCGTTCCGGGACTTGCGCACCGGCCGTTCCACCGAGGGCTGGGACGTCGAGCGTCCGTCCACCGTGATGAGCACCGCCGAGGCGGTCTCGGTGGCCACCGCGCTCGGTGTCTCCGCCGCCTACCTGCCCGACGGCGGCGACGTGCTCGGCCGGCTGCCCGGTCAGCTGATCGGCGTCGTCCGCAAGGACGACCCGGCGGACGCCGCCCGCCTGCTGGGCTACTGGGACGGCCCGGTCCGCCGCCGCGCCGAGCAGGGCGCCGCCACCTGGCGCACCCTGTGGGACCTCCGCTCGGCCCTGGAGGCGTGACGCGATGACGACGACGAGCAGCGCGGCACCCCCCGGCCGCGAAGCGGCTCCCGGAGGGCCCGGTGGGACCGGCCGGCCCGGTCGGTCCGGCCGAGCCGCAGGCACCGGCGACCCGCGGGCGGCGGTGGAGGCCGAGACGGCGCGCCTGGCCGCCTCGGGCGACGACGGCGCGCCCGGGCCGTACCTGATCGGGGTCCGGCACCACGCGCCGTCGCTCAGCGCAGTCGTGCCCGCGCTGCTCGACGCCGTCCGGCCCGAGGTGGTGCTGGTGGAGCTGCCCGCCGAGTTCCAGCCGTGGCTCGGCTGGCTGGCGGACGACTCCACCCAGGCGCCCGTCGCCCTCGCCGCCGCCCCCGGCGGGTCCGAGGACGGCGGCCCCGGGGGCGGCACGGGGGCGTCCGGGCTCGCCTTCTACCCGTTCGCCGACTTCTCCCCGGAGCTGGCGGCCCTGCGGTGGGCCCGGCGCAACGGCGTGGAGGCGGTGGCCTGCGACCTCCCGCTCGCCCACCGCGCCGCCGCCGGACGCGGGGACACCGACCGCGCCGACACCGACCGTGCCGACAGCGACCGGGCGGACGGTGCTCCCGCCGCCGGCCGCGGCCCGGGCGTCGCCGACGCGCTGCGGCGCCGGCTCACCGGGCGCGACGGCGACGAGGACCTCTGGGACCGGCTGGTCGAGACCGCCGCGCCCGGCTCGACCCCGGAGGCGGTCCGCCGCGCCGCACTGCTGGTCGGCTGGGCCATGCGCCGTGACGCAGAGGACGGCCGCGGCGTCGACCCGTACGACCTGCGGCGCGAGGCCTGGATGCGGGCGCGGATCGCGGCCGCCGCTTCCGGCGGCCGGCGCGTAGCCGCCGTCGTCGGGGCGTTCCACGCACCCGCGCTGCTCGACGGCGCCGAGTGGCCGGACGGGCCACCGCCGTCGGAGCCGGCCGCTGCCGCCGCTGCCGCCAGTGCCGGCGAGGCCTCGGCGGTCGCGGCGGCCCTGGACGGGCCGGCCGGCTCCCCGGCGGGCGAGCCGCCGGCCGGCGGCCACGTCGTCTCCCTCATTCCGTACACCTACCCGCTGTTGGACGCCCGCTCCGGCTACCCGGCCGGCATCCGGGACCCGGAATGGCAGCACACCGTCCTTGAGGCCGGCGGGGACCGGGAGCGGCTCGCCGAGGCGCTCGTCCGCACTGCGGTGCGGATCTGCGAGGCCCTGCGCACCCAGGACCACCCCGCCGGCCCGGCCGACGCCCGGGAGATCGTCCGCCTCGCCGGCGACCTCGCCCGGCTGCGCGGACTCGCCGCCCCCGGCCGGGGCGAGCTCGTCGAGGCCGTGCAGACCGTGCTGGCCCAGGGCGAGCCACTGGGCCGGGGCCGGGCGGTCGCCCGCGCCCTCGAACGCGTCCTGGTCGGCACCCGCACCGGCCGGGCCGCCCCTGCGGCCCCCCGCAGCGGTCTGGCCCCCGCCGTCGAGGCCCTGCTCGCCGAGCTCGGCCTCCCCGGCCCCGCCGAGCCCGCCCCGCGCGACCTCCGGCTCGATCCGTTGCGCTCACCCCTCGACCGCCGCCGCGAGCTGCTCCTCCACCGCCTCACCGCCTGCGGCGTCCCCTACGGCGAACCGGTCGCCGGCACCGGTGCGGGCGGCATCGAGACCATCGGCACCCGCTGGCAGCTGCAGTGGGCGCCGGCCACCGCGGCCATGCTGACGGTCGCGGGCACCCGCGGTGTCACCCCCGCCCAGGCGGCCGAGGGCGCCCTGCGCGAACGGCTGCGCCGCGAGCAGCAGGCCGACGGCCCGACCGGGCGCGACGTGCTGCAGGGCCTCGCGGACGCCGCGGCCTGCGGCCTGCCCGCCCTCGCCGACGCCCGCCTCACCCAGCTCACCGCCGTCCTCCCCGAGAGCGGCACGCTGCCCGAACTCCTCGACGGCCTCGCCCTCCTGGACCGCCTCACCGCCGGCCACGTCCCCGGTCTGCCGGTGGCTGACGGCCTCCCGCCGGCCGATCGGCCGGTCCCCGACGAGGACCGGGCTGCGCCCACGGCCCCCGCCCCCGCCGGGACGGAGGCCACCGGACGCGCGGCAGTGCTGGCGGCGGCCACCGAACTGCTGACCGTCGCCGCGGTGCGGCAGCTGGAGGGGATGGGCGGTTCTGACGATCCCGCCGACGCGCGGGCCCTGCTGGAGCTGGCCCGGCGCGCCGACCGCTCGGGCGGGCTGCGACTCGGCCACGTGCTCGCCGAACTCGCGAACGGCGGAAGCCCGTTGGTGCGGGGCGCGGCCGGCTCGGTGCGGGTGCTGCTCGGGCACGACAGCGCCCCGGCGCTCGGCTGCCGCGCCGCCTCCTGGGTCGACGGGGCCACCGACCCCGCGGCCCGGCACGCCCTCGCACGCTTGCTGGTCGGGATGCTCACCGCGGCCGAAGGGCTGTTCGCCACGGCACCCGAGGTCCTGGAACCGGTCCTGGAACGGGTGACGGCACTCTCCGACACGGCCTTCCTCGACCGGCTGCCCGCGCTGCGCGGCGGCTTCGACACCCTCAGCCCGGCCGCCCGGGACCGGCTGCTGACGCTGGTGGAGGAGCGCCTCGGCACCCGGGTGCAGGCCCTGCCGGACACCGTCGCACCGGCGCTGTTCGCCCGTTGGGCCCGTGCCGATCTCGCCGCCCGTACCGCACTGGGCCGTCGCGGTCTGCTCCCGGCGGAGACCGCCGGGCCGCAGGCCGGCCGGCCCGCGCCGACGGCGGCACCCGGCGGCACGGTCACGCCCCCGGACATCGCCGGGGCCGCGACCGAGTCCCCCGCTGCGGCCGTCGCGGCACACGCCCTCACCCCCGCCGAGCGGTGGCGCCTGCTGCTCGGCCGGCCGGGCAGCGGCGGCCTCGGCGGCCGGTCGGCCCGACTGGCCACCGCACTCGACGAGCTCTACGGGACCGGCCACGGCGAGGGCTCGGGCCCCGGCCTGGACGGGCGCGGCGGCGCCGGCGGCCACCGGGGCGGGCGCGAGGCCCCGTACCCGGGGGTGCGCGAATGGTCGGAGGAGCTGGTCGCGCTGTTCGGCCCCGGCATCCGAGAGGAGGTGCTGGCCGCCGCAGTGGCGCACGGCCGCACCGACGCGCTGGACGCCGTCGACCCGGACGCCGTCCGGCCGTCCGTCGACCTGCTGCGGACGGTGCTGGAGCACGCCGGCGGCCTGCCCGAGGCGCGGATCGCCGCGCTGCGCCCGCTGGTGCGGCGCCTGGTGGACGAGCTGACCCGGGAGCTGGCGACCAGGCTGCGCCCGGCCCTCACCGGCATCAGCGTGCCGCGCCCGAGCCGCCGGCCCGGCGGCGGGCTGGACCTCGACCGGACGATCCGGGCCAACCTCGCCACCGCCCGCCCGGCCCCGCCGGGGCCCGCGGGGGAGCGCGGCACGCTGATCGTCCCCGAGCGGCCGGTGTTCCGGACCAGGGCCCGCAAGGCCGCGGACTGGCGGCTGGTCCTGGTCGTGGACGTCTCGGGGTCGATGGAGGCGTCCACGGTCTGGGCGGCGCTGACCGCCTCGATCCTGGCCGGGGTGCCGTCGCTGAGCACGCACTTCGTGGCCTTCTCGACCGAGGTCGTCGATCTGACCGACCGGGTGCGGGATCCGCTGAGCCTGCTCCTGGAGGTGCAGATCGGCGGCGGCACCAGCATCGCGACCGGTCTGAAGTACGCACGGGAGCTGGTGACGGTGCCATCCCGGACGCTGGTCGCGGTGATCAGCGACTTCGAGGAGGGCGGCCCGGTGGGCGGGCTGCTCGCGCAGACCAGGGCGCTGGTCGACTCCGGGTGCCACGTCCTCGGCTGCGCCGCACTGGACGACACCGGGAAGGCGCGCTACTCCAAGGCGGTCGCGAGCCAACTGGTCGCGGCCGGAATGCCCGTGGCGGCACTCAGCCCGCTCGAACTGGCCCGCTGGGTGGGGGAGAAGATCCGATGACGGCATCGACGACGGAGTGGCCGGCGGTTCGGCCGGAGGTGGTCGCCGAGGTAGTGGCCGGGCTGTCGGCCCGGCTGCAGAAGCGGCTGGACGGCGCGGCGGCCAAGCTGGCCGGCCGCCCGGTCGAGCGCACCGGCGACGACTGGCGGATCGCGGTGGACGAGGAGACCGAGCTCGTCCTGCACGCGCCCGGCGGGGTGATCGGCGATCAGGCCGGCGTCCGCTGCGGCTGCCTGCTGGCACCGGCCTGCGTCCACCGGGCGGCAGCGGTCACGGTCTGCCGCCTCGCCGACGCGGACACCGACGAGGCGGCCGACGCGAACGCCGACGCGAACGCCGACGCGGACGCGGACACCGACGGGGCGGCGGACGACGCCGCCACCGCGGAGGGCGCTGCGGCCGGCGACCCCGGCTCCGCGCCCGTGCGCGCCTCGCGGCGGGCCGCCCCGTCGGCCGCCGAGCCCGCCGACTCGCCGACGCCCGCCGAGCGGGCCGCCGTCCACCACCTGCACCACGCCGCCGCGGCAGTGCTGGCGGCGGGCGTCGGCGGCACGGGCGCCGTCCTCCAGGCCGAGCTGCTTCGGGCGGCCCACCGTGCACGGCTGACCGGGCTCCACCGACCGGCCGCCGCAGCGGTGGCGGTGGTGACCAGGGTCCGCGCCGCCCGCTCGGGCGAGCCGGACCACCGGCTGGCAGACCTGGCCGCCGGTCTGCGCGAGCTGCTCGATCTGACGACCGCTCTGACCGCGGCCCTGGCGACGGCACCGGCCACCCCGCCCGCGCTCCCGCCCGGCCGCCTCGCCGAGCTGCGCGGTTCGGCCCGGCAGTCCTACCACGAGGCGGGCGGGCTGCGGCTCTACGGGCTCTTCACCGAGCCGGTGCTGACGGCCACCCACGCGGGTGTGCTCACCTGGGCGGTGGACGCCGGCGGGCGGTTGAGCACGGTCGCGGAGGTCATGCCGCATGCCGATGCGACGGCTGCGGCCCCGCAGGCCGTCGGCGCCGCGAACCGGGCCGTCCGGCTCGGCGACGCCGTGCTCGGCCACGGCGAGTTCGGCCGGGCCGGGCTCGCCGTCCAGGGGGCGACCAGGTCCGCCAACGGGCGGCTCGGCGCGGGTGCCTCGGTGCGGGCGGTCCGGGCCTCGGGTGCGGCGTGGACGGCCGAGCCGCTCGCGGCGCTCTGGGCCGAGCCGCCGGCCGCCCAGGTGGAGCGTGCGCTGTCGGCGGCGGCGGTCCCGTACGAGAGCAGGCCGGCCGGGAGCGACCTGCTCTTCCTGGACGTCACACTGCTCGGTGCCGCACCGTACGGGCCGGCCGGCGTGCCGCAGCTGCTCGCCGACTGCGGCGGCGGCCTGGTCGTCGCCCTGCGGGCGGCACACGACCACCCCGGGCTCGCGTTCCGGGGCAACCTCGCACTGCTCGCCACTGCGCCCGGGCTGCGGCTGCGGGTGATCGGCCGGTTGGAGCGCGCAGCCCGGCCGGAGCTGCGCCTGCTCGCCGCCGGGACGCTCTCGGCCGCCCCGGCACCGGGCGAACCGGTACCGGGCGAACCGGCGCTGGCCCTGACCGCCGCACGGTCGGGCCGGGTCAACCTGGGCCTGGAACGCCTGCAGACCGCCGACCTCGTCCTGCCCGCCCCGGGCACGGACGCCGTCCCGCCTGCCACTGTGCCCGACCTGACCGCTACGCCCGAGGCCCCGGTGCACCTGCTCACCCGCCGGGTGGAGCAGGCGGTGACGGGCGGACGGCAGGCCCTCGCACTCGGTGCCGGGGCGCCGGCCGGCGACGCGACCCGGCTGAGGTCGGCGGGCCTGGCCACCGGGGCGACGCTGCTGGACGCCCTGCGTGCCTCGGCGGCGGACCAGCCGCGCGATGTGTTCGGCCGGGTCGTCGCGGACGACCACGAGGCGTTCACCGCCGCGTGGCTGGCGGCGGCCTGCTACGGCGAGGAGTTGGCCACGGCACTCTGCGCGGCCGCCTGGTCCGCGGGAGAGGAGACCTGATCCCGGGCCGGGGACCAGGCCGACGCCCGGCCCGGTCCCCACCGGAAAGTACTTGCACAAACAGGTAAAACGCGCTGAATGGCATACTGGGCGGACGGGAGACGTTCGACCGGTCGTAACACCGCTGACCTGGGCCGGACACCCTGTCGGCGCCGGACACCGGCCGGCGGGGGTGGGCGGCGGTCCGGCGACCGGTCCGACGGCGGTCCGAACGGGACCGGGGAAGAAGAGGGGCGAGCCATGGGGATCCACGACGATGCCGCCGAGATCCGCGCGAGCGGCTGGCGCACGCTCGCCGCGCTGCACGGTCTCATCGACACGGCACTGGAGCGGGCACTGCAGGCCGAGCACCAGCTGTCGGTGGTCGAGTACACGGTGCTGGACGCGCTCTCCCGGCAGGACGGCTGGCACATGCGGATGCAGCAGCTGGCCCGCGCGGCTGCTCTGAGCAGCAGCGCGACCACCCGACTGGTGACCCGCCTGGAGGACCGGGGCCTGCTCAGCCGCTACCTCTGCGCGGACGACCGGCGCGGCATCTACACCGAGCTGACCCCGCGGGGCCGCGAACTGTTGCAGGCCGCCCGCCCGGTGCACGACGCCACGCTGGAGGCGACGCTGGCCAAGGCCACCGAGACCCCTGAGCTGGCCCCGCTGGTGCACGCCCTGGAGGAGCTGGAACTCACCCCGGCCGCCTCCACCACCACCTGACCGCCCCCGGAACGGCCGGCCCGGAACGACCGCCCCTGGAACGGCCGGCCCGGAACGACCGCCCCCGGAACGGCCGGCCCGGAACGACCGCCCCCGGAGCGACCGCCCGAAGCGGCAGCCTCGGAGCGACCGCTCCGGGGCAGCCGCAGCGCCTTGGCCCCGCAGCGGCCTAGGACCGGACAGGACCTAGCCGCGCGCGGCGAGCGCGTCGCGGTGGACGCGGTCCAGCAGCGCGAGCAGCAGTTCCTTGCTGGAGGCGCGCTCCCGGACGTCGCAGAGCACGACCGGGACGCCCGGGTCCAGGTCGAGGGCGCGGCGGACGTCGTCGGGGGTGCAGTCGCGGCGGCCGTAGAAGCAGTTGACGCCGATCGCGAAGGGGATGCCGCGCTGCTCGAAGAAGTCGACGGCGGCGAAGCTGGACTCCAGCCGCCTGGTGTCGGCCAGCACGATCGCCCCGAGTGCGCCGAGCGCCAGGTCGTCCCACATGAACCAGAACCGGAACTGGCCCGGCGTGCCGAACAGGTAGAGCACCAGCTCGTCCTGGATGGTGATCCGTCCGAAGTCCATGGCGACGGTGGTGGTGGACTTCTCCTGGACGCCCTCAAGGCTGTCGACCCCGATGCTGGCGCGGGTCATCCGCTCCTCGGTCTGCAGGGGTTCGATCTCGCTGACCGAGCCGACCATGGTGGTCTTGCCGACGCCGAAACCGCCGGCGACGAGGATCTTGACCGCGCCCGGCACCAGACTCTGGGTCGTCAATTCGGGTCTCCTGTAGGGGAACTGGAGGTGGCGGTGCGAGCCGCGGCCGGCGATCAGAGTCGGCGGACGCCCTCGATCACGGCCTGGATCAGCGAGATGTCCGGCGCCTCGGCGAGCTGGACGGGAGCCCGGGTGAGGATCAGCCGGGCCTCGGCCAGGTCGTCCAGCAGGACCTTCACGACGCTCACCGGCAGGTCGAGGCCGGCCGCGATCTCGGCCACGGCGAGCGGGCGTTCGCGGCACAGGTCGATGATGGCGGCCGGTTCGGGCGACATCATCGACGTGTCCGTGCGCGGGTCGGCGGTGACCACCAGGGTGATCAGCGTGAAGCCGTCACGGACCGGACCGGTCCGCCCGTTGGTGATGGCGTAGGGGCGGACCAGGTGGCCGGCGTCCTTGTCGAAGAACCAGGCCTCCTCGGCGTCGGCGGTCACGCACCGCCACCCACGCCGACCTGGCCGGCGTCGCTGCGCGGCGCCGCGGTGAGGTACTGGCCGACCTGCTTGACCAGCATGTTGATCTCGTAGGCCATCAGGCCGGCGTCGACGAGCTCGGTGGTCAGCACGGCCAGCCGGGCGCCCTGGCCGGCGGTGGTGACGAAGAGGAACAGCTGGTCCATCTCGATCACCGTCTGCCGGACCCGGCCGCCGTTGAAGCGGTGGCCGGCGCCGCGGGCGAGGCTCTGCAGGCCGGAGGCGACGGCGGACAGGTGCTCGGCGTCGGCGCGGTCCAGGCCCTGGGAGAGTCCGACCAGCAGGCCGTCCTCGGAGAGGACGATGGCGTGCCGGGTCTCCGGGACCCGCGCCACCAGCTGGTCGAGCAGCCAGTTGAGGTCGCGCTGGGTGTCGGTGTGCTGCGTCATCACTGCTGTTCCTTAGCTGCGGAAGGTGCGGCCGGTGCAGGGGGAGCGGCCGGTGCGTCCGAGTCGGGGTCCGCCGCACGGGCGGTACGGGTGCCGCGCTGGATGGCGGCCATGGTGGCGCGGGAGCGCTGCGGCGAGGGGTCGTCGATGGGGCCGGGGCCGGCGGTGCCGGGGACGGGGGCGCGGGCCGCGCCGCCGACGGCGGCCCCGCTCATCGCCCCGCCGTCGAACGCGCTGCCGCCGAAGGCGCTGCCACCGAACGAACCGCCGCCGAACGCACCGCCGCCGAAGGTGCCGCTGCCGAAGGTGTTGCCGCCCGCGCCGCCGAGCGTGGCGTCGGCCGGTGCGCCGGGGAAGCCGGCCGGCGGCGGAAGCATTCCCCCGGGCGCGTTGGCCTCGCGCAGCTGCTCGGCGAGGCTGGCGTTCCGTACCCGCTGCGGCAGGACGCGCGGGGTGCGCAGCTCGCCGTCCGGGCCGTGCTCCAAGGGGGCCTCCGGGGCACGCTCGTGGGTGGGCGCGGCGGCCTCGCCCGGGGTCCGGCCGTCTGCCGGACTGCCCGCCGGACTGCCGGCCGGACTGCCCGCCGTCGAGGTTCCGCCCGCCGCGGCGTCGGCCGCCGGAGCCTCGCCCACCTGCATCTCGTACGGCCGCGGCATGGTCGGCCGGGGCACGACCACCGCGCCGGGCAGACCGGGGATCGACGCGCCAACCGGCAGGCCGCCGTTGGTGAGGCGGCCCTCCTCACGCGCGCCGGCGCCGCCGTACTGGGCGTACTGGGCGAGCAGTTCGCTGATGGTGAGGCCGCCGTCCTGCTGCTCACCGGAACCGGCACCGCCACTAGCACTGACACCAGCACTGACACCGCCACCGACACCGCCACCGGCCGCCGGGCCCGCTCCGCCCGCGTCGCCGGCCGTCGGCCCCTCGCCCGCCGACGGTCCGCCGCCCGGCAGGCCGCCGAGCACCCCGGCCGGCGCGCCCGACAGCTCGCCGCCGGCCGGCCGCCCGCCGTCCGCGGCCGGCCCGGCCTCCGGCACCGGCGTCCGGGTGACCCGGGCACCGGCCGGCAGACCGGGCACCGAAGCGGCCGGCTGCGCCTGCTCCAGCAGCACCGACGGCACCAGCACCACGGCCCGGGTCCCGCCGTAGGGCGAGGGCCGCAGCGTGACCTGGATGTCGTGCCGGGCGGCGAGCCGGGCCACCACGAAGAGTCCGAGCCGCAGGTCGTCGCCGAGTGCGGAGACGTCCAGCTCGGGCGGGTTGGCGAGGTAGTCGTTGAGGCGTTCGTAGTCCTCCTCGCCCATGCCGAGGCCGCGGTCCTCGACCTCGACGGCCAGGCCCTTGGGGACCTCCTGGGCGGAGACCTGTACCTGGGTGTAGGGCGGCGAGAAGGTGGTGCCGTTCTCGATCAGCTCGGCGATCAGGTGGATCACGTCGGCGACGGCCTGCCCGCTGAGCGAGGTGCGCGGGACGCCCTGGACGACCACCCGGGAGTAGTTCTCGGTCTCGGAGACGGCGCTGCGCAGCACGTTGACCATGGGCACGGCGTTGCGCCAGCGGCGGGCGGGCAGCGCGCCGCCGAGGATGACCAGGTTCTCGGCGTTGCGCCGCATCCGGGTGGCCAGGTGGTCGACGGCGAACAGCTCGCGCAGCAGGTCGGGTTCCTCGTGCTCGCGCTCCAGCGCGTCCAGCATGCTGATCTGGCGGTGGATCAGGATCTGGGTGCGGCGGGCGATGTTGAGGAAGACCTTCTTCGTCCCCTCGCGCCCCTGGGCCTGGTGGACGATGGCGGCGAGGGCGGCCTGCCGGACGGCGGCGAGGCCGTCGGCGGTCTGCTGGACCTCGTCGCCGGTCCGCCGGGCGGGGGCCCAGGCGGGCGGTGCGGGGACGGGCTCGCCGGCCCGGAGCCGGCCGACGACGTCGGGGATCTCGTGCTGGGCGAGGGTGAGGGTGTCGGCGCGCAGGCCCGCGAGCCGGGCGGAGACGGTCCGGGCCAGTCCGATGCCGCGGATCAGGCTCCAGAGCAGGACCACTGCGACGAACGCGCTGACGGCCAGCAGGGCGGTGCGGTGTCCGGCGTCGCGCAACAGGTAGGCGGCGTAGCCCCAGGCGGCGGCGAGACCCAGGCAGGGGACCAGCACGAGGCCGAGGAGTGAGCTGCGGAGGGAGCCGGACCGGCCGGCGCGGTGGCCCGTCCGGGGGGCCGATATGCCTGGCATCTGATTCCTTGTTGCTGGGCCGAACGACGGGTCCCCCGTGTGCGGTCCGGTGCGCTCCCCGGCCGGGGCGCCGGGACGCCTGCGGCCGGCGATGTCCGGAGCGAACGCCGGATGAGGTGACGCAGCGTCACCGTCCGGGCGGTGCACACGGCCGCCGACTGCAGGCACGCTACCAGCCCGAGGTGGACTCACCGCAACATCAACTGACGATCTGTGAACGGGTGATGACACGCCGTCCGCTCCCCGTTCCGCCCTTCGCAGGGGAATCGTCGCTGGTCGGATGGCATGCCATGGACGCGGCGACGGCTTTCCGGGGTCGCTGGGCGACCCTCGGAAAGCCGTCAGGAACAGGTCAAAACTTGTCGGCCGCGAGGTCGCCCGATGAACGGTCCGCAGGCCGGACGGTAACTCCCGCCCGTGTCCGGTGAATCGAACTGATCATCGGTCATTCCTGTGAAGGGAATGCTCGGTTCATGATCGAACCGACCGGAGCTCCGCGGGCGGCCGGTCCGACTGCCGCTCGCCGGGGCGGCGTGCCGGGCCGGCCGGTCAGCCCGCCAGCGGCATGTGCAGGAGCGACGCGCCTCCGGTCTGGACGGCCACGGCCTCCGCCTCCGCGGCGGCCTCGCGCTCGGCGAGCTCGGTCCAGGCCCAGCTGGCCAGGTCGGAGAGCTCCGCCGACCACTCCTTGCCGTAGGTGCCGGCCGCGAACTGGCCCAGCCGCAGCCGCTGGACGTCCGAGGTGCCGGCCGGCGGGTAGATGTGGGTGGCGTCCCGCAGGTAGCGCTCGATCCGGAACTCGCTCTGCAGGCCCCGGGCGGCGTGGATCTCCATCGCGTTGCGGGCGGAGTCCAGCGCGTACTCGGTGTTGATGAGCTTGGCGTTCATCAGCTCGGCGTCGCAGGCCTTGCCGTGGTCGAGCAGGTGCGAGGCGTGGTAGGCGGCGAGCTTGGCGGTCATCAGCCGGGACTGCATCTCGCCCAGCTTGAGCGCGATGTTGGGCAGCTGGGAGAGCGGCTTGCCGTACAGCATCCGCTCCTCGGCGAAGCGCACGGTGTCCTCGACGATCGCCACGTGGATGCCGAGTGCGACGGCGGCCAGGTTCAGCCGGCCGTACAGCGTGGACGAGGAGTAGGCGACGTCCAGGCCCTGGCTCTCCCGGCCGAGCCGGTTGGTGACCGGGATCCGGCAGTCCTCGAAGACGATCTCGCCGAAGCTGAAGCCGTGCAGACCGCTCTGGGTGCCGAGCTCGCCGGTGCGGAAGCCGGGCCGGCCGCTCTCGACCAGGAACGCGGACAGGCCCTTGCTGCCCGTGCCGGTGCGCAGCACCACGCCGTGCACGTCCGCGATGTGCGAGTTGCCCACGAACCACTTGCGGCCGTTGAGCACGTACTCGTCGCCCTCGCGGTGCGCGGTGCCGGTCATGCCGAGCACGTGGCCGCCGGACTCGGGCTCGGTCACGGCGATGGTCGGCAGCGACTCCCCGGAGGCGAACCGGGGCAGCCACTTGCGGCGCTGGGCGTCCGAACCGAAGTGGATGACCTTGGCGACGCCCAGCTGCGAGGCCTGCGCCATGGCCCCCATCGCGCCGCTGACCCGGGACAGCTCCTCGACGACGACCGTCTTGGCAAGGTGGCCGAGACCCATGCCCCCGAACTTGCGCGGGATGGTGGCACCGATCCAGCCGCGGCGGGCGATCTCGCGGGAGAGCTCGAACTCGACCTCGCGAGTGGCTTCCATTCTGGCCACCTGCGGACGTACCTCCTTCTCGGCGAACTCACGCACCTCCGCTCGGAGGCTCTCGTGTCGCTCGTCGGTGAAGTAGTCCATCGCCATGCTGGGTCCTCTCGGGTCCGTCGGTTTGTCGTGCCTCCATCCGTGCCGCCGATCCGCGCCGGCCGCCCGAGGGTGGGGAGTTGAGGTGGCGGCCGGTTGCCCAGGGTGCAGCCGGTGCGTGCGGAGTGCCGGGCCGAGTTCTTGGGGGGAACCGCCCGCATTTTCGGCAGGGCCATTGTTGTCCGGCAAACAGGGCGTCTCCAGTGTGGATCTTGGATTGGCCGGATCCGGATAGGTCGGCAACCGAAGTGGATTGAACGACCGTCAGGAGGGGAAATGATCTTCCCTCGCTTTGCCGTCCCGTCCGGCCTCGTTCACGTGCCGCTTTGGCTGAGCATCAGCAAGCTGCCCGCGGAGGGCCGGGAGCGCGGCGGCCGCCTGATGTCTGATTACATGTGCGACATGACTGATGTGATGAGCACTCAAGGCCAGTTCCCGGGTGCCGGCGGCGAGTCCGAGCGGACCCGCAGGCTGCGCAGCCTCGGTCTCAACGAGCCGACCGCGGACGAGGCCTTCGACCGCTTCGCTCACCTCGCCGCCAGCATCACCCGCGCCCCCATCGCGATGGTCAACTTCATCAACGACGAGCGGCAGATGTTCCGGGGGCTCTACATTCCGCCAACCTCCGCCGAGACCACGGCCGAAATCGGTGCCTCCTGGGCCGACCGCGGCATCGCGTTCGACCTCCCGACCCGGGAGATGCCGCTGAGCCACGGCTTCTGCCCGCACGTCGTCGCGCAGCGCTCGCCGCTCGCCCTCGACGACATCCTGGCCTACCCGCGGTTCGCGGGGAACCCGGTCGTCGACGAGCTGGGCGTGCGCGCCTACCTCGGCGCCCCGCTGGTCGACGACACCAGCACCGTCATCGGCACCGTCTGCGTCCTCGACCGCGAGCCCCGCCAGTGGGGGCGCGAGCGGCTGCGCGACATCCAGCACCTCGCCGAGGCCCTGCTCTCCGAGATCCGGCTGCGCGACAACCTGCTCGCCCAGCAGCAGGAGATGTTCGCGGCCTTCGACGGCTCGCCCTTCCCGATCATGCTCACCGACGGGCCCGGCCAGGAGATCCGCTACGCCAACGCCCAGCACGCCGACACCTTCGGCGCCCCGACGGCGTACGGATCGGTCGGCATGGCCTACCCGCAGCTCGGCGCGGCCGGGCTGGACCGGGCGGTCGCGGAGGCCTACCACACCGGGCGGGCCACCGTCCTCAACGACGTCCGTATTCAGTCGGTCCGGCCGGACGCCCAGCGGATCCAGCAGATCTTCAGTTTCACCTGCACCCCGCTCCGGAGCGCCCGCACCGGGCAGGTCAACGGCGTTGTCACCGTCGGCATGGACGTCACCGCGCAGTCCCGCACCGAGGAGGAGCTGGGCACGCTCGCCGCCCTGCTGGTCGACCGGCTGCAGCAGAGCGGGGCGGGCCGTCCGGGCCTCGGCGGCGGGGAGACCGGGCCGCTTCTGCCGGGCTGAGCCCTGAGCTGGTCGACCATCCCACCGTCCGCCGCACCTCCGACCGCACCCGACCGTCGCACCACGCGTCACACCGCACGTAGCACCGCACGTCGCACCGTCATCGTGGCGGGGCGCCTCTCACCCCCGAGGAGAGGCTCCCCGCCACGATGCTCTCCGGTGACGGTGCCGCCCGGGTGAACGGCCACCGCCGCGCAGCCCGCCCGGCCGCCCGGCCGCCCCGCCGGTGGTAGGCATGGGCCGCATGGACTGGTTCGCGGCCCCCGAGTACTGGCTCGGCCGACTGCTCGTGCAACGGCTGCTCGCCGGCCTCTACCTCACCGGCTTCCTCGCCGCCGCCGCCCAGTTCCGGGCCCTGATCGGCGCCTCGGGGATGCTCCCGGTGCCCCGCTTCACCGCCCGGGTGCCGTTCCGCAGCGCACCCGGCCTCTTCCACCTCCACTACAGCGACCGCTTCTTCGCCGCCGTCGCCCTGACCGGCGCAGCGCTCTCCGCCGCGCTGGTCGGCGGGCTCGGCGACGCCGTGCCGCTCTGGGCGGCCATGCTCCTGTGGACGGTGCTCTGGGCCCTCTACCTCTCGATCGTCAACGTCGGGCAGACCTGGTACTCCTTCGGCTGGGAATCCCTGCTGCTGGAGGCCGGCTTCCTCGCCGTCTTCCTCGGCAACGAGGACGTCGCCCCGCCCGTCCTGGTGCTCTGGCTGATGCGCTGGCTGGTCTTCCGGGTCGAGTTCGGCGCCGGACTGATCAAGCTGCGCGGCGACAGCTGCTGGCGCGACCTGACCTGCCTGCGCTACCACCACGAGACCCAGCCCATGCCCGGCCCGCTCAGCTGGTTCTTCCACCACCTGCCCGCCCCGCTGCACCGGATCGAGGCCGCCGCCAACCACGTCACCCAACTCGTCGTCCCGGTCGCCCTCCTCCTCCCGCAGCCGGTCGCCACGTACGCGGCCTGCGTGATCGTGGTGACCCAGCTCTGGCTGGTCGCCTCCGGGAACTTCGCCTGGCTCAACTGGCTCACCATCACGCTCGCCCTCGCCGCCGTCGACCCCGCCCGGCTCGGCCTGCCGGTCCACCCCCGCTCCTACGCCGGCACGCCGGTCTGGTTCGAGGTCCTGGTGATCGCGCTGACCGCCGGCGTCGCCGTGCTCAGCTACTGGCCGGTGCGGAACATGCTCTCCCGCGGTCAGGTCATGAACCGCTCCTTCAACCGCCTCCACCTGGTCAACACCTACGGGGCCTTCGGCAGCATCAACCGGATCCGCCAGGAGGTCGTGGTGGAGGGGACCGACGAGCCCACCGTCACCCGGCACACCGTCTGGCGCGAGTACGGCTTCAAGGGCAAGCCCGGCGACGTGCGCCGGCTCCCGCGCCAGTACGCCCCCTACCACCTGCGGCTGGACTGGCTGATGTGGTTCGCCGGGATCTCGCCCGCGTACGCCCGGCCCTGGTTCGTGCCGTTCGTCGCCCGGCTGCTCGTCAACGACCCGGACACCTTGCGGCTGCTGCGGAGCAACCCCTTCCCGGACGCCCCGCCCACGCACGTCCGGGCGACCCTCTACCTGTACCGGTTCACCGGTTGGCGCGAACTGCGGGAGACCGGCGCGTGGTGGCACCGGACCGAGCTGCACGAGTACCTCGGCCCCGTCAGCCTTGACGCCCTCACCCGATCCGGCTACCGGCCGCCACTCGGCCGGCGCACCCGGACGGTGCCGGTGGACGGGGTCCGGGGCGGTGGTGGCCGCCGGTCCGGGCAGGGTCCGCACCCCCCGTCCGGCCCCGCGCACCACCGCCCGTCCGGCCCCGGACCGCATCACCCGTCCGGTCCTCCCGAGTAGCGCCCAGGTGAGCGGTGTGGCACGCCACATCGGTCCGTCGGGCGGTGGGTGCGTGCAAGGCTCGAACGGGCACCCGTATTCTGGGCCTCCACAACCGGCAGGCCGATCGCGCGCCCCCCGGCCCCCTCCCGCCGGGGCCCCGCGCACCCGGTCGGCCGTCCCCCCGCCGCCCAGCCCCCGCCGCAGTCGCCCAGAACCGGACCTCACATGACAGTGCTTCACTCGCGCAACGCCGATGCGTCCGACGCCGCCGATGCCAAGGCCGCCGACGCCGAGACCGCCACGGACGCCGCCGACACCACGGACGCCACCGACCTGGAGCAGACCACGGCCCGGCCGGCTGCGACGGACACCGACCTCCGGGACGAGCTCGGCCGCTACGCCGAGCTCGGTGCCTTCACCCTCACCGCGGAGAGCCACGCCTGGTACGCGGCCGTCGACACGGTCGCCACCCCCGAGGACGCCCGCGCCGCCTCCACCGTCCTCGCCGAGCTGCGCGGCCGCGACCTCCAGCAGACCTGGGACGCCGTCACCGGCCTCGCCGCCGACGCGAAGCTGGACGAACCGGACACCGTCGCCAAGGCGGCGCTGCTGGTCGAGCTCCTCCAGCGCGTCCACAAGACCTCCGCGACGCTGATCGGCGCCGCCTACGACGCAGACCTCGACGCCCTCATCGCCGCCACCGCCGACCGGGCCTGGCGGCGCGAGCGCGGCGTCAAGCTGTCGTTCCTGAAGGTCCGCGGGCTGCGCAAGCAGGCCGCGGCGTTCGCCCGCGACGGCCGCAAGGTCCGCCCCGAGGAGCTGCACGAGGCGTTCAGCTCCGCCGAGATCGAGCGCCGGGCCTGGGCCGTCCTCGCCCCGGCCGGCACCCTGCCGAACCCGCCCGCCGACGGCGCGCTGGTCGAGAGCACCGCCACCGCCTTCGAGGCGATCGGCACCGGCCTGCGCGAACTGGCCCGCCTGCTGCCCGAGCACGACCTGGACGGGCTGCCGTTCGGCGAGCTGATCGACCTGGTCGAGCGGCTCGCGGCGGACGAGGGCACCCTCTACCGCCTCCCCACCATCCGCTCGCTGCGCGCCACGCTGGAGGAGGCCGGCCTCGCCGACCTGCTCGCCGAACTCACCGAGGCCCGCGCCGACCGCCGCGCCGCCGAGGCCGCCTTCACCGCCCGCCAGGCCCTGGCCGGCGGCCAGCGGGACGGCCTGGCGGGTAGCCGGGACGAGGTTGAGCCGGAGGTGGAGGCCGAGGCCGAGGCCGAGGCCGCCGGGGCGGAGCCGGAGACCGAGACCGAGCCGGACACCGCGGAGCTCGTGGAGGCGGCGGTTGCCGTCGAGCCGGAGCCGGAGCCGGAGGCTGTGGCGGAGGCCGAGCCCGAGGTTGCGGGCGAGGTCGAGCCCGAGGCTGCGACCGAGCCGGACACCGCGGACGCCGAGCCGGTGCCGGCGGCCGACGAGCTCATCGTCGAGGAGCTCCTGGAGGTTCAGCCCCTCGTCGTGACGCTCCCGGCGCCGTCCCCCGCGGCGGACGACCTGGTCGACGTCACCCCGATCCTCCCGGCGAAGCCCGAGGCCGTGGTCGAGGTCGAGGTCCAGCCCGAGGCCCGGGTCGAGGCTCCTGTGGTCGAGGTTGCCGAGGAGGTGACCGAGGTCGCCCCGGCCGTGGACGTCGAGGCCGGCGCGGTCGAGGTCGACGAGTCGGTTGTCGAGGAGGCCGCGGACGAGGTCGCCTCGATCGAAGAGGTTGTCGAGCCCGAGCCCGAGCCCGAGGCCGAGCCCGAGCCCGTCGCAGCAGTGGAGGTCGAGGAGACCCAGGCCGAGACTCAGGCCGAGGCCGAGGCCGTGGTCAACGTCGCCGAGACCGAGACCGAGACCGAGACCGAGGCTGAGGTGGCGGCCGTCGAGCCGGTCGCCGAGGAAGCCGCCGCGGAGGTCGTGGCCGAGCCCGAGGCCGAGCCGGTGGTGGAGGTCGAGCAGGCCGAGCCCGAGGCGGCTGACGCCGAGGCCGAGGTCACCGAGACCGCCGCCGTGGAGACCGCCGTCGAGCCCGAGGCCGAGGCCGAGCCGGTCGCCGAGGAGACCGTCGAGGAGACGGCCGAGGCCGTCGCCCTGCCGGTGGAGTCCGAGGAGTCCGAGGCCTCCAAGCCCGAGGCCGAGGCTGCCGAGGTCGAGCCCGAGGTGGCGGCTGTTGAGCCGGTCGCCGAGGAAACCGCCCCCGATGCCGAGGTCGCCCCCGATGCCGAGGTCGCTCCTGAGCCCGAGCCGGCAGCCGTCGTCGAGCCCGAGGCCGCGGCCCAGCCCGAGCCCGCCGTCGAGCCGGAGCCCACTGTCAAGGCCGCGCCCGCCGGTCGGCCGGAGAAGCCCGACTTCACCCCGGGCCGCCCGGTGACCGCCTACTCCGCGGACGAACTGCTCGCCGTCGTCCGGTGGGTGGACGGTGACGGCGTGAAGCGCAGCGACGAGGAGCTGCTCCGCGCCGCGATGAAGGAGCTGGGCTTCGCCCGCCTGGGCCCGCGCATCAAGGAGGCGCTGGGCGCCGCCGTCACCGCCGCGCGCGGCTGACCCGAAGGACGAGCTACACGGGCGAGGGCCCGGTGGGATGCGGATCGCCGCTCCCACCGGGCCCTCGCCCGTTCTGCCGGTCAGCCCGCCTTGTTCCAGGGCGCGCTGGACATCAGCGCCTTGACGTTGGCGACATAGCCGGGGTTGGGGATGACCAGGCTGCCGGTGGTCGCGCCGGTGGCCGGGTCGGTGACCGTGTTGTAGTGCACGTTGCCCGCCCCCGCGTTGTACGCGGCGATGACCAGGTCGAGCAGCGGCGTCTTGCCGGTGGCCGGGTCGGGGGAGAGGTCGTACTTGCCGCCGAAGGAGGAGTCGCCGTAGTAGGCGACCAGCCAGTCCAGCAGCTGGGTGCCGAGCTGGACGTTCCCGTTGAGCGTCTTCGGGTCGGAGGTCGTCCCGAACTTGCTGTTCATCCAGCTCACGGTGGCGGGCATGATCTGCATCGTCCCGATGCCGCCGTCGCACGCGAGGATGCCGGACTGCCAGCCGCTCTCCTGCCAGGCGATCGCCTTGACCAGGCTGACCGGCAGCGGCGGGAGCTTGTCGGTGCCGCCGTTGCTGAGGTTCAGCGTGCGGGGCTGGCCGGCGGCCGCGGTGAGGGCGGCGCCGACCGCCTCCTTCGGCTCGTCGGGCTGGGGCTTGGTGGGGGTGCAGCCGCTCTGCAGCGGCGGGACGTGTGGCGTCGGCGGAGCCGGCGGCGGGGTGGGCGCGACCGGACCGGGCTTGGGCGTCGGTGCGGGCGCCGGCACCACCGCGGCCGGGCCGGGCGGGGGTGCGGGCGCGGCCTTGGGGGCCGGGTCGGCGGGCTTGGTGCCGGTGCTCGGCTTGGCGCTGCTCGGCGTCGCGGTCGGGCTGGGCTTGCCCGACTTGCCCGCCGTCGCGCTCGGTGAGGCGCTCCGGCCGGCGGTGGGGCTCGTGGTCGCGCTCGCGCTCGGCGAGGCGTCGGCGGAGGGCGTCGCGGACGGCGACGGCGTGGCCTCCGCGCCGGTGGTGGTCGCCACCGGGGCGGGCGCGCCCGTGCTCCCGGCGGTGTCGTCGGCCTTCTTGGTGCCACAACCGGTCAGCAGGGCCGTGGACACGGCGGCCGCCGAGACCAGGACCAGTGCCCGTCGTACGCCGGTCCGGCCCCGGCCGTGCTCCGGTTCCCGCCCGTGGTTCGTCCCCCGCAGGTGGCCCTGCTCTTGCTCCGGCGTGCGCGCGTGCCCTGGCATGGAATCCCGCCCCCTGATGCCTCGCCGGACGGCCCGGCGAGAAGGCGACATCCTACGATGATCGGACTCTGACGTCGGCCGCCGGGGTCGGGCCGATCGCGGCCCGGATTCGGCGCGGATTCGGGCGCGGCGTCGGCTGTGAAGCTCAGGCCTGCGGGGCGGCGTCCGCGCGCAGCTGGGCGGCCAGCACGGCCGGGGCCTCCGCCAGCGACGGCCCGTACCAGGTCAGGTGCCGGCCGCTGACCAGCGCGGTCGGGATGCCGGGGAACGCTTCCGGGCCGTCCTCCGCCGTGAACCGGTAGGGCTCGTCCGGAAGGACGACCAAGTCGGGATCGCACGCGAGGAGTTCCGGCAGGGGGACGGCCGGGTAGCGGTCGGGGTGGTCGGCGTGGAGGAGATCGACGCCGAGGCGGCGGAGCACGTCCCCGGCGAACGTGTCGCGGCCCAGCACCATCCACGGGCGGCGCCAGATCGGCACGACGGCGCTCCGGCGCGGTCGCAGCGCGAGCGCTCCCGTCTCGGCCCAGGCGGCCTCGGCGGCGTCCAGCCAGGCGGGGCGGGGCAGGCCGCAGCCGACGGTGAGCAGGCGGTGCAGCGAGGTGAAGGCCTGGTCCAGCGTGCGGATGTCGGTGACCCAGACCGCCGGCCCGGCGGCCCGCAGCGCGTCGAGGTCCGGGCGGCGGTTCTCCTCGTCGTTGGCGAGGACCAGGTCCGGGGCGAGTGCGGTGATCCGCCGGACGTCGGGGTTCTTGGTGCCGCCGATCCGGGTGGCCGTCAGGCCGGCGGGGTGGGTGCACCAGTCGGTGGCGCCCACCAGCAGGTGGGGTGCCGTGGCGGCGACGGCCTCGGTCAGCGAGGGGACCAGCGACACCACCCGCCGCACCGGCCCGCCGCCGAGCGGCACCGCCGAGCCCAGGTCGTCCACCGGGCGGACGTCGGCCCGCCCGCCCGCGGCCACCCGCGCGTCCCCGCCCACCGGCACTCCCTCGCCCGCCTGCTGCTCCATCAGCACACCCTAGGGCCCTGGCCGGCCGATCTTGCCGGGCGCACGACGCCGGGCATCCCTCCTCCGGCCTCCGGCCGGGAGGTGCCCCCGGGGCGTACGCCCGAATCGCCCAAGTACGTCCAGTGCGAGGGCGATCCGGTCGCGCGCCCGGCCGGGCGCGTAATGCCGGTCGCGTCCGGCCGCCCCCGGTGACGGCCGACCGGGGCGATCCGCCGGAAATAGCCGCGCCCGGGCGGGGGTTGGAGCCAGTTGCGGCACCCCGTCACGGCAGGACCGAAAGGACTTCCCAGTATGAAGATCGGCATCATCGGCGCGGGACAGATCGGCGGCAACCTCACCCGGCGGCTCACCGCACTCGGGCACGAGGTGTCCGTGGCCAACTCGCGGGGCCCGCACACCCTGACCGAGCTGGCCGAGGAGACCGGCGCGACCCCGGTCGCCGTCGCCGAGGCGGCCCGGGGAGCGCAGGTCGTGGTCGTCACGGTGCCGCTGAAGGCCGTGCCGGACCTCCCCTCCGGCCTGTTCGACGGGGCTGCGGAGGGAGTGGCCGTGATCGACACCGGCAACTACTACCCGAAGCCGCGGGACGGCCGGATCGACGCGATCGAGGACGAGGGCCTGACCGAGAGCCGGTGGACGGAGCGCCAGATCGGCCACCCGGTGGTCAAGGCGTTCAACGGCACCTACGCCCGGGACCTCCTGGAGCGCCCCCGCCCGGCGGGCGACCCGGAGCGGATGGCGCTGCCGGTCGCCGGTGACGACGAGGCGGCCAAGCGGACCGTCCGCGCGCTGATCGACGAGCTGGGCTTCGACACGGTGGACGCGGGTGGCATCGACGACTCCTGGCGCCAGCAGCCCGACACCCCGGTCTACGGGCTGCGCGGCGGCGTCGCCGAGGTGACCACGGCCCTGGCCGAGGCCTCGCCGGAGCGACCGGAGTCGTTCCGGGCGTGACCTGAGCCCCGCCCGGTGGGGGCCGCCGGCCGCCGGTGGCGGCGGTGCCGATGCACCCGCCGCCACCGGCGCGCGTCCGGCCTCCCGTCAGCAGGCCGCAGCGAGCCGGACGGCCGGCCCGCGCGGCGCGGAGCCGGCGCCCTCGGCGGCCCGGAGCCGCGCTATCAGCTCCTCACGGGCCCGGGCGACCCGGGAGCGGACGGTGCCGACCGGGCAGCCGGCCACCTCGGCGGCCTCCGCGTAGCTCAGCCCGACCACCTGGGTGAGCACGAAGGCCTCGCGGCGCTGTGCGGGCACCCGGTCGAGCAGGTCGCCGAGGGCGATGCCGTCCTCGAACCCCGAGGCCGGCAGCGGGCCCTGCCGCTCGGCGGCCTCCTGCCAGTCCGGCAGGGCGGCGCAGCGCGGGCGGGCGGCGGCGGTGCGGTAGCGGTCGATGACGGTCCGCCGGGCGATCGACAGCAGCCACGTCCGGGCGGACGAGCGTCCGGCGAACCCGGGCAGGCTGCGCAGGGCGCGCAGGAAGGTCTCCTGGGCGAGGTCGTCGGCGGACTGCACGTCGGTGAGGTGGGCGACGAACCGCCACACGTCCCGCTGGGTGGCCCGGACGAAGGCCTCGACGTCCGCCGACCGGCCCGCGCGGGCGGCGAGGGCCAGGGCGGTCAGCTGCTCGTCATCCACGGCGGCCTCCCGTCCCGCGACCGCGGCGGTCCCCGGTCCCGGGACCGCGGTGGTCGCCCACCCGGTCCGTCGGGGGCGCGGAGTCGTGCGGGACGATGGGCATATGAGATGCGCCCACTTCCGCACCGCCCTCTCCGCCCGCCTCGACGGCGAGCCGACCGGCGTGCCGGACCGGCGGCTGGACAAGCACGTGGCCCGGTGCGCGGCCTGCCGGGAGTGGCTGGAGCGGGCGGAGCAGCTGCGCGGCGTGGTGTCGGCGGCCGGGGCCGACGGGCCGTCGGCGGACTGGTCGGCAGCCCTCTTCACCCGCCTGGGCGAGGCCGGCGGTCTGCCGGGCAGCGGTGCCGCCGAGGACGGAGCCGCCGTGGACGGTGCTGCCGAGGACGGAGCCGGCGGGGCGGGTCGTCCCGGGTCGGGGGACGGCCGGCAGGGCGGGTAGGACGGTGGCGCCGGTCGGTGCCGGTGCGTCGTCGTAGTCAGGCATGGAAGGTCCTGAGGGGGAAGGCGAGGGAGCGGTGCCGCTGCGGGCGGCACGCGCTCGGCGTCGGTGGGCGCCCGGGCGCCGCGGCACCCCGGCGGGGTGGCGGCGGGCACGGACGCGGGCCCCGGCGGCGCGGCCGATCGGCGGCGCCACGGCACGGGGCGACCTGCCCACCGCGCGGGGGACGCCGGAGCGATGTCGGGCGTCGGACGGAGGGCGCGTCAGCAGGCGGGGGCGAGGACCGGCGGGCCGCGCCGGACCAGAGCGTGCGTCAGCAGCACCAACCGGGGCGGGCGCACCCGGTGGGCGGCGGAGCGGGGCGCGGCCGGCGGCCGGAACCCGAGCGGGCGGGCGAACAGCGCGAGCAGCGGGGCCAGCAGCGCACCCGCCAACACCCCGCCCAGCACGCCGAGCAGGTCGAACAGCCGGGCCACGGCCGCCTCGCCGCGCCAGAGCAGCAACGCGCAGGCCAGCGCGGCCACCAGGTGGGCCGCGACCATCCCCAAGGACATGCCGTGGGCCGCCATGGCGTGGCCGGCCGCACCGTGGCCGGGCACGTCACCCATGCCGGCCATGCCACTCATGTCACCCATGCCGGTTGCCGTGCCACCCGCGTCGCCCGTGCCGGCCGTTCCCGCGGCTCCTGCCGCGGAGCCGCCGTGCGAGCCCAAGTGATGTGCACCGGCGGCGAGGGCCCGGAGCCCCGGAGCCGGCGGGACGTCCGGATCGATCCCGGCCATCCGGGCCAGGTCGACGGGTGAGAGCCCGGCGGGCGCCCGATCCGGATTGCAGAGCAGCAGACTCGCCCAGTCCGTCGTGCCGAGCCCGGCCGGCCGGCCGGCGGCGAGCGCCCCGGCCTGTTCGAACGCCAGGTGCAGCGCGGTCTGCGCGCCCACCATCCAGGCGCTGACCAGTCCGAGCCCGCGCCGCTTGCCGGCCAGCAGCCAGGTCAGCGCGAGGGTGGCCGTGAACGCTCCGGCCAGGACGGGCGCGGAGACCCTGGTGCCGGCCATCGCGACGTGCGCCGTGGCGGCCAGCGCCACGCAGAGCGCGGCGAAGACCACGGCGCGCAGCGAGCGGATCCGGTCGGTCATCACGATGCCACTCATCGTCGCATCCGGCCCCGCCGGTCCGTACCGCCCCCTCCGGTATTGGCCGGTTCCGCCCCGTGAGAGCATGCCCGGCCGCCCGGCCCGCCGCGTCCACCCACCTACGGGGCCGCCGGGCCTGTGACGCCGCCTCAAAGTCCGATCGTCGTACGGTCGGTGCGGTTTGACAACGGTCACCGATCGGTCACTTAATGTGCACACCCAGGCACCATGAGAGAGCAACGACCGGACCGGAGGCGCGACATGGGGACAGTGACCGACCCGGCGGGCGTCGGCGTCCCCGCGGACCTCGCCGACCCCGCCTTCTGGCGGCTGCCCGCCGCCGACCGCGCCGCCGCCTTCGCCGCGCTGCGCCGCCTCCCCGGCCCGCTCTTCTTCGGCGAGGGGCCGGCCGGCGGCCGGGCCGGGAAGGGCCCGCGCAAGGGCTTCCACGCCCTGGTCCGCCACGCCGACGTGGTCGAGGCCGGCCGGACGCCCGCCGTCTTCCTCAGCGGCCCCGGGGTCACCACCCCCGAACCCGCCCGCTGGGTCCGGCTGCTGTTCGGCGACTCGATGGTCAACCTGGACGACCCCCGCCACGCCCAGCTGCGCCGGATCGTCTCCCGGGCGTTCACCCCGCGCCTGCTCGCCCGGGCCGAGGAGGACATCCGCCGGGTGGCGGCGGAGCTGGTCGACCGGGTGGAGCGGGAGCGGCCGGAGGACTTCGTCACCGCGGTCGCCGCCGAGCTCCCCTTCCAGGTGATCTGCAACATGATGGGCATCCCCGAGGAGCCCCGCCGCGCCATCCTCGACGAGGTCAACCACGCCTCCGAGCACACCGGCGTCGCCCGTCCGCTGCGCAGCCGGATCCGGGTGCCCGGGCGCGGCCTGCGGGCGCTCGCCCGGATGCAGGGCATGGTGGCCGACCTCGGCCGCGAGCGCCGCCGCCGGCCCGCCGACGACCTGATCTCCGCCCTGGTCACCGCCGACGTCGAGGGCCGCCGGCTGACCGGGCGGGAGCTCGGCGCCTTCTTCTCCCTGCTGCTGGTCGCCGGGGTCGAGACCACCCGCAACGCCCTCGCCCACGGTCTGCACCTGCTCACCACCCACCCCGAGCAGCGGGAGCTGCTGCTCGCCGCCCCCGAGCGCCACCTCGCCGGTGCGGTGGACGAGATCGTCCGCCACGCCACGCCGATCATCCAGTTCCGCCGCACCCTGGCCGTCGACCACCGCCTCGGCGGTCCGGACGGGACGCTGCTGCCGGCGGGGGAGAAGGCGGTGCTCTTCTTCGCCTCCGCCAACCGTGACGAGGCCGTCTTCACCGATCCGGACGCCTTCGACATCACCCGCAGCCCCAACCCCCACCTCGGGTTCGGCGGGGGCGGCCCGCACTACTGCCTCGGTGCCCACCTCGCCCGGCAGGAGATGAAGGTGCTGTTCCGCGAGCTGTTCACCCGGCTGCCGGCGGCCCGGTCGGTCGGCGAGCCGGAGCTGGTCCCGTCCAACTTCGACAACCGGGTGCGCGCCCTGCGGTTCACCTTCTGACCGGGGCCGGAGCGGGGCCGGTCGGGCCGGAGCGGGGCCGGTCGGGCCGGAGCGGGGCCGGTCGGGCCGGCCCGGGGCCCGGCAGGTGTCCGGAGCGGGGCCGGATCAGCGCAGGTCGGCCGGCTCCCAGACCGCGTTGTCGTGCGCGAACATGACCCGGCGCGGTCCGAACCCGCAGATCCGGTCCAGCCAGGCCCGGGCGCCGGGGAGCGGCGGCTCGACCCCCTCGCCGGCCGCACGCCGGGCCAGCACCGCCCCGCCGAACTCGTACGCGAAGTCGTACGCCTGACCGGCCAGCACCACCGTGCCGCCGTCCGGCTGCTCCACGACGAGTGACTGGTGGCCGTCCGTGTGCCCGGGCGTGGGCACCACCCTCACCCCGGGCCAGACCTCCGTCTCGCCGGTCAGCTCCCGGTGGACCGCACCCGGGAAGTCCACCAGAGCGTCGACGGTGTAGCCGCCGGCCCGGGCCGTGGCCAGCTCCCCGGCCTGCACCAGCACCGGCGTGCCGGCCAGCAGCGGGTTGCCGCCGCAGTGGTCGAAGTGCAGGTGGCAGTTGACCACGAGGTCGATGTCGGCGAGCGCCACGCCCACGGCGGCCAGCGCCTCCGGGAGCGGCCGCCGGACCGGGCGGTAGTGCGCCTCCGTCTCCGGGTCGGCCGCGCCGATCCCGGTGTCGAACAGCAGCAGGCCCTCCGGACGCCGCACCAGGTACGCCAGCACCGGTTCGACGCGCGGCTCCGGCCCGCCCGCCTCCGACGCGGGCCGGACGAGGTAGCCGAGGTCGAGACGGTGGATCGCGGACATGCAGGCCCCCTGGTCGGTTCGGACGGGTGGCCCGGGTCCGCCCCCGCTCCCCGGCGGGAGCCGGGCGTGCCGGCCCCGGCCCCGGTTCGTACCCTACGCGTCGGCCGGGAGCTGCGGTCCTCGTTCGGCGGGTTCGCCCGTCGGCCCGTGCGACGGGTGCCCGTGGCGGGGGTCACGGCGAGCGCCGGGAAACCCGCGCAGAATGCGGTCATGACAGAGCGTCCGATCATCCCCGCCGGCGATCCCGCCCCGGCAGCCCCCACGTCGGCCGACCCCAGGCCGGTCGACCCCGCCACCGCGCACGCCTGGGGTGCCCTGGGCGGGCCCGCCGTGCTGCTGGAGCGGGTCTCCTTCCACGGCCCCGACGCCGTCCTGCCCGCCCGGCTCCCCGTCCGGCAGCTGGCCCGGGCCACCGTCGCGGCCTGCTCGCTGGCGGCCGCCGAGCTGTCCGCACTGCGCAACGGCGGCGAGGTGCCCGCCGTCCGGATCGACCAGGGCGCCGTCGCCACCGCCTTCGTGAGCGAGCGGCACCTGCAGATCGACGGCCGCACACCCGTCAGCTTCGCACCGCTCTCCGGCTTCTGGCAGACCGCCGACGGCTGGGTCCGCACCCACGCCAACTACCCGCACCACCGCGCCCGGCTGCTCGACGCGCTCGGACTGCCCGCCGGCACCGAGCCCGACCGGCTCGCCCGGACGTTGCGCGAGCACCCCGCCGAGTGGATCCAGGAACGCGCCTACGCAGCAGGGGCGCTCGCCGTCGCCGTCGCGCCGCCGCGTCCCACCGCACTCCCCCTGGTCGAGACACGGACGGTCGGCGAGGCCGCCGTCCGTCCGCTCGCCGGAGCCCCGCTGCCCGCCGCCGGCCTGCGCATCCTCGACCTCACCCGGGTGATCGCCGGCCCGGTGGCGACCCGCACCCTCGCCCTGCTCGGCGCCGACGTGCTGCGGGTCGACTCGCCCCGCCTGCCCGAGGCCGAGGACGCCCACGCCGACACCGGCTTCGGCAAGCGGTCCACCCGGCTCGACCTCGCCGAGGCGGCCGACCGCGCGGTCTTCGAGGAGCTGCTGGCCGGCGCCGACGCCGTCGTCACCGGCTACCGCCCCGGCGCCCTGGACGCCTACGGCCTGGCCGCCGACGCGCTGCTGGAGCGCCGTCCCGGCCTGGTCGTCGCCCAGCTCGACGCCTGGGGCCGGACCGGTCCCTGGGCCGGGCGCCGCGGCTTCGACAGCCTCGTCCAGGCCGGCGTCGGCATCGCCGTCACCGAGGCCGGCGCCGACGGCCGGCCGGGCGCCCTGCCGGCCCAGGCCCTCGACCACGGCACCGGCTACCTGATCGCCGCCGGCGTGCTGCGCGCGCTCACCGACCAGCGCACCGGCCGCCCCGGCGGCCGCCACCTGAGCTACTCCCTGGCCGGCACCGCCTCCTGGCTGCAGTACGGCATCGAGCCGATCCCGCCGCTCGACGACCAGCCCTACGACCCGGCGTCCTGGATCGTCGAGACGGACTCCCCGTACGGCCGGCTGCGCCACGCCCTCCCGCCGGTCGGCTACCAGGGCGGTCCCGCCGACTGGACCCGCCCGCCGGGCCGCTGGGGGACGGACGCACCGGTCTGGCACTGACCGCGGACGCCGGCCCGCCCCGCCGGCCCGCCGTCAGGCCGGCGGGCCGGCTGTCCGACCGCTCTGAGAGCATGGCGGAATGGCCGCACATGCAACCGACTTCACCTGGTTCGGCGAGCGCTACGCCGACCTCGCCGAGGCGTACTGCCTGACCCTCGTCCAGGGGCTCTCCGAGGAGGAGCTGCTGGACCGGTTCGCCGCCCTCCCCGGCCGGCGGGTCACCGGTCTGCGGGCGGTGGTGGAGGCCTGGGACGCGTTCGAGGACGGCGAGGACGAGACGCTCGGCGACGACGAGCAGGACCGCATGCTCATCGCCGTCACCCGGCTCGACGGCTGGGCGCTGGCGGTCGAGGTGAACGGCTACCTCGGCACGACCTGGACGCTCCTCCCGGGCCTTGCCGAGGGCACCCGGCTGGTCTCGCACTTCCGCAACGTCAACGCCGTCGACCACTTCCACTGGTGGGAGGACGGCCGGACCAGGCTGCACTTCGAACCGCTCTTCCCGGGGCAGCGGGACGGCTCGGACGCCGATGCGCCGGGCATCCCCGAGCTGCTGACGCACTGCGGCTTCCTGCCGGCCGACGAGGACCGGGAGCGCCGCCCGGTCGGCGGTCTGCACACCCGGGCGGCCTTCGCCCTCGCCGAGCGGCTGACGGACGTCCGCCTCACCGCCGAGGCCCTGGAGTCGGCGGGGTACGTCCTCGGCTACGCACCCGAGCCCTAGTAGTGCTTTGTTAGGTGGTGTCGTAGGTCTGCCATGGGGCGGGTTGTCGGCAGGTGGGGCAGGTGCCGGTCCAGGTGGCGATGAGGTGTT
>NZ_JBIVDY010000019.1:0-185378 GCF_044747365.1 Kitasatospora sp. NPDC090091
GACCCGGGTCGGTCATCGTCACCTGCAACGACATCACCGCTACCTGGGTGGCAGCGCACTGCCCCGAAGCCCATGGAGGCTGAACAAGCTCGGTGCCTCACCCACAAGTCTTGACTATTGCTCCGCGATCCAGGGCATTGACACGCGGCCCCACTCGATCCACAGGTATTGACACATACTCTGAACTTGTGGTTCATCCAGACCCTGGTTGGTCGACTGGTCTACCAGTCGACTGTTCCGTCCTTCCGGAGCATCGGTCGGTAGGCCGTTCCGCTCCAGTCACGGTCGTCGTAGTGCGCCATCGCCTGGGTGATGGCGTGGAGCCATGCGGCAAGGCTCGGCCAGCCGACGAAGTAGGCGGAGTCGTCGTGCGGAGCCCGGCCGAGGTGGTTGTGCCACAGGCCGGGACCAGCGTGAATGAAGTGTTCGTCACCGTCGCCGCCGGCGAACGACACCCACGGCATTCCCCACCACGGATCGTCCTGCTGGTCCGGATCGTCGGCATCCCAGATACTCATCCGCATGTCGCGGATCTCGACAATCCTCTCGGTGGAGTACATAGGGCCGCACGGGAGGACCCCGACGGACGAACCGTCGCCGTTGTGACAGAGCAACGACTCCCGTAGATCAGCGGGAATCGGGAATCCGAGCTGCTCCTCCGCTCTGCTGATGGCTTCGGGCGATGCGGGCGGCTGGAGCTCGGCCAGGCTTGCCGGCGCGTGCTCCGCCAGCCAGGCGTCAATGAAGGTCCAGGACTCGGTCACTGAAGCGATCACCGGGCTGATGCCGATGCGTGGAGGCTCGATCATGGGTCATAGCCTCGCAGGACGCTGTGACACAACCACCTACCCCGTGCGGCGGGGTTTGGTGCCGACCTTGTGGTGGGTCGGTCTGCGGTAGGACTCGCCGGTGGCCAGGAGCAGGCCCACGTCGTAGCGGGTCGCGGGGCGGCGGTTCTTCGAGCCGGGTGGGCGGCCGGGGCCGGGCCGGGAGGGTTTCGGCACTGTTGCCGGTGTTGAGGCTTTGGCACGCAGGTGTCGGAACCCACGGCGGACCCGGGCGGGAGTGAGCCTGTTCGGTTCGGTTGGCTTCTCCCAGGGGCGTCGTAGGTCGGTCGCCAGGGGCCGGGCGAGGCGTAGTTGGGTGTGGGCGGCGACCGTGATCCAGGTCCAGCGGTTCGCCGCCTCGGGGTCGCGGAGTTTCGGTGTGGTCAAGCCGAGCGTCTGCTTGATCATTCTGAAGAAGTGCTCGATGTCGAACCGTCGCAGGAAGGTCTGCCAGGCCAGGTCGGTCTCCGCCGGACCGGCTGTCGGTCGTGACCACCACAGCCACAAGGGCTTGGGGTCGCCGCCGCTGGGCAGGTAGTCGACCTGGAGGCGGGTGACGGTGCCCTCGATGACTGGGAGCTTGCCGGGTGGTCCCGCCAGGCGGCGCGCTGCTGGAGTTCGGGGTGGAGCCGGTCCCAGTTCTGGGCATGGGCGGTGCCGTGGCGGGTGGTCTCCACCTTCGTCCCCGCGTCCGGGGCGCCCCAGGTCCGGGAGTCCTTGAAGATGAACTCGCCGCCGTACTTGGGCGGCCGGCCCCCGGCCGGGTTGGCCAGCGCGAACTCCGCGCGGGTCGGTGCCGGGCCGCGCATCACCCGGTCCGAGCGCAGGCGTCCCGGGATCTCGACGGGCAGGTCGCGCAGGAGCCAGGACAGGCGCATCACGTCGTAGCCGGCATCGGTCACGATCCACACCGCGGGGTCGCCAGGCGCCACTGGCCTGCGGCGATCAGGCGCTCGACCAGGTCCCGCACCTGCGAGGCGGTGACCGCGGCGAGGTCGTCGCCCGGCCGCAGCCGGACGGCGTCCAGCGGCGCGACCCACGAGGTTCGGCCCGATTCCAGGGCGACGACCTTCACCGGTCCGTCAGTGCACAGCAGCGCGTCGGCCAGCTCGAACAGCGCATCGCGCCGTCCGGTCAGGCAGTCGTAGAAGTCCCCCCGGAAGCGTGAGAGTTCCGCGAACGGATCGCCTTGCACGCCCTGTTCCATCACAATCACCAAAACGGCGATCGCGTCAAGTCCTGTCCCCTTTGGTCGAGTTCAGGATCACGCGAAGGCCGCACTCGCGTCCCGTGAACACCCGGACGAGTGATCACAGAGTCCGCCTGTTCGAGCCCAGCAGGTGGCCAAGAGCCGACCTGAGCGAATCCGGTGGCGCCGACTGCCTTCAGAGGACAAGACTGCGTTGGTGAACACCCTGCCGCCGGTACCTGGGCCGTCGCCTCTGCCAGTACCGGACCCGCGCGCCCGCGACGCCGTACTCGACTATGCGGGCATGGACGCCCTGGTTGCCGACCTGGTTCTGCCCAGCGAGGCGTCCATGTACGTCATGAGCGCGTTGGAGACCTCTCGCGAGCTCATCCGGCATTCCTACTACCGGTACGAGTTCGCCACCGTCGCCGTCACGCATTCCCTGTTCGCCCTGGAGCATGTCCTCGCCGAGCGGCTGGCTGTCCACCAGCCGCTCCAGGACCTGATCGAGCGGGCCACCGGCGCGGAGCTCATCCCAGCCGAACTCGCCGCCGAACTCGACCGAACCCGAGTGCTGCGCGACAAGCTCGCGCACGGCGCCGCGACAAGTGCCGCCCTCAGTCCGACCAGGGCCATCGACATGGTGCGTGCCGTCTTCGATGCTGTTGGCCTGCTCCTTCGCCCACCGGCTGCGGCAGCAGCGACAGCCGCCGACATGAGCGGAGCAAAGCCTGAAAGCCGACTCGCCCGGCTGTGGGAGGAACACCGACGCGCGCTGTTCCCCACAGGCTTCCGCGGCGTGGACATCGAGGGCGTGGAGTTGATCCTCCTGGACGCCGACGTGGCCGGCCTCGTCCAGCGAGAGCTGGACGGCGGACTCGACAACAACGGCATTGCCACCCTCTGGGCATGCATCGCCGACCTCGACAGAGTCGTGCCCCTGATCAACGAGGAGTACTGCGCCTCCTATTTCACCAGACTTCGAACGGTGGCCAGGCTCACGGCGGCGCGGTACACCCCCATCGCGACCTGACCAACGGGGACGAGTGGACGCAGCTGCCCGGCGCTGCCGTGCGGTTGCCCACGCGGCGCCCAGCCCGGCCGGCCAACGCCACTGCATCTTCTTCCTGGCTCTGTGGCGGACGACTCTTCATGCGGTGGCCGCAGCAGATCAGTCGGACGCGGCGAGCAACTCTTCGATGGCGGCTCGGATGGCTTCGTCCTGGGTGAATCCCTGCCAGCCGCCGTTGCTACAAAGCCGCTGATCGCTGAACAGCACGCCGCGTAGGAGCTGGATGGTGGGCTGGTCGGTGTGACCGGTCCGGGCCAGGTATCGCACGGTGGGGAGCATGACCGGGAGATGGGTTCCCTTGGCCAGTCCCTGCAGGGCCGTCGTCAGGGCCGGGACGCTGGTCTCGGTATCGCCGGTTGTGGCCCAGAGAGCGTGCGCCGCCTCGATACGGGTCCAGGGCTCGGTGTCAGCTGTCAGCGCTCGGAGATGGTGCACGTAACGGCCGGCGTGCGGGCCGAGGTCAGCGATCATGCGCAGGGTAGGGAGCGGGATGCTGACGTCGGCGGCAACACTTCCGAGTGCTTCCAGGGCTGGCCCGGGCTCGCCACCGACCTTCCAGTAGGCCCATGCTGCGAGTTCTGCGTGCGCTTCGCCACTGCTGGATCGGGCCAACAGCAGACCTCGTGCCCCGTTCCCCGCTATTCCGATCCCTGCCAATGCCCTCGCTGCCGCTGTCCAGGTCCGGTCGTCCTCCAGAAGGCCGAGCAGTTGGGGAACCGCTGCCTTCGCGGCGGTTCCCCAGCCCGCCAGCACCTGGCAGAGCCGGTTGAGCACGTGGTGATCCGTGGCGGTATCGAGCTGTTCACGGACGGCAGGTAGGAGCAGGGCGGCGTGGTCTGGAAGGTGGTCAAGGACCTCGTGGAGCGCGGGGAGAACGGGATAGTGCCAGCCGGCAGTAGCGGGATAGCAGACGGACCCCGTAGCGAAGCCCGATCGTGGTTCGGCCATCACCTTGATCAAGGCCGGTATGCAGCGTGGATCGTTCATACGGGCCAACGCCCACAATGCAGCCTCGTTGACGGTCTCCCGCTTCCGGGTGGCCCGGGCGGCGGTGTCGCCGATCAGGGCGGCGACATCGTCGGCGTGGGCGGTGCCGACTGGGCCGAGGCAGGCCAGCAGCTCTGCTGCGCGGAACCGTACTTCGGGTGCGGGATCGTTCAGCCGAGCTCGGAGAGCGGGAAGGAGTTCGGTGCTCGTGGAGCGCCATTGCGCCAGCAAACCGCCTGTCTGGCCCAGGGCTCCGACCCGCTGGTCGACGTCGGGATGGTCCTGCAGGAGCCCGCGGGTGAAGGCGGGGGACGGCTCAGTGAACAACTTCGCGGTCCAGTGGTGGACACCCGTGACACCGGTGTCGACCGAACTGGTGTGGCGCCACAACTCGACGCTCGGGTCGCGAACTGTTTGCAGCAGAAGATCGATTCGTCGTACGGGAAGGTTCGGGTCGGCCGGGGCGAGCGCGTGCACTGCGGCCAGGCGGATCTGCACTTCCGGGGCGTCGAGCAACTCGCGGAGCAGCTCCAGGACCTCGGCACCCTGCGGGCCGGCGGGTTCGCGTCCGGCCGCCCGGCCGAGCGCGAGGACCAGGTCGAGGCGGGTTGCCGGATCAGCCTCCGCCTGCCAGCACCGCACCAGCGCAGACAGTACGACTTCACCGTGGCTGTCGCAGACTCCGAGGATGTGGGCCGCGTCTCGTCGGACCTCCGGGGCGGGGTCGGTGAGAAGGACGAGTACCTCCGGCAGAACCCGTTCCCAGGCCGGCCGCCAGTCGAGGTCGAGGAACCCCTCGGCAACCTGCCCCGCCTCCTCCGCCAGGCTCGACACCAGTTCCAGCGCCACGCGGCGGCTTGAGAGCAGGACGTTCGGATTCGCGGCCAGCCGCACGAGAAACGGCAGCGTGGCCGAAGCAGCTGAGCAGATCCAGCCGCCTTGGTGGAACAGATGGTTGAGGAGCTCGGACACGGCGCGGGCAGCGTCTTCCGGATCCTGCCCGGCGCACCGACGCAACAGGGCGGGCACGTCTTCGGCGGACCCGTAGTTGTGAGTCAGCGTAGCCCAGTCAACTGCTTCCAACCCCTCCCACATGCCTGTGACCCTATCTCTGGGCCCCACGCGCAGGCGACGACTGCTGCTTCGGGCAGCCTCGACACGCACGTGTCAGCCCCCGCTCGACGTATGGAGTTGTGGTCTCCAGCGGCGAGAACCACCGGAGCTGGCTGTCAGCGGCCCGCGGTTGACTGACACCATGGATGACACCACCGACCACCTGCACCGCGTCGACGTCCTGCTGACCCGCCCGGTCCCGGACATCGCCCGGCTGTCGGCCGACGGCGACCTCACCGCCGCTCACCGCCGCCTCGTTGAGGCGCTGCGCCCGCGTTGGGGGTCGTCGCGCAACCTCGCCACCGGCGGCTTCGTCGACCCGACCATCGAGGAGGACAGCGGGCTGCCGCTGGTCGCCCCGTTCGCCGGGCGCCTGGTCGAGCTGTGCGGGTGGGCGGTGGGCGAGCGCTGGATCGGCTGCGGGATCGTCCGGGACATCAACGGCGGTGCGCCGCACCTGGTCGCGGTGACGGCCCACCGGGCCGACCCGGCGACGGCCTGTTTGCTCTCCGAGGACGGGAACGAGGCTGCCGGTCTGCCGGGTGACCGCTGGGTGCGGCGGCTCGCCGTCGCGACGGGCCGGCCGCAGTCTCGGCAGTGGCCGGTCGACTGGTCGTCGGCCGAGGCCAGGCTCGGCACCGCCCTGCCCGCCGACTACCGGCACCTGGCGGAACACTTCGGCCCCGGTACGTTCGCCGGCTTCCTCGACCTGTCCCTGCCCGGCCCCCCGCCCGGCCGCGACGTCCCCTTCCCGCCCTTCCTGTGCCTCGTCGAGCACGCCCGCCGCCTTGCCGAACTCGCCGCCGCCGACCCCGGTATCGCCGACCTCTACCACCCTCACTGGCTCCACCCCGCCCCGGGCGGGCTCCTCCAGTGGGCCGACTCCGTAAAGGCCGACCAGTTCTACTGGCTGACGGAGGACCCGGACCCGAACCGGTGGCCGGTCATCGCCCGCAACGAGGACGGCGACCTCCAGGCGCGGTTCGACGGTTCCACCGCCGAGTTCGTCCACCGGCTTCTCACCGACCACCGGCACCCCTTCTCCATCGCCGAGCTCATCGACCGCCCCGACTTCGAACCGCACGAGCTCCACGAACCCGACGACCCCTTCGACGACCGCCGACTGCCGTAGTAGGGCACGCAGATCTTGAGGTGTTGGGGCCCGAGATCGGTCGCGCGGGAAGAACGGGCGGCCGACGACCGTCTCCGTTGGCGGACCCGTATACCCCGCCACGACAGCAGCGGCCGGTGACAGGCGGCAGTGGTGCGATCCGGGCGCGGCAAAGGCGAGCCGCCGCCCCGCGGTAGAGACGGCGGCCGAACCGGCAAGGTGTGCGGCTGTCTGCGCCGCCTCTGTTCCGTGGTCGCCTGTCGGCGGGGTTGTCGCAGGTGGCGGGCATAATCGCCGACATTGCGAACACCGCACCAGTCGGAGGCCCACTTGTCCTCGCTGTACGACTTCGAGACCTGGGAGCCGCTGCTGCGGCTCCTGCGGACCGCGCACGCGCAGGCACTTGCCGTGCCGGGCGGCCAGGTGTCGGGAAGCATCGGCCGAGGCTCGTACAGCGTGCCCGTGAAGTGGCGGTACCCGCCGCCCGGTCGGGTCATGCTGTTGTCGGACAACCAAGAGGAGCACGACGCGATCGAACGGGTGCGGGACACGCTCGCCGGGGCCGGAGTGACCGACATCGCCTTCACCGTGGAGATCCCTCCGAACGGAGCGACAGTTCTCCGGCTGTTCGATCGCAGCCCGGCGATCGTTCCCGGCATCGGCAGCAGTGTGGGCGCGCTGACCCTGGTCGAGGACGCCGTCCCCGAGCCGTGGCGTCGCCTGCCCGAGCCCGCAACCGGGGCCCGGCCGGCCCCGTCCGTGGACGCGGCACTGCTGGAACGGACACTCCGCGAGCGGATACCCGACGCGATCGGCGCCACCGAGGAGGAGATCGCCGCCGCCGAGGAGAGGCTTGGCCTTTCGCTTCCCGAGGAGGTCAAGGCGCTCTACCGGGTGACGCGCGCACGGTGGGAGGACTGGCAGGACGACTACGAGGCAGAGGAGCGTGTCTTGGGCGCGGTCGGCTTCGAGCTGTGCTCTCTGGAAGACATCGCCGTCGCCGACCTGTCCTACCGTTCGTACTTCCACTGGGAACATGCGGCAACAGGGGCCGTCCTCACGGGACCTGACGACGCCGTACAGGACTTGGTCGGCTCTCCGGGGTGGATCGTTCTCGGCGGCACCGGCGGAGGGGACATGGTCGCCGTCGACCTGACACCCGGCCCCCGCGGCCACCTCGGCCAGGTGATCGTGCTCGACCACGAGCAGAGCATCGGCGCTTCGCTGTGGGCCGAATCGCTCACCGACCTGGTCCTTGGCCCAGAACGGAACTGGTACACCGGACACCGGTGGGACAAGCGGCCGGTCACGGCCATCGTCCACGACGAGAGCATAGGGAGCATCGAGGCCGCTACCCATCCCGCGCTGGAAGTCCTGATGATCGGAGCTTGGAGTGGCGCGCCCCTGAGCCTCGCCCCCGTCGTTGGGCTGCCCCGCCTGCGCACGCTCTGCGCATACCCCGGCACGCTTGCCGACCCGCTGGAGATCGCCGCGCTGACCGGACTGGAGTTCCTCGAACTCGCGCCCGGGGATTGGCGAGTCCTGCTCGACGCCGGAGCAGTCCCGCGCAGCCTTTCGGCTGCCTCCATCCAGACGTTCGGGAGAGAGGACCCGCGGCCCATCATGGCCCTGGCCGACGAGATCCTCGCCCTCTGGGACCGCCCCCTGATCACCGAGACCGTTGTCAACGGTGACCTCGGCCCCTCGTCATAGCCCCACCTGGCCAGCGAAAGCGCCGCTGGCCCCTCACGGCCGTGCGAGGGACCGATGGCGTTTCTGCACAGCAGACAGCCGGTCAGTCGACCGGCCACATCAAGGCCGCTTCCGCAGTGCTGCGGAAGCGGCCTTCAGAGGTCGTGCGGAGGGCGACCGCGGGCAGTTGGCTGGGTGGCGCGAAAGCCTCAGACCGCTGTGGCGAGTGCCCGGGCGGGCTGTGTCTGCTCGTAGGCGTGGCCGACTCGCAGGAGCGTGGGCTCGCCGAGGGGCCGGCCGAGCAGCTGCATGCCGATGGGCATGCCCGCCGCGTCGTGGCCGACCGGAACGGTCAGGGCGGGCACGCCGGTGATGTTGGCGGGGGCGCAGAGGCGTACGTAGGCGTCGGAGACGCTCTCGGCCGTGCCGTCGGGCCAGGTGACCGTCTCCTCGGCGGCCCCGACCGCGGGCATCGGGACGCTCGGGGCGGCGATCACGTCGACCTCCGCCTGCATCCGTGCCCACTCGGCGCGCATGAGCGCGCGGGAGCGCTGAGCGCGCACGTAGTCCCCGGCGCTCATCAACTCGGCTGCCTCCAGCAGGATGCGGACGTCCTCCTGGTACAGCTCGGGGACCGTTCGCAGGCTGCCCTCGTGGTAGGCGCCGGCCTCCGGCACCATCAGGCCCCACTGGGTGGCCTGGATGTAGCGGGTCATCGGGATGTCGACTTCGACGAGCTTTGCGCCCAGGGCTTCCAACTGCCCGATGGCGTGCCGGACCGCAGTCTCCACCTGCGGGTGGACGTTGTCGAAGTAGTAGGTGCGCGGCACGCCGATGCGCAGCCCGGTCAGGTCCGTGCCGGCACCCGGCCGGTAGTCCGCGGCGGGCACGGCCAGCGAGGCGGGGTCGCGCGGATCGTGTCCGGCCAGCGCGGTCAGGACCAGGGCCGCGTCCTCGACGGTGCGGGTGATCGGGCCGACGTGGTCCAGCGACCAGGACAGGGAGGTGACGCCGTGACGGGGGACGAGGCCGTAGGTCGGCTTGAGGCCGACGACCCCGTTGAGCGCGGCGGGCACCCGGATCGACCCGCCGGTGTCGGTGCCCAGGGCGAAGGTCGCGGTGCCCGACGCGACGGCGACCGCTGAGCCGCCGCTCGAGCCGCCGGCGACCCGGCCGCGGTCCCAGGCGTTGCGGGTCTGCGGGGTGGTCAGGCCGAACGCGAATTCGTGGGTGTGGGTCTTGCCGAGCAGGACCGCACCGGCTTCGCGCAGTCGCGCGGCGACCGTGCTGTCCGCCGTCGCGCGGTGGTCGGCACGTACCCGGGAGCTGGCGGTGGTGGCCATCCCGCTGACGTCGATCAGGTCCTTGAGCGCCATCGGGATGCCGTGCAGCGGTCCCCGGTAACAGCCTTGCGCCGCCTCGCGTTCGGCTTCGGCCGCCGCCCGGCGGGCCTGCTCGGAGACGACCGTGACGTAGGCGCCGAGGTGCGGTTCCGCCGTCTCGATGCGGTCGAGGACGGAGTCGACCAGTTCGACGGGGGACAGTCGCCGGGCGCGGATCGCGTCCGCGGCGGCGGCGAGGGAGAGCTCATACGGCTGCATCGTGGTTCTCCTCTGCGGCGCGGTAGGCGGCGGCGGGCGGCACGTCCGCGAAGTCCAGCTCGCGCAGGACCGCGACGACGCTGTGGATGTGATTGGCGACCGCGGCGACCGCGGCGTGGCGCTCGGCGGGCAGCGCGAGGCCGGCGCGGGCGGCCCAGCGGGCGGCCTCCGGTGGGGTGAGTTCGACGGCGGACATGGCTGTTCTCCCTCTCGGTGGAGGTCGGAGTGGTGGGGTGACCGACGCCCGGAAGGCCGGGGACTCGTTCGGCGCCGGCAAAGGCGGCGGCGGCAGCACGGCGGTCCGGGCGGTCCCGCCGCGCGGGAACGCCGGGTGGGAACGCCGGGTGGGAACGCCGGGTGGGAACGCCGGGCGGGGCCGGTCGCGCGGTCAGGCCGCGCGGTCAGGCCGCGGTGGTCCGGATCTCGCTGCCGTGCTCGGTGAGCAGTCGGTAGCGGCCGTTCTCCCGGCGGACGGTGCCGGCCGTGGGCGCCGGGAAGTGGGTGCCCAGGAGCAGTGCTTCGGTGTCCGCCAGGGTGTCGAGCAGCCGGGCGCGGGTGCGGACGGCCTGGGCGGGGTCGATGTCGACGCAGCTGTGCACGTGGGGGTGGGACAGCTGGACCGGGTGGTGGATGCTGTCGCCGGTGATCAGCGCGCGGCGGTCGCTGCCGCGCAGCTCCACGGCGACCTGCCCCGGGGTGTGGCCGGGGGCAGGGATCAGGAAGACGCCCGGCGCCACCTCGTGCCCCTGCTCGGGCACGTCCACGAGGTCGTACTGTCCGGCGTCGTGGACGGGGGTGACGGAGTCGCGGAACATCTGGCGGCGGGCCTCGTCGAGGTCGGTGGCGGCCCAGTGGTTCCATTCGGTGCGGCTGGTGAGGTAGCGGGCGCCCGGGAAGGTGGGGACCCAGTCCTCGCCGACGAGGCGGGTGTTCCAACCGACGTGGTCGGTGTGCAGGTGGGTGGTGATGACCAGGTCCACGGACTCGGGCGGGAAGCCGGCCGTCGCCAGGCGCTCCAGGAAGTCGGTGTCGAGACCATTCCAGGCAGGGTTGGCGCGTGGCTTGGCGTTGCCGATGCCGGTGTCCACGACGATCCGCAGCCCGCCGGCCTCCACCGCGAAGCTGTGGCTCGCCAGGCGGGGGACGTCGGCGTCGGCGAAGTCGGGGCGCAGCCAGGACGCCTCGTCCAGTACCTCCTTGGTGGCGTCCGGCAGCAGCCAGGGTCCGGTCCCGCGCGGCAGTTCGATCTCGTCGACGCGCCGTACGGTGATGTCGCCGAGGCTCCATCCCGTGCTGGTGAAGGGGGCGGCCGGACGGGGTGCGGCGGTGCTCATCGGTGGTCCTTACGTTGTCGGTCGGACGGCGTCCAGGACGGAGGCGTGGAGGCGGGAGGCGTGGAGGCGGAAGGCGTTGCGGCGGCCCAGCACGGGCAGGCCGCGGGGAGGGGACGGCGGGGCCACGACGCTGAGCATGGAGCACCTCTCGCGCCTGAAGCACCTAAAGGCAAACGCTTTGCGTTAGGGAGAGTACGTCCCACGTCATCCAGAACGCAAATTCTTAGCCTTTAGGCGCAGCGGGAGCGGAGCCCGGGCCGATCGCCGCCGCCACGAGGCGGCCGGTGTAGGCCGCGGACAGGTCCGAGGGGCGGAACAGGATGCGGTACATCAGGGGGGCGACGAGGACGTCCAGCAGGGTCTCCACATCGGGCACGGCCTCCCCGCGCCCGGCCGCGCGCACGCCGATGGCCTTCAACTGCTCGACGGCGTAGTCGGAGCAGCGAACCGCATTGCCCTGCTCAGGGTCGCCCAGCAGGGTGTCGCGGACGTACGTGCGGCCCGCCGTAGAGGACATCTCCTCGGCAAACTGCACCGCCCACGCCTCCAGGTCCGCCCGCAGGCTGCCGTGGTCGGCCGGCGGGGCGTCCGGGCGCAACCGCTCGACGGCCACGTCGGACAGCAGTTCCCGCAGGTCCCCCCATCGCCGGTAAACGGTGGACGGCGTCACTCCCGCACGGGCGGCGATCAGCGGCACGGTGAGCGCATCCCGCCCCAGCTCCGCCTCCAGATCACGGACGGCCTGGTGCACGGACTGCTGGACGCGGGCGCTGCGCCCGCCGGGGCGTGTGGTCGCTCGGGCACTCATGCACACAAGCCTAATGCGAAGAAGTCGCGTCTGGGCCGGCCGACCCCCGGAGCCCCGCCCGGCATCCAGACGCCCGGGCCCCGTCCGCACGGGGCCGACAGGGCCCGGGCCGACAGCGCTGCACACCCGGCCCGGGCCAGGCCGCCGAGGACCGCACGGGTAAGGCCGCCGACCGCCTCCCCCGGCGCATCGGCGATGTCGCATCCCGTCGAGTTCTTCACCTCTCCCAAATTAGCGTGCTTGACGCACGCTTTTCCTGCTACAGTCAGAAGCGTGCTCGAAGCACGCATCTATGGTCGATCCAGTGCGGGCCACTCCCGCACCCAACCGAAGGAATCCCCCATGAACCGCACCGACGCCCGCGCCGCCCTCACCGACCTGCTCCTCACCCCGGGCCTCGACCTCGACGAGGCCGCCGACCGGCACTTCGCCCCCGACTACCGCCAGCGCACCGACGGCGACTGGGCCGACCGCACCGAGTTCCTCGCCCACATCGCCCACCTGCGCACGGTCGTCGCCGGCGGCTCGGTCGAGGTGCACGACGAGCTCTCGTCCGGTGACCGCTACGCCGACCGCCACACGATGGAGGTCATCAAGACCGACGGCTCCACCGTCCGCATGGAGGTCTACCTCTTCGCCGAGTTCGCCCCCGACGGCCGCTTCCGCCGCATCGAGGAGACCACCCTCATGCTCGCCGGCGCCGAGCACGACCGGAACCTCGGCAGCGCCCGCTGAGCCACATTGCCCACCTGACGCCACGAGGCGCGCCGCTGTCCCCGCGCATCGGCGCGCCGGCGTCGTGGCGCATCGTCCCACGAGTGAGAGGAAGTGGTTGTCATGCTCGACGTGCTGATCGCCGGGGCCGGCCCGGTGGGGCTCTGGCTTGCCGCGGAGTTGCGGCTGCACGGGGTGGAGGTGGCCGTCGTGGAACGCCGGGCGGCGCCGGACGGACGGTCGCGTGCGGTCGGCATGCAGGCCGGCACGCTGGACACCTTCGCCACCCGGGGCCTCGCGCAGCGGTTCATCGAACGCGGTACCCCGGTGCCGACCGGCCACTTCGGCGCGGCGACCACCCGGCTGGACTTCTCCACGGTCGGGGCGGTGCACCCCTTCATGCTGGCGCTCGGTCAGTCCGTCACCGAGCAGCTCCTGGAGGAGCACGCGGTCGCCGTGGGCGCCCGAGTGGCGCGGGGGGAAGAGGTGGTCTCGCTCACCCAGGAGCCGGACGCCGTCGAGGTGGTGCTCCGGGCCGGCGGCACCCACCGGACCGTGCGGGCCCGCTGGGTGGTCGGCTGTGACGGCACCCGCAGCGCGGTGCGCCAGGCGGCCGGCATCGGCTTCCCCGGTCAGGACACCACCCTGACCGGGTGGCTCGCCGACGTCGAACTCGACGACCCACCCGCCGCGCCGCTCGCCGCCACCGGGCCGGCCGGTTCGTTCCTGGCAGCCCCGATCGGCGACGGCGTCCACCGGCTGGCGGGCCTGTCCACGGCCACCATGCACCACGGCACCGGCGAACCGCTGACCCTGGAAGAGGTGCGCGAGCAGACCCGCGCGCTGCTCGGCCGGGATCTCGGCATCCGCAACCCCCGGTGGCTTTCGCGCTACGGCAACGCCACCCGCCAGGCCGCGCGGTACCGGGCCGGACGCGTGCTGGTGGCCGGGGACGCGGCGCACATGTTCTTCCCGGCCGGTGGGCAGGGCATGAACCTCGGCATCCAGGACGCGACCAACCTGGGCTGGAAGCTGGCCGCGACCCTCCAGGGCCGGGCGCCCGACGGGCTGCTCGACAGCTACGACACGGAGCGCCGGCCGGCCGCCCGCGCCGTCATCGACAACACCCGTGCGCAGCTCGCCCTGTTCGCGGCGGCGAGCCCGGAGCAGATCGCGCTGCGCGAGGTCTGGTCCGCCGCGCTCGCCGAACCGCAGACCAACCGCCGGTGGGCCCGCCGGATCGCCGGCTTCGACGACCCGCTCCCCGCCGGCACCAAGCCCCGCACGCACCCGCTGATCGGCACCCGGCTGGCCGGCCTCACCCTCGACTCAGCCGGCGAACCCACCGCCCACGCGTTGATGCACCACGGCCGACCACTCCTGCTGGACCTCGGCGGGACCCGGACACCGCGCCCGACGGACGGCGTGGAGCAGCAGGCAGGAACCGTCAACACCAGGACGGCGCACCCGATCTGGTTGGACGTCACCGCCGCCCTCATCCGGCCGGACGCCCGGATCGCCTGGGCCAGCACCGACACCGACCCGCAGCGCCGGGCTGCGGACTGCCTCACCGCCCTGCGCACTCTGTGCCGCTGAGTGCCCAGGGATGAACACCACCCCGGGATGAACACCACCCCGGGGTGATCCGCTGCGCCACTGCCCAGGACGCGACCCCAGAAAGCCGGAGGGCTGCCGGTGACAGAGAGGTGATTGGTCAGTCGCTGATTGCGAGATGCAGGATGGTGGCCCAACTGTCGCTGACCAACAGCAGGTTGCGCCACCATACGTAGCACAGGTGCGGGTCTCCGACATCGCCGCAGCTTCGGACGGGACCCAGGTGCGCCTCGATGAGGTCGGCCACGCCATCGGCGAGTTCGCCGGCCCGCCGGATCTCGTCGGGCGTGCGCAGGTTGGCTGCCGGCCACTTGGCGGCGGGCTGCATGGACCCCTCGGTCACCTGTCGACGGAGAATGTCCCGCCAGGCCCGGGGTGATGGGAACGGACGTATCGGCCCTCCTACCTGGTACCCGCTGCCCCAGCCACCGGCGTCGAAGACGGCCTGAGCGAGACCCTGCATCCGGTCATGATCGGGTGTCGTCCCGGTCACGGGGACCACGTGAAGCAGTTCGATGAACGGCTCGTGGTTGCAGTCCTGGAGCAGGTCCAGAAGGGGTTCCGCTGCGGCTTCCACTGCGTCCGGCGCAGCAAGCGGGTTCAGCATGGATGTCCGGGTCCTCTCGTCCGCTTCTGCGGTTCGGCCCCATTGTGCTGGCTGAGCGCGCGTTCGTGCAGCGGAGTTTCCGCGGCCTCAAAGGTATGGGAGAGCTGATCGGCAGAGCCGGCCCACGCCCGGCGGCGCCGGGCCGATATCCCATGGCGGCGGTACGCTCCGCCGGGGCATCACCCGGTGGCCCTCGGAGTGGTGGGAAGACCTCGGGGAAGTCGCGCGGGACCGGATCGGCGGGGAGCCGGAGCCGCCGTGGTTCACCGAACCGTGGACCCGGTTCGGGATCGAGGTCCAACGCCCCGACCCGGGCCCGCCCCCGCTCGATCTGACCGGCCTCGCCGACGGGGAGCTGCTCGATCTTCTGGCCACACCCGACCTGGAGGCACCCGGCAGGGTCGACGCTCTGCGCGAATTGGCCCGCCGGGATCCGGTAGAAGGGCTGCTCCCACTCGCACCCTCGCTCGGCACCCCGGACGGCCGCCGGCCACTTCCCCGGCTCAGCTGCGCCGTCGACCACCTCGGCGCCCTGGCCATACCGGCCGCCCGCCGCTGGGTGTGCGACGACCGGCCATGGCTTGCCCGGCTCGGCGCGAACGTCCTCGCCGATCACCTCGGCCCCGAGGTGATACCGGCGCTCGTGTCCGAACTCGCCGACCAGCGCGCGGCCCGCGCCTGGTGCGGCCCCGACACCACGGCACGACGGCTGGCCCGCTTCGGACCAGCCGCCACCGCCGCAGTGCCTGACCTGCGCTGGTTCTGGCTGCGCACCCCGCACTCCTACGAGCGGGCCGCCTACCTGAAGGCCCTGGCCGCCATCGGCACACGCGGCCTGGACCAGGCCCACGCCGAGTCCCTCTGGGACTGTGAGGAGCAGGCCCGGCTGCTGGGCATCACCCACGCACCGGACCACCCCGAAACCCTGGACCGGATCGCGGCGCTACGCGACGACCCGATGGAGGAACCGGAGGTACGGGCCGCCGCCGAGGCACGACTGGCTCCACGCACTCATCACCGGGACTGACAACGATCTCAGTGGTTGTTGTCTTTCCGGGCTTGATGGCTGTGTTTCAGCTGGTCAGGCATAGGGTCGGCGGTCCCGTGGCAGTGGTGTCGCGTTGTGTCGTCGCTCTGGTGGAGGTCGGGGATGCCGTCGGTCGGGGGGCTGCTGGAACAGCGGGAGCTCACTGCTCGCCGTCGCGTGGACGAACTGCGTGAGGAAGTCGACCATCCAGGCGGAGCTGGCCGTGGGCGAGGCGGAGTGGAACGAGTGGGTCATCGCCTGCTCACGCGTAGGCGAGGTGCTGGCCCCGGACGGCGCCCGTCGTCGACCTCGATGCCTCCGAGGGTCTGCCGGCTCCCGGTGGACAACCAGGGCGGCCTGAACCGACGGCCGCGGCGAAGCCGAAGTCCGTGGTGCCCGTGTGGCATGCGGGACTGGCCTGGTCGGCGCTGTCGGTGGACTACCAGCGCGTCCTTGCGGACCGGAGCCGGCTCGGGCAAGGGCCGCTGACGTGCCAGGAGATGACCGCTGTTTCGGCCGGAACCCGGTGCCGGGGAAGGTCGAAGCACCAAATGGAGAACCACGCGATCACGTACGACACCGGCCTGCGGTTCAGCCTCACGGGAGAGCTCTTCTGCGGCGTGCCGCCGCACCCAAGGCGGTGTGGCACCGCTGGTAGACGGCACCACACTCACCTCATGACATCAAACGCCTTCACATGAGGCGGAGGATGGACATCGTGGAACTGGCGCCGGGATCGGTCAGCCCCTACGACATCACGAGTTCAGCCTCAGTAGCCAACCGTCCTGGCCTCGGCCCAGCATTGAATACGATGATCGTCGGAATGGCCGGAAACGGCGAACGCGAGGAACTGATGTCCCGATGAACGCAATCGAACCGCTGACCGCCGAGGAGCTCGCCGAGATCGAGGAGATCGCCCAGGCTGCAACCCCCGGACCATGGTACGTCCGCCAGCTCGATGACGACTTCGCTATGAGCCTCGTCGCGATCAGCACCGTTCCCGACACCGGGCTCGGTGAGCGCTGGCCGGCCTTCGACCACCATCAGATCGTGGCCACCACCCTCGTCCAGCAGCCGCGCTATGTCGACGTCGCGGACGAACGCTGGGACGAGAACGCCCATTTCATCGCCAGCTCCCGACAGGTCGTCCCGCTGCTGATCGCCGAGATCCGACGCCTCAACCATCTACTTGAAGCCAAGGAAGAGTGAGGCCGGGGCGAGCTGACGCGGGCAACTCGGCGGGCTCCCCGCAGACCGGGCTACGGGAGGACACCCGGACCACCGGACTGAGCAACCGCACCTTGGAGAGATCACATGTTCGACGATGGGAGCATTCGCGCGTGTCGCACCGCCAACTGCTGCCGGGCCGCCCATCCGCCAGCGCTTGGTGTGCCACTGGCACTCGCCGCCGCCTTACCGCAGGACGACCTCGACCCCGTGGTCGGCGAAGATCTCAAGGAGAACCTCGAAGAAGGTTGCATTGCCCGCGTGCAGCGCACGCTGTCTCACGAGCCGTGTCCTGGCAACCTTCGAGTGCTTCCATTCCAACGTGAACGGCAGAGAGGCACCCCAACCTCCTCCGAGGCAGTCGTCCAACGCGTCGAGGTTCCACCCGAAGTAGCCGCCGGGCCCGTCGACCGCTTCGCCCAGTGCACAGTAGAAGCTGTCGACGTCGATGACCTGATGGCCGTCCAGCCTGAACACGTGCCCCGGCGCCCGGTCGCCACTGTCGTTCCGGTGGCGGTATCCCCGGGACAACATCGCCACGGACAACCACGCAAGGCGGCCCGCCGGGCCCATGGATCTCCACAGTCCATTTCGGTTCAACTGCCCGGTACGGATCAGTTCCCACACCTCAGCGGAGCCAGGAAGCGCATTTTGACACCAGAGCCGTACTGTGACATCGAAGAGGCCCTCACCGAGAGCTGACGGCTTGACCGCGGCCACGGTGACACCTCCGACGAAGTAGGACCCCATCGTGGCTCCAGCGGCGTCGAGCAGGGTCAGGTAGGCGTTCCCGGCGCAGGCGCCACGTCCACCGACACGGCCGAGAGCGGCCAGTAGCTCACCCTTCGGTGCGCATCCGCGCAAGGCGACCAACCGGTGGTCATCCTTGAGCGGTGTGAAGAAGCCTGTGCAGTCGTACGCGAAACCCCAGTGGGTGTCCTCGTCGTCGTCGCCGGTCAGGGAGTACTTGAACTGTCCCCGTGCGCCTGTCGCTTCCATCCACCCTCGTCATCTGCCGTTTCTGGAGGGGCTCAGCCCGGGCCCTTCGACCGAGCTCGCCGCGCGCCCTGTCGGCATGGAGTATCGCCGAGCAGCGCGACGACGGTGCAACCGATTTCGGTGGCACCGCCCGCGCCCAAGCCTGCGATTTCCTCCAAGATCTCTAGCCAGGCGTCTTGCCAGATCCACTTCCAGGAGAGGCTCGGCACTTCGCTTGCCGAAGATCGGGAATGCGTTGGCGATCAGCCCTCCGAATCTGCGCGCTGCTTCGTCCGGCGTCGCGGCGAAAGTGGGGCATGCCGAGGTGAACGGTGGAGGGTCGCGCTGCACGGTCGCGCCTCCAACTTCTGGGCGGCGGCGGCAGGAAATGGCGGGAACGCCCACCTGGCCTGCCGGGTGGACGGCGAAGGTGTCAGAACGAGTTCCGCCCGGGTGCGGGTTCGCCTGTGAGCGGGTCCAGGCCGGACTGCCATCGCATCTGTTCGAGGCGCCAGTGGACGTACCGGGGCGGGGCGCCGAGGAAGTTCGCCGAGAGGTAGAGCGGCCACGTCTCGAACTCGCGGAGGCAGAGGCACCGCAGAAACTCGACCATGCCGAAGCGGTGCACCTGGAAGATCGGATCCGACCGGCGGCAAACCACGACCGGCCAGCAATCGGGGTCGCTGTCGGAGGTCAGCCAGCACAGGATGTCAGGACCCGCCGTGACGCCCCAGGCCAGAAGGTCCAGCGGGTCGACATCGAGAACCGCGCGTCCGCCCTCACGCTCCCACACGTAGCGGACGTTCGCGGTCTCCACCGGGATGGTGCCCGGATCTGCGAACCCCACTTCCCCTGGGGCCGTCGGCACGAGAATGCTCGCCTCGGCGTCGATCCCGCCCCCGCCGTAAACAGCCATGAACGCCTTGTAGTCGGCCGGCAGGCGCCGCCCCAGCTCGGCCTCGACCGTCGGCCAGTCGATCTCCTCGCCACAGCCGTTCTCCGCCGACATCACCTGCATCAGCGCCACGACGCCTGGATGCTCCACACGCTTCCTTCCGGTTCTACAGAGCCCTGCTCGCTCAAGCAGGCACACGGTACAGGCGGCCTGCGACGCACGGCGCCGAAGGCTGAGCGAGGCGGGGCCGCTGCGCGGAGAGCGCTTCGGAGGCCGTCGCCCTCGACGAGCGGGGAGACCAGCGGGTACGCACCGCTGAAGCCGGCTGGCGACGAACGGTCCGGCCAGTCATCGGCCAGGGCGCCGATCGGCTGACGGCCTGTAGGGCTCATGGTCGACACCCCGCCCCCGGCGCGACCACACAGGCAGGGGCAGGCAGCCGGAGGGGAGGTCACGGCGGCTCTGCACCTCCTTGGTGCCGTCGGCAAGGGATACCGTCACCTCGCATCGACCCGGGGCGAAGACGGCCGTGGCGTGGCCCGCCAGAAGGGCATCGACGAGTGCCGCCATGAGATCCAATTCCTCTACGGACCGGCCGAGTTCCCATCTCGCACCACCGGCTTCGACCCCGAGGACGATGTCCGCGGAGTCTCCCGGGACCAGCCAGGAGAAGCCGAGCGGGCCCGCCCGCTCAGGACGGACCGCGACGTCCCGGAACCATCCGTCGTCCCGTTCCTTGATCTCGGCGACCCCGTCGAGCTCCTGCCTCAACCTCTCGACCAGTGCGTTCAGCCTGTGGCGCACCGGATCGCCGTCGGATTCTTCGACTTCATCGTTCTGCATGGCATCGGATGCCGGTCGGACTCCGGTCGGACCCGCCGCGTACGGGAGTCCGCGCTCACCCGGCGATGCGCAGCAGCAGCTTGCCCGTGGACGCGCGGCCGCCGATGAGCCGGTGGGCGCCGGCGGCGTCCTCCAGGGGGAACTCGGCGGTGACGGGAAGGACGACCGTGCCGTCGCAGACGGTGCGCAGGGCGCGGTCGGTGAGCGCACGCAGGGCGTCGGGTGCGGACTGGGCGAGGGCGAGCACGGAGAAGCCCCCGACGGAGCGGCCCTGCGCGTACAGCTCGCCCTGTCCGGCCTGCCAGGGCGCCGCGCCGCCGGCGTTGCCGAAGGACACCAGGCGCCCGAACACGGCCAAGGCCTCCAGGCCGCGGCGCAGGGTGTCCCCGCCCACCGGGTCCAGGACCAGGTCGACTCCCCTGCCGCCGGTCGCCCGGCGGACGTCCGTCTCGAAGGTGTCGGGCCGGAAGACCTCGTCGTAGCCGTGCTTGCGCGCGTAGTCGGCCTTGGCGTCGCTGGAGGTCACGCCGTACACCGCGCCGGCGCCCGCGGCCCGGGCCAGCTGCCCGACCGCCGTGCCGATGCCGCCCGCCGCGCCGTGCACCAGCACGCTCTCCCCGGCCCGCAGCCGCCCCACCTCGTGGACCAGGGCGTGTGCGGTCGGCAGCACGGTGGGCAGCGTGGCCGCGGTCCGCAGGTCCAGTCCGTCGGGCAACGGGAAGACCCTCGCGGCGTCCGCGAGCACCACCTCGGCGTAGCCGCCGGCGTCGACGAGCGCGGCGACCTCCTGCCCCGTCCGCAGACCGTCGACGCCCGCCCCGACCGCCCGGATGCGCCCGGAGACCTCCAGGCCCGGACGGTAGGGCAGCGACGCGACCCGGTACCCGTCGGCCCGCGCCTTCACGTCCGCGAAGTTCACCCCCGCCCAGACGGCCTCGACGGTCACCTGGCCGGGGCCCGGCTCGGGTGCCTCGGTCTGCACGATCCGCAGCACCTCGGGACCGCCGTACTCCTGGAACTCGACCGCACGCATGCGCAGAACCACCCCTCCATGAGTGTTCAACCGGAAGCGAACACTAGCACTGTAAGATGCTCATCGAACACTGACTGGAGGAGGGCATCGCAATGTCGGAGCAGGCTGAAGGCGCAAGTCACCGTCCGGCGCCCGTGCACACGCACCCCGACGACGTCCCGCTGCTCACCGCCCTGTCCGCGCTCGCGGATCCCGTGCGCCTCCAGCTGATCCGCGACCTGGCCGGCCACCCCGACTGGGCGCTCAGCTGCAGCAACTTCGACGTACCGGTCGGCCGGGCCGCGAAGAGCCACCACTTCTCGGTCCTGCGCGGCGCGGGCCTGGTCGAACAGCGCGACCAGGGCCCGAAGCGGCTCAACCGGCTGCGCCGCGAGGAGTTCGACGCCCGCTTCCCCGGTCTCCTCGACCTGACCCTCCGCGCCGACGGCACCGAGTAGCGGCGGCCACTCCCCCGTGCGGCCGTCCGAGCGCCGGGAGGCGCTGTCGGTGCTGCCACGAGGCGAGGGCTCGACAGCCGATGCGGCTGGACGGGTGTAGTTCCGCACCTGACCCCGTCGCCCTCCGCCCGAAGCGGTACGCCGCCGGGTTACATGGGCCTGCGCCTCGGCGCGGGGCGTGCCGGCGCCTTTCACGGCCCCGGACCCGACGAATGAAAGAGCACCATGGCAGAGCGCGACCCTCGCAACCGCACCGGCCGCAGCCCACTATTGCGCGGGCTCGCCGCTGCCGTGCTCGCAGCCGTCACGGTGGTGGCCTCGGCGGGACCCGGCCACGGGACCGGCGCGGCCGCTCTGGCGCCCGGCACGCAGTTCACGCCGCTGACGGCGGCAGTGCTGACCGAACCGACGCCCTTCGACGCCACGGACGGCAAGACGCACCTCTCGTACGAACTGCTCACCACGAGCGCACTGAACAGCAGCACGCCGCTGCGGCTCGACCGTGTCGACGTCCGGAACGCCCGCACCCAACAGGTCATCGGCTCGCTGAGCGGGCAGGCGCTGGCCGAGGCCGCCAACCCGGTGGGCGACCCGCTGCCGGGTGCGGACGGGTACACCCCGCCGCCCCCGGCGCCGACGCCGACCGTCATCCAGGGCTCCCAGCAGTGGATCATCTGGCTCGACCTGGCCCTCGACCGCGGTCAGCAGGTGCCCGAGGTCCTCGAACACCATCTCTCGGGTGCCGTCCTGGCCCCCTCCGGCCCCTCCGCGTTCGAGGAGACGGTGCAGACCACCCCGACCTCCCGCACCGCACCGTTGAACCTGGCCCCGCCGGTCCGCCCCGGCACGTGGTACGCCAGCGAGTCGTGCTGCGGCAACACCCACCACCGACGCGGCCTCGCCCCGATCAACGGCCGGTTCGACGTGCCGCAGCGCTTCGCGATCGACTGGTACCGGCTCGGCGAGCAAGGGCAGGCCTGGGAGGGCGACCCCGCGCAGCTCACCAGCTACCTGAGCTACCGTCAGCCGGTCGTGGCCGCGGCCGGCGGCAGAGTGGTGGAGGTCCAGGACGGAATCCCGGACAACCCGCCGCCCGTCACGCCGCCCGTCCCTCCGATCGAGGACACCGTCGGCAACCACATCACGCTGGAAGTCGCGCCGGGCCGCTATCTGCTCTACGCCCACCTGGAGGCCGGCTCGCTCAAGGTCCGGGAGGGCGACTGCGTCGAACCCGGCCGGCTCCTCGGGCTGATCGGCAACAGTGGCAACTCCACCACGCCGCACCTGCACTTCCAGGTGACGACCACCGCCGAGTTCTTCCCGACCGACAGCCCGCCGTTCACCTTCCAGAGGTTCCGCGTCCTCGGACAGGTCGAACCCCGGATCTGGGACGACAACCTGGGCCTGCAGCCGACCGGCGTCCTGCCGATCACACCCTCGCCGTACGACGGCCCTCACCGTGCGGAGTACCCGCTCGACCGCGAGGTGCTGGAGTTCTGACCGGACTCCGGCCACCCCGCCGACCGGCTGCAGCGCAGGACTCTCACGCGCCGTTCAGCGGGTGGCCCAGGGACGCAACCCCTGGGCCACCCGGCCGCCGGCCCCCGGTCATCGGGTGTCGGACGCCTGCGGCTTCACCGCCGGCAGCCGTAAGGCCGCCATCGCCGTCCTCTCCCCCTGGGTCGACCTCACCCTCGCCGGAGGGAGCGTCCGTTCCAAGGAGAGCGCCGACCCCAGCTTCACAGCGGCCGACATGCACGCCTACGCCGATCTCTACGTCGGCTCGGGCGACAGCGCGCACCCGCTGGCCAGTCCGGTGTTCGCCGACCTCACCGGGCTGCCCCCGCTCCTCGTGCAGGTCGGGGCGAACGAGGTGCTCCTCGACGACGCGGTCCGGCTGGCCGGCCGCACGGGCGCCGACGGCGTCGAGGTCACGCTCGAAGTCGGCCCCGGACTCCCCCACGTCTTCCAACACCACTACGGCCGCCTCGACGAGGCGGACGCCGCGCTCGACCGCGCCGCTCGCTTCCTCACCGCCCACCTGAGCGCCGGGCGCCCGACGCCGGCCGTCTCGAAGCGGTCCACTGACACCGCCCCCGACGGCCTCCCCGTGATGTCGGCCACGGCCGCAGGAGCACCGTCGCCGACATCACAGGGTTCGGGCTCAGAAGCCGCGATCAGCCCTCCTGTGCGTCGCCGATGGCCACGCGCAGGTCGTGAATGCTCTGCTGGATCTCGATGACGGACACCTCCGCCCGGCCCAGGGCCTGCCGCACCCCTTCGACGTCACCGGAGCGGAGGTGGAGGTCGGCGTCCAGGGTGTCCGCCGCGGCGACGACAGCCATGGACGACGCCATCCGGCCCGCTGACGTCTTCCCGTCCGCGTCGCCCTCGTCGATGACCATGAGCTGCAGGGCGGTGCGCTGCAGCCGGCCGGCCATCACGTTGGCGAACAGACCCGGGGCCAACCCCACCTGGTCGTTCCAACCGAGGAGCGCCTCGGCGATGTCCGTGTCCCGGTCGCTTCCCAGCCGGGTACTGGCGACGATCTCCAGCTCCACCACCGCCAGCAGCACGCCGAGCAGCCTCCGCAGATCCTCCTGCTGAGGCCCGTCCGGCCACAGCTCCGGATCGAGGACCGGCTCCCTCCTCAGCGCCACCAGGGCCGCATACACCTGATCAGGACTCACCGGGTCCTCGCTCATGATGCTCACCCATCCAGACTCACTCCGCCCATGAGCCGATCCACGACGCCACGCTCAACGAGCTCGGCCAGGAGTACTTCGACGGCCGGTCGGACTTCGCGGGCGGCACCGAGTGCGGGCGCGTCCCGGCCGGGGAGTCCGTCACAATCCGGTAGTCACCAGCCGTCCGGCCGATCATGTCCGGGACGCGTTCCTGCATGATGACGGGATGAACCACAGCGGCCCGCGCTTCCACGTCATCGTGCTGTCGAACTTCGCCAGGGGCTTCGACAAGTACGCGTTCACCTACGGCAAGGCGGGAATTCCGGAGAGCACCTTTCCGGACCGGTTCCACCTGCTGACCCGTGCGGAGTTGGGAATCGGCATCGGCAAGGCGCGAGGCCTGCTGGAGCGTCTGGCCGTTCCGGGCGACCGGCTGCTGGTGCTGGAAACCACGGTGGACCCCGACAAGCTGGTACCCAACGTGTCGACCGGCCTCGGCGCGGAATGGCACGAGGCCCGCATCCGGCTGTCGGCGGTCCACGAAATCGACCAGGTGGGCGACGAGTTCACTCTGCGCCCGACCACCGTCGAGGATGCGATGGCGGCCTCCCTGCACCTGCACGGATCGGCACTGCATCGCTACGCCGACATGCGGCCGCGCTCGCTCTCGGTTCTGCCGGTCGCCTCCGCCTGCCAGGCCCGGTGTTCGTTCTGCTTCTCCTCGGCTTCGATCTCCAGCGACCAGGCGCCGGCACGCGTCCCGTGGGACGCGGTCGCCCACTGGCTGGAGCGCGCCCGCACGGCGGGTGCCGAGCGTGCGGTGATCACCGGCGGCGGGGAGCCTACGCTCATACCCTTCGAACAGCAGCTGCGGCTGGTGTCCGCCTGCTCGGCGGCCTTCCCGAAGGTCGTCCTGATCACCAACGCGCACACCCTGGCGAAGGGGCAGCACGCCGACCGGGCCGACCGGCTGGCAGCTCTGAGCGCCGCAGGCCTGAACGTGCTGGCGGTCTCCCGCCACCATCAGGACGACGCCGTCAGCGAGCGGCTGATGATGCTGCGGACACCGGTGAGCTCCGTGATCGACACCTGGCGCACGGCACGTGACCGCTGGCCGGGGCTCCGGATACGGCTGATCTGCGTGCTCCAGCACGGCGGCGTGGCCGACGCGGCCGGCGTCGCCGACTACCTGTCGTGGGCCGCGGCTCTCGGGGTCGAGGAGGTCTGCTTCAAGGAGCTCTACGTCTCCACCAGCACCGAATCGCTCTACTTCGACCGAGCCGCCAACGTGTGGAGCCGAGAACACCAGGTTTCGCTGTCCGTCGTCACCCGGTTCGCCGAGCAGCGCGGCTTCGAACCGGCGAGCCGCCTGCCCTGGGGCGCGCCGGTCTACCGTGGCAGCTGGGACGGGCGACCGATTCGGATCGCCGCCTACACCGAGCCCAGCCTGCTCTGGGAACGCACCAGCGGGATCGCCCGCAGCTGGAACGTCCTGGCCGACGGACGCTGTTACGCCTCCCTGGAGGACCGGGCCAGCGAGATCGTGGCGGAAGGTGCAGTGGCATGAGGTTCGACGAGTTCCAGGAATTCCGGCAGCGGCGACTCGATGCTTCCTCGTCGCTTCTGGACGCCGCCGAGACCAACGTGTACCGGGCGCTTGCTCCGCTGCGACCGGAACCGCCGGCCGACACGACCAAGGTGCACCGGTGCGATCTCGCCCGTGCCTGGCTGCGGCGCTTCGAGCTGCCTGAGGACCGGTCCGGCGACGCCATGGTCTGTCGGGGAGTCCGTCACGGGCTCGGTGTGGTGTTCCACTGGCTGCGCACCGTTCAGGCGCGGCTGTGGCTCCCCAGCGACGTGTACCCCGTCTACTTCGAGCTGGCTCGCGCTGCGGGCCTGGCGCCCGCGTCCTACCCGACGCTGCCGGCGCCGGCCCTGCCGAGGTCGCCGGCGGACGACCGGCCCGAATACCTGCTGCTCGCCAACCCCAGCAAGCCGCTGGGCCGGTACCTGTCCGATGCCGAGTGCGACGCGGTGGTTTCGTGGCTGCGGGAATCACCACACCGCCGCCTGCTGATCGACAGCGTCTACGACCTGGGAGCGCCGTTCGCTGCCGGCACGCGGCGGTTGCTGGACACCGGTCGTACGGTCCTGCTGCATTCGGTCACCAAGGGATGGCTGTGGCCACGCACGTTCGGCGTGGTCCTGCTGGGACCGGCACAGGCCGAACTGGCCGGACTGGCCGACGCGTTCCGGGCGGATCCCCCGTCACCGGAACAGCTGAGGCTCGCCGACCGCCTGCTGACCGAGCACAGCGACGTGCCCCGGCAGGTCGTCGGCGAACTGGCCGCACGGGGCGAGCGGTTGTTCGAGCGACTCCCGGACGAGGTGCTCGCCGCGATTCCGGCGGCGAGCCGGACGTGCCCCGGCAACTACTTCTTCCCGGTCGGCATCCCGGCGGAGACGCTCCAGCGCGAGTACGGCGTGCTCGCCATGCCGGTCAGCGTGTTCGGGGAGAGCAGCTGGCCCGGCTCGGTAGTGACCAGCCTCGGTGACGCCTTCGGCCCGACACCAGCGGTGTCGCGATGAACCAGTGATGGACCTGGCCCGACCGAAGGCGACGATGCGGACCTCTGCCCTCAAGGATTTCATCGCGCATAGCCGCTGTTCGTCCGTCGGATCACCACGTGAAATGTTGAAAATCGGTCCACGAGCTGGATCGGCGCGTCGGGGTCCCGCGTCAGGACGCCACCGTTCCTGTCCCCGATTCCTCGTGCGATCCGTACATATCAACCAGCAGACGCTGACGCGCCGCCTTGAGGAGCTCGTCGTAGTCCGGCTTGAAGATCTCGACGAGGCTCTTCTCCAGAGTCCCGGAGATCGTGTAGATCGGAGACCAGACTGCGCGGTCCGTCTTCAACAGCTCTTCCAGCACGTCGGACCGGTCCATCGCCTGATAGAGCCAGTCCGACAGCACAAGAGCCTGATCGCGTGTGAACGTGATGGTTATCGGTTCCTCTTCCACAAGGGAACGGTACCGCCACGCCCGATGAGCCGGCGGGTGGTTTTTGCAGCTGTCGGGGCGTAGGCCCGCCTGGAGTTGCAGTCACCGGCGGGGTGCATGACATGGAGCGCACAGCCGACCGTCCGGGCCAAAGCCCCGATACTGATGGCCAGCCAGAATGGACAGTGATGATGTGATTTGATGTCCGCTGATGATCTTCAAGGTGGAGATCGAAACGGGGGCACCACGATGGACAGGCTGATGCGGCACGGGCGGAATCTGGCACTGGCGGGGGCGGCTGCCGCGCTCACCCTGGGGACAGCTGCGTGCAGTTCGAGCGACGGCGGGGCGGCGTTCCGGGCCAACGTGGTGCTGTCCCAGCCGGACCAGGTGGTGGACGCGCTGCCGAGCCCGTCCTCGCTCCCGTCGGGGTGGCGGCTCGCACCCGGCGCGAAGCCGCCGAAGGCCATCGAGCATGCCGATGTCTCCAGCGACTGCCGGAAGAAGCTGTCCATCGGCTGTTCCGGGATCCAGCTGGGCGGCACCGTCCGGTACGAAATGGCCTCCAACACCGACAACGACATCCGGTTCACCCTGCTGACCTTCGACACCGCGGACCACGCCGGTCCCGCCTTCGAGGCGATGGTGACGGCGCTTGAGAAGGACGACAGCAACGCCCGCCGCATCAACCTGAAGGCGTCCGCCGAGCAGTCGCAGGCTTTCGAGCGGCCCACCGAGTCGAGTGACGCCCCGAGCGGGGCCGTCGCCTCGGTCATGGCGATGCGGATCGGCACGGTCGTGGCCCTGATCGAACTGGACGAGGACGAGCGCGACCACAAGACGCTGCAGCAGTTCACCGCCCTGGAGGCGGACCGGATCAAGAAGGTCCAGCAGGGCACGAACCCGGACGCCTGACGCCCCCGGCCGCGGACCAGGGCAGCCCTCGGAACGAGCAACCGCAGAGAGGATCCGGACGCGCAGGCTGAACGGACGCTCCGAACGCGGTGCCAGCCGCAGCCGAACCGCTGGAGGAATTGCTCGACCGACCGAGCGCGCCCCCTCGACTGGCAGGCCGCGGGCCAAGTGGTCGACGCCCCCGGTCGCCCTGCCGTCAGGCGGACTTGGCGGCGTGGACGAACTCCGCGATCAGGGCCGGGTCCTTCACCCCGCGCCGGACCTCGACCCCGCTGGAGACGTCCACGCCCCAGGGGCTCGCGGCCGCGACGGCAGCGCCGACGTTCGCCGGGCTCAGCCCGCCCGCCAGCAGCCACTTCCCGGTCGGCGGCTTCGCGCCCAGCTCGGCCCAGTCCCACGGCTCCCCGGCCCCCGGCACGGGCGCGTCGAGCAGAAGCAGGTCCTCGCCGAAGTCCCCGCAGTCCGCTCCGGCCGCCGACGCGGCCGACGTGGCCCGGATCAGCGGCAGCCCCAGGTCGGCCAGCTCGGCGAAAGCGGCGGCCGGATGATTCCCGTGCAGTTGCACGGCCCGCACCCCGGCCGCCCGCACCGCTGCCCTCACGTACGCGGCCGGCTCCTCGCGGAACACCGCCACCGTCAGCACGTCCTCGGGCACCGCGGCCACCAGTTCCCGTGCCAGCCCGGGCTCCACGCGGCGCGGGCTCTCGGTGAGCACGAACCCGACCGCGTCGGCACCGGCCGCGACGGCCGCGGCGACATCCGCAGCGGTGCTCAGACCGCAGATCTTCACAAACACGTTCCCGGACGCTCCCCAGTAGACGGCGCCGCCAGCGTAGTGCCGCAGACCGGCGGGCGCACGAGGCACTCGCGCCCGAGGTGTCCGAGAGCCCGCTCCGCGACACGCGGACCCACAGTTGAACATGTTCAAAGTCGTGCGCCATGATGGGCGCGAGCGGAGACGACCGGACCCGATCACGGGCTCCGGCCTGCTTCGCCGTGCCCCGCCGCGCCCTGGCACACGTCCCGTCCGGGCGGCGGCAGAAAGGACCAGCCGCCGTGCCGACACCCTGGCAGACCCGCTGCGCCACCCTCACCGTTGCGCTCATGTGGGGGTACGAGGGCCTCTGGTGCAAGATCTTCCCCGGCCGCGCCGACCAGCGGGCCATCGTCGAGGGCCTGCCCCTGCTGCCGGACGCCGCCGCCCATGCGCTGCTGATCGGCATCGGACTGGCCGAGCTGGCCCTCGGGGCCTGGGTGCTGAGCGGGTACCGGCCGCGGGTCGCGGCGCTGGTGCAGACGGCGCTGGTGCTCGCCTTCAACACCGGCGGGCTGCTCGTCGGCGCCGACCAGATCCCCGAGCCGGGCCGACTGGTCGTCCAGGACCTCGTCTTCCTCGCCCTGGTCTGGACGGTCGCCACCGCGCACCGCCCACCGGACGACGCCCGCACCGCCGGCACCTCCGGCCCGGCCGCCACCACCGGCCCCACCACCACCGCCCGCTCCGGGGCGGCCGCCGTATGAGCGCCACCGCCACCGCCCGGCCGGCCACCCCGTGGGCCGAGGGCCGACTCCTGGCCGTCCAACCCCGGTGCCCGCGCATCCTGTTCGGCCGGATGTACGAGGACCCGGCGGTCGAACTTGCCGCCTTCCCCACGCCCGGCTCCGGTACCCGAGTGCTCTGCATCGCCTCGGCCGGGGACACCGCCGCCGCCCTGGCCGCCGCCGGCCACCGGGTGACGGCCGTCGACCTCAACCCCGCCCAGCTCGACTACGCCCGCGCCCGCCTCCACTACGGCGCCCCGGCCGTCGCCGGGGCGGCCGAGCGGCTCCTCGCCGCCGGACGCGCCACCGCCGGCGCGGTGCTGCCCGCCTGGCGACCGTCCGAGCTGGAGCGCTTCCTGCGCCTCGCCGACCCGGCCGCACAGGGCGAGCACTGGCGGCGCACCCTCGACGGGCCGGGCCTCCGACTGCTGCTCACCGCCGCGCTGCGACCGGCCGGGGCACTGGCCGTCGGGCTCCGGCCGGCGTTCCGCTGCGTCGTTCCGCACCGCTTCGACGCCGTGCTGCGGGCCCGGCTCGCCCGCGGGTTCGCCCGGCACCCGAACGCCGACAATCCGTGGGCGTGGCGACTGCTGCTCGGCCGTGAGCGGCCCGGGCCGGACCTGCCCGCCCTCGGGCAGGAAGCCGACGCCGCCGGAGAAGTGGACGCCGCCGGAGCCGTCCCGATCGTGCGGCTGCTCCTCGCCGATGTGGTCGAGCACCTGGAGCGCTCCCCCGCCGGTCATTACGACGCGGTCACCCTCTCCAACGTGCTGGACGGGCCCGGCCCCGCCTTCGCCCGCCGGCTGCGCGCCGCCGTCCGCCATGCCGTGCGACCCGGCGGGGTCGCCGTGCTGCGCAGCATCCGCGAGCCGGGGCCGGCCGGTCCTGGCGTCGCCGCCGAGGACCGCTCACTGCTCTGGGGCGTGGTCCGGGTGATCCACCTGTGAATCCCGCCCGTGCCGGATCCACCGACGTCCCCGGCGCCACGCCCAGCGCCGCCCCCAACGCCACGCCCGGCACCGCCCCCAACGCCACGCCCGCCGGCTCCCGCACCGCGACCCGGAGATCCTGACCATGCGACACCTGCTGCAACGCCACCCCCTGCCGATGCGCACCCACTTCGCGCACTCGCTCGTCCTCACCTACGCACTGCCGCCCGAGCAGCTGGCGCCGCTCGTCCCGCCGGGGCTCCGGCTGGACACGTACACCGATCCGGAGGGCACCGAGCACGGCTTCGTCGCGACCGCCCTGGTGGACACCCGCAGCCTGCGCCCGACCGGGCTGCCGGCCGCACTCGGGGTGGACACCGTCCTCACCGGCTACCGGGTCTTCACGCGCTTCCCCACCCCCGGCGGCCGCACCATGCGCGGCCTGCGCATACTGCGCAGCGACACCGGCAGCCGGGTGATGGTGGCGGGCGGCAACCTGTTCTCCCGCTACCACTACCGGCTCGCCCGGATCGGCAGCCGGGTGGTGGGCCGGACCCTGGAGTTCAAGGTGGTCAGCGTCGACGGCCGGGCCGATCTCCACGTCAGGGCCGACCTCGCCGACGGTCCGGCGCCGCTGCCGCCCGGCAGTCCGTTCGCCGATGCCAGGGCCGCGCGCCGGTTCGCCGGGCCGCTGCCCTACACCTTCGAGTACGAGCCGCAGACCCGCTCGATGATCGTCGTCAAGGCCGAGCGTGCCCACTGGGAGCCGGTGCCGGTCGCGGTGGAGGTGCCGCGGCTGACCTTCTTCGACCACGGGCCGCTGGCCGGCAGCCGGCCGGTGCTCGCCAACGCGTTCCACGTCGCCGACCTCGACTACGGCTGGCAGGCGGGCAGCCGTCGCGCCCTCGACGGGAGCCTCCGGTGAGCGCCCTCCGACCGGTCGGCGCCCGGGCCGATGGCGACGACGACGCCCCGGCAGCGGTCGCGGAGCAGCCGGCCGCCCCCGCCCACCACCCCTCCGGCGTGGCCGAGGTGATCCGCTACAACTGGCCGCTCTACGCCGCCGGTGCGCTCACCGCCGCCGGCGGCTGGGCGCTGGCCCGGCGGTTGCCGACACCGGCCGCCCGGCTCGCGCGGGCCGGCGTGCTCGCCGCGGGCGGGCTGCTCGTCGCCAGCACCGCCGCGACCTGGTGCGTCTACGACCGCTCCGAACTCCACGGCTACACCTGGCTCGACGAGCTGCTCCCGGACGGCCCCGGCCGCCACCTCGTGGTCTCGACCGGCCTCGACGAGGCGAGCCGCCCGATCGCCGCGCGCCACCCCGCCGCCCCGCAGCGGATCGCCGACCTCTACGACCCCGCCCTGACGGCGACGGGCTCGATCCGCCGCGCCCGTCGCCGGGTCCCGCCGACGCCCGGCAGCCTGCCCGCCCGGCCCGGGGCGCTGCCGGCGGCGTCCGGTTCGCAGGACTCGGTGCTCGCCGTGTTCGCCGCGCACGAGCTGCGCCGGCCGGCGGACCGCGCCGCGCTGTTCGCCGAGGTGGCCCGGGTGCTGCGGCCGGGCGGTTCGCTCGTCCTGGTGGAGCACCTGCGTGACGCCGCCAACACGGCCGTCTACGGGCCGGGCGCCTGGCACTTCCTGCCGCGTTCCACCTGGCTGGCCCACGCCGCCGAGGCGGGCCTGGAGCCGTCGGCCGAGCGCCGGATCGCCGGTCTGGTCACCGCTTTCGCCTTCCGGAGGGCCGCGGCGTGAGCGGATCCCTCGACCTCTTCGACGTGGAGTTCCAACTGCGGTTGGTCGGGGCCGCGTTGGTGGGCCTCGGCCTATTCCACGCGCTGCTCCCCCGGGTGATCGACTGGCCCTCCGATCTGGCCGGGACGAGCCTGATGACCCGTCAAGTCTCCTATGCACACCTCTTCTTCATCGGCCTGACCTGCGTCCTGCTGGGCCTGCTGCCACTCCTCCTGGGCCGTGAACTCCTCGCGGGCACCCCGCTCGGCACCGCCCTGCTGACCGGCCAGACGGTGTTCTGGGGCGCCCGCTGGCTCTTCCAGTTCACCGTCTTCTCGCCCCGCCTCTGGCGCGGCGACACCCTGCGCACCCTGGGCCATGTCGGCTTCTCGGTGCTGTGGACGTGGGTGACGGCGGTGTTCGCCTGCGCGTTGTGGCAGGTCCTCTGACGTCGGCAGGCGCCGGGGCGGCCGCCGCCGGCGACGACACGCCGTCACACCGCCGCGGTGTGGAGAACCTCGCGCAGGCCCGGGACGGACTCCCGGTCCGACCGCCGGACCAGACGCAGGTGGAGCTGCAACTCCCGCGACACCAGCGGGAGTCGGACCAGAGAGCCGACCGCGAGCTCCGTCCGGACGGCGAACTCGGGAAACAGCGCGATGCCGAGCCCCTGCTCGGCGCAGGCGCGGGTGACGGCGACCCCGCCCGTGCGGACGCGATCCATCGCGTGGCCGAGCAGGCGCTCACCGGCGAGCCAGAAGGAGCAGGCGGGGGTGTTCACCAGGAGCCGCTGGCCGCGGAGGTCGGCGAGGGTGAGCGGCCCGGTCCTGGGCTCAGCGGTGGCGGCGGCGAGCGGGTTTCCCGAACGGTGCGTGAGGCCCGGGCTTTGGAGCGGGCGGTGGAGCGGGCGGTGGCGGCCGAGCCGTCAGGCGTCGCCTCCGCGCAGGTCCTCCAGCCAGGAGCCGATGGTGTGGGACAGTTCCAGGTCCTCCTCGTACTGGCGGCGCAGGGGCTCGGGAAGGGTCTGCCGGATCGCCGTGCTCTCCGCGTGGGCCGCGCGGGCCTCTTCGAGCTGGCCCAGGGTGCCCAGGCGGACGGCGAGGTTGTCGAGGATGGCGGCGAAGTCGGGCGGGACGGCATCGGGGTGGTGTCGTGCCGCCTCCCGGAAGAGCTCCACGGCCTCGAAGGTCAAGGCGAGTGCGCTCTCCGCCTGGCCGCCGTCCCCGAGCCGGTTCGCGAAGTTGCTGAGCGCCCTGGCGAGGTCGAACCTGACCTCCTGGGGGTTCAGCCGGTGCAGCTCCCGGTACAGGATCACCGCCTCCGCGATCGCCTCCCGGGCCTCGGCCGGCCGGCCGGCCTCGCCCAGGCAGTTGGAGAGGTTGTTCAGCGTCAGGGCGAGGCCGGGGCGGTAGCTGTCGGGGTCCACCCGGCACAGCTCCCGGTACAGCTCGACGGCTTCCGTGATCGCGTCCAGGGCCTCCGCCCGCCTCCGCGCCTCGCCCAGGCGGACCGCGAGGTTGCTCAGGGCCTGCGCGAGCGAGGGGCGGTAGGCGTCGGGCTCCCGATCCGCCAGTCGCCGGTACAGCCCGACGGCCTCCGCGACCGTGGTGCACGCGTCCTCGCGCCGGCCCGCACGTGCGAGTCGGTCGGAGAAGCGGTACAGGGCGCGGGCGAGCTCGGGCTCGCGGACACCCGGTTGCAGGGTCGCCAAGGCGCGCAACTCGTCGATCATCCGGCGTGCGGTCGCGAGCTCGTCCTCCAGCCGTGACGGCTCGACAGTCCGGTGTGCGACCGCGAGCTCGGCCTCCCGCCGCGAGAGTTCGGAGCGGGCCGACGGGGCGGGATCGAGGGCTTCGGCCAGCTCCGCCGCGGTCGGCCGGTTCGCCGGGTTGCGGTCCAGGCACCTCCACAGGAGTTCGGCGATCCCGGGCTCGACCCCCGACACGGCCAAGGCCTCGTTCGTGTCCATGTCCGCGCGGACGTCCCGCCACCGGCCGGTGGCGAAGGCGATGAGCACGGCGCCGACCGAGTACACGTCGCTCGCCGGTGTCGGGCCGGGGAAGACCTCGGCCCGGCCGAACGGCCGGACCCGCCGGCCACGTCCGCCGTCCGAAGTGGTGTTGCCCGGGCCTTCGACGTAGAGCTGGTCCCGCGGGAAGTCGTCCCGGTGGCGGCTGTGGACCCCGTCGACGGACGCCGTGATCCACCCGATCAGCTGGACGCCGTCGTCGGCCACCAGGACGGCCCTCGGGGTGAGGGATCCGTGCACCAGACCCAGCCCGTGGGCCCGGCCGACCGCCCGGGCCAGGCGGTGGCCGATCACCCGGAAGAGTTCGCCGTTGACGTCGAAGACCTGCTGCAGGTTCGGAGCCGGCTGCCAATCCGCGTCGCCGGTGCGCAGGCAGGCGGCGGCCAGCCACGGGGGGCCCTGCTCGGGGTCGACGCTCCAGTCGAGCAGGGCCGGAGCGCCGACCCCCTGCATGCGCCCGAGGCAGGTCGCCTCGGTACGGATCAGCTCGCGGGCCCGCTCGGGATCGACGCCGAACAGCGGGGCGGGCACGCGCACCGTGACCGTCTCGCCGTTCGGGTCCAGCGCCAGGTAGAGCGGGATGTCGATCCACCCCCGGTCGTTCCGGGCGTACAGCTGGTACGGCCCGAGGCGCTGGGGGTCGGTGGGCAGGATGACCGACCAGTCGCGTGGAATCGCCACCGACCGGACGTCCGGCACGACGCTGTCCGCCCTCCTCGACGGGCCCGGGAGCCCCGGCGCCGTCCCGGCCGCGGCTGCGACGGCACCCGCCGCGGGTACGCCGAGCCGGGTCAGCAGCCGGTCCGTCAGCCAGGCGAAGGAGCGCCCACCGCCCCCGATCACCGCCGAGCCGTCGGGGTGGCCGACCCAGGCCGGGAAGTCCGGGGAGCGGCCGACGGACGCCTCCAGCCGGTCCGCGACCGCCCGCGTCGTGCGCATCAGCTCCCGCGGGGCGGGCGCGCCGAGGAGGATCCGGCGGCCCTCCGCCGAGAAGTCGAAGAGCTGGTGGTGCGGAAGCACGCCCGGCCCACCCGCCCCGGCCTGGCGCATCAGGCCGCCGAGGAACACCTCCGCCACGTGGCCGCCGTCCGTCGGCGGCCCCAGGGCGCCCTGGACCAGCCGCATCACCGGCGGGGTCACCGGTGCCACGGCCGCGAGGTGCGCGGCGAGCCGGTACGCCTCCGGCGACGCGGCGGCCCGGAAGCGCAGGACGGCCTCCGCCTCGTCCTCGTGCCGCGTGTCGGCCACGGGGCGGGCGGCCGGCGACGGCGCATCGCTCCACAGCGGCAGCACCGCACCGGCCCCGGGCGAGGCGATCAGCCGGGCCCACTCCGCGACGGCGGCGGGCGACGGTTCGAGGACCGGTACCGGGACGGAGTCGAAGCCGACCAGGCCGGGGGGAAGCACCGGGTCCGCGACGCGCCAGGCCGCCGTCGGGCCGCCGCGGCGGTGCGAGGTGACGTGCCACGGCCGTGCGGAGATCCCGGAGCCGCGCCAGAGGCGGGCGGGCAGCGCATGGACGACGGCGGTCGGGCCGTGGCGCGCCCAGAGGTCGACGGCGCTGCGCATCCGGCCGTCCCGCCACGCCTCGCCGACGCCGTCGCTGACGACCAGCACCAGGGTGGCGCCGGTGGGGTCGCTCAGGCTTGCGGGCGTCAGGTACGGCCCGCCGCCCCGGTAGGGCCGGGCGGTCAGCAGCGGCGCACGGCTGCCGCGGGTGTCGAGGCCGTGGACGCGGACGTCCCGGAACGCTCCCGCGCGCTCCATCAGCATCCGCACGTCCGAGGCGAGGCGCTGCCAGAGGACCATGGAGACGCCGTCGTCGACCACCAGGGCCAGCGAGAGCCAGCGGCTGCGCTGCGGGCGGGTGGCGGTCACGGGCAGCCCGGTGTCGGCCATGGCCGCGACCGTCCGGGCGATGTCGAGCTCGTGGCGGCGGTGGTCGGGGAAGCGCTGCCGCAGCGGGCGCAGGGACCGTCCGAGCCGGAGCTCCCTGGCGTCCAGCAGGCGCTTGTCCGGGGCGCGGACGCTGTGCGCCCTGGGCGGTGCGGTGCCCGGCGCCGGCGGTTCGCCGTCCGGCGCCGCGACGTGCAGCGGACGCTCGGCCGGGCGGTCCTCGGTCGGCTGTCGGGGGTCCGCCCGGTCCTCGGGGTCGCCCGGGTCGCCCGAGGGTTCGGCGGGCTGCGCGGAGCTGCTCCCGGCGGCGCTCCGGGGCACGGCGGAGGCGCCGGCGGCCCGCGCCACAGGGCCGGCGCCCCGGGGCAGCCGCCCGGCGAGCCACAGCACGTCGAGCAGTTCCTCCTCGGAGAGCTCGACCCCGCTGCCGGCCAGGACCTCCGTCAGCCGTCCGAGCATCTCTCAGACCGCTCCGCCGAGTTGGTGCAGCACGGCCTCCAGCAGGCGGCCGGCGTCGAGGTCCACGCCGCTGCGGCGCAGGAAGACGGCGTTCAGCAGCTGGTCGGTGGCGAGTTCGCCGGGGGCACGGCGGCTGAGGAACTGCTCCACCAGGTCGTCGACGCCGCCCAGGGCGTTGCGGCCCAGGTGCGCGGCGACGATGTCGCGCAACCGCTGCTCGTCCGGCTCCGGCAGGTCGAGCCGGACGCAGCGGCGCAGGAAGGCGGGCGGGAAGTCGCGTTCACCGTTGCTGGTGATCACCACGACGGGGAACTCCCGGCAGCGGATCCGGCCGCGCGTGACGGGCGCGGGGTGGTCGAGGTCGTCCGTCTGGACGTGGACCGTGGCGTCGAGCTCGGCCAGGCGGGTGAGCTCCGGGATGGCGAACTCGCCCTCCTCGAAGACCGTGAGCAGGTCGTTGGGCAGGTCGACGTCGCCCTTGTCCAGCTCGTCGATGAGCAGGACCCTGGGGCGGTCCCGGGCGACGAGGGCGTTACCCAGCGGTCCCAGACGGACGTACTGGCCGATGTCGGGCTCGCGGCCGTCCGCGTCGCGGCGGAGGCCGACGTCGCGCAGCCGGCCGACGGCGTCGTACTGGTAGAGGGCGTCCTGGAGGGTGGAGCGGCTGTTGACGGGCCAGTGCAGGACTCGGCCGAGGGCGAGCTCGTGGGCGATCGCGTGCGCGAGCGAGGACTTGCCAGTACCGGGGTGGCCGGTCACCAGGAGCGGCCTGCGCAGGTGGAGCGCCGCGTTGACGATGTCGGCCTCGTCGGGGCCGATGAGGTAGGGCCGGGGCGCGAACGACTCCCCCGGCTCCGGGGAGGGACCGGTGGTGGCGAAGCGGCGCCAGGGCGGGGCCGGGGGGAACGCCACCTCCCGGACCGCCCCGTCGCCCTGGAACAGCCTCCAGGCCCCGTCGGGCCGCTCCGACCCGCCGGCGGCCCCGGCTTCGGTGATGGTCATCAGACGTGCGCTCCCTTCCGAGGGTCCATCAGTTGCAGCGACTCGGGCTTCGGGTACCGGCTGCCTTCCTCCCAGACCAGGGAGGGTAGCGCCGGGTCTGGCCCGGGAAGGAGGAACGTCTCGCCCCGGAAGACGCGGACCCGCTCGGGGAGGTCCGCCAGGGGGCCGACCGGATCGAGGCGCTGCAGCTTGGCGGCGTCCTCGAAGCAGGTGGCCCCGCGGTCCCAGAGGACGATGGGGACGCCGAGCGCCAGGCAGATTTCGAGCAGCGGCGTGCGCCCTTCGCGGGGACCGTGCAGGACCACCTGGGCGGTGTCGCGGTGGGTCGTCCGCAGCAGCTGGACGAGCTGCCCGGCGGTCGTGTTGCCCTGGTCGGTCGTCAGCGGGGCCGAGGGGCCGGCGTCCCAGCGGCGCCGCTGGTCGAGATCGCGGGTGGCCGCGATCTCGCTGATCTCCGGACAGCTCAGGGTGAGGCGGTACTCGGCGCCGATCGGCCGGCCGGGGAGGATGACGTTGGGCGCTCCGGGGTTCCACTCGTCGACGGCGAGGTGGAGCCCCGGCCGGTCGACGAGGACGGTCACCCACGGCACGCCCGGCCCCTGGCCGGACTCGGCGGCGGCGGACTCCACCGCGTCCCGCAGGCAGCGGGCGACGTCCTCGGGGGTCTTCGGCGCCGTCTCCGGCTCGTGGAGGACGGTCCGGGTGCCGTCCTGACGAGCAAGCAGGATCCGGCAGTGGTAGCGCTCGTCGGCGGTATCGGGGGCCCCGGCGGTACCGGGGGCGCCGGTCAGCTCCAGGACGACACGCGCGACGGGCGAGGCCGGCCGGTCCGCCCACTGGCAGGCGTCGGTGCGCCGCTCGTTGAGGGCCGTCGGGTGGATGCCGGTCCGGTGCGCCACGCCCGTGGACCAGCGGCGCAGCTCGTCGCCGTCCGCGGATCCGAGGACGGCCGCCACGTACTCGACCACCCGCAGCAGGGCCGGCACCGGCGGCGTACCCTCCGGCGCGCGCCCGCTGTCGGGTATCTCCTCCAGCGCCCTGACCACCTCGTCGAGGTCGTCGACCGCCAGGCCCGGACGGGCGAGTGCCTCCGGGAGGAGCGCGTAGCGCAGGGCCTCGCGCGCAGCACGGGGAAGCACCGTGGGGTGCACCTTGCAGATGGCGCGCAGCAGGTCCAGCAGGCGTTCGTACTCGGTGAGGGAGAGCAGGCGGTCGCCCTCAAGGGTCCGGGCCCTGGTGAGCAGCCCGGCCAGGCGGTCCCGCTCGTCCTGGCTGTCGAGGGTGTCGACCAGGGTGCCGCTGAGCGAGGCGAGTGCGCGGGGGTGTGCTCCCAGCAGGGTCATGAGGACGCCGATGGAGGGGGGCCGGTCGGCGGGGACCGGGTAGCCCAACTGTGCGGCGAGCGCCCGGGTGTGGGCGGCGCAGGTGTCCGGACGGCCGAGCCAGCGCCAGAGAGCCTGGGCGATCTCCTCCTCCCAGCGGGTGTACTCGGACGGCGACCGCTCGGCCGGCAGGGCGCCGCCGATCTCGGCCAGGCACGGTGAGCCGTCGGCGTACTCCGCGAGGACCGCCGCGAAGGGGCCGTCCTGGACGAACGAGCGGGCCGGGCAGGCCCGCAGGCGGCGGGTGCCGTAGGACTGGTCGTCCTGGATCACGACGCCGACCAGGTGGTCGCCGCAGAAGACGGCGGCTCCGGAGGCTCCCGCCCAGGGCTTCCTGCGGTCGCTGCGGGGGTCGGGCGCCGGCTCCTGGTCCAGCACGTAGTGGTCCCGGGATCCGGAGGACAGCGGCGGCAGCACGCCGCGCAGGTGCTCCACCTCCCGCTCCTCGTCGGCACTGGCGAGCTGCGGGAAGCCGAGCCCCTCGTAGGGCAGCGGCGCCCGGCCGACGGGACGGCCCCAGCGGACGGCGCCGGGCACGCCCATGTCCTCGTCGAGGAGCAGGAGGGCGACGTCCAGGCTCGGGTGCGTCCACACCCGGTCCGCCCTGGCCCGGCGGATGCCGCCGTCGCGGGGGTGTCCCACGCGCACGCGGATCTCCGGCCGGTGGGTGCCGGTGCCGCGGTCCACCACCACGTGGCGGGCGGTGAGGACGAGCCTCGGGGCGATCAGGTAGCCGGAGCCGAGGCCGAGCGACTGCTGAGCGGTCCCGCTGCGGATCAGCGCCAGTCTGCGCGGATCCATCTCACTCCTCGTCCCAGGACCTGGCTTCGTCGTGGCTGATCTCGGGGCGCTCGCCGGTGGCGCGGTCACGGATCGAGAGCTTCAGCGTCAGCTTGTGCGTCCGGACCCTGGCGTGCTCGCCGGCGGCTCCGACGGCGGCCACGCCGAAGCTGAGCTTGCCGTCGGCCTTCCCGCTGTCGCGCAGTTCGAGGAGGAGCTCCAACTGGGCCTCGTCGACGACGAAGCCGAACTGCTGGTCGGCGCCCAGGTCCTGCGCCCGGTACAGCTCCTGCCGCAGCTCCTCGATCGCCGCGGCCAGCCCGATGCCTGCCATCCCACTCCCCCGGTGCCGTGCGCCGCCTGCGTGAACGGCATCTGACGCTCCGCCACGTTACAGTCTTCCAGCGGCCGGATGCCACGTGGACGGCCGAACTGCCGGATGGCCGGATGACCTTGACTCGCACGGGGCCTCGGCGGTCCGGGCAGAGGTCGAACGGGTCGGTTGGGGGCCGGGGTGGAGCGGGAACGAGTTGCCGCCGTGACCGGGGTGGGCGGGCTGGGGTCGGGGTACGCAGTCGGCGGCAGGTTGGTGCTGTCGTCGGCCCATGTCACCGGGCCGGTCGGTACCCGGGTGCAGGTCTTCCACCCCGGTGGATCCGGCACCGCGGACGCAACCGTGGTGTGGTCCGGCACCCCCGGCGAGCAGGACGACGCCGCCCTCGTGCTGGTCGACGACTCCCCGCACTGGCGCCCGCCCAGCGCGGCGGTGCGGTGGGGCCGGCTGGTCACCGACCGCCCGGGCGTGCAGTGCGAGGCCTGGGGTGTCCCGGCCGTGGCCCAGCGGCCCCGGCAGATGGTGGAGGTCATGCAACTGGCCGGCTGGATCAACCCCGGTACCGGCTTCGTCGACAACCAGTACGTCATGGACTTTGCGGCGGTTCCAGTTCCACGATGGGCGCCCGAAGGATTCTCGCCCTGGGCCGGGTTGTCGGGCGCAACCGTGCACTGCGACCGCGTCATCACCGGCGTGGTCGCCCGCTCGGACCACGACCGCCTCCACATCGTGCCCGCCTACGTCCTCCACTACGACCCGGCCTTCCGCGCCGCGCTCGCCGAACACGACGGCGGTGCGGTCAACGGTCTGGAGGCGGTGGAGTTCCAGGACCTCGCCGACCCCGCCCACGACCCAGTACGGCGGCGCGGGATCTCCAACCCGGAGGCCTTGCTGGAAGCCAGGCGGCAGATCGTTTCGTTCCGCGGCCGCGAGGACCTCCTCGCCGAACTGCTGGCCTGGTGCCATGCGGACGGGTTCCACGCGCAGCTGATCGAAGGGCCCGGCGGCCAGGGCAAGACCCGTCTCGCCCACCAGCTCTCCCATTGGCTCGACACTGCCTACTGGACGGCGCTGTGGCCGCGGGCCGAAGCCACCCCGGAAGAGCTCCTGCAGGTACGGCACGCAATCCGGCCGCTGCTGATCATCCTCGACCACGCCGAGACCCGCACCCGCCAGCTCACCGCCATCGTCGAGGCCGTAGCCGATCGCCGGCATACCAGCCCGCTGAAGCTCCTGCTGTTGGCCCGCAGGGCCGGCGACTGGTGGCACCGGGCCCAAACCTCCATCCGCCTGGCCGACCACCTCGGCACCGCCCGCACCCACTACCTCACTCCGCTGGAGGACGACCCGAGCCGGCGGGCCGACCACTACCGCGAAGCCGCCTACGCTTTCGCCGCCGCCCTCCCGCTCGTCGACGGCATGGAGAACCACGACTGGACCGCAGCCGCCGCAGCCCTGCCCCCGCCGCACGGGCTGGATCGGGACGTCTACGGCAACGTTCGAACCCTCCACATGAGCGCTCTCGCCAACCTCCTCGACAGCACCCGCCTCGGAAGCAACCATGCCGCACCTGCGGCGATCGGCTCTGAGACCGGCGCCCACCGAACCGTCCCGCCGACGAAGGACCTCTACGGGTTGTTCGACTGATCCCGTCCGGTGGGCGAGGGCCGGCAGTGCACCGGCCCTCGCCCATCGGGGCGGCAGTGTGGAGCGGGCGAGCGGAGCGGGACGGCGGCGGCCGTCCCGCTCCGCTCAGGTGGGTGCTACGACTCGGACCCTCAGTAGATCTTGATCCAGATGATCTTGTGGATGGAGGCCTGGCCGGGGTTCCACTGGCTCCACTTGTTGAGCGTCACGGTTTCCAGCCGCGGGTCATTGAGATTCCGCTGGAACTGGAAGGTCACCGCATTGTTTCCCGACTCGATCCAGTTCACGCCGTAGATGGCGACGGGAACCTCGCCGGCGTTCGCGAAGCAGAGGGTCTCGCGGCCGCCATTGTTGTGGATTTCGAGGTAGTCGTTCCGGTTGCAGTCCGTACGGTTGATCGTCACGCTCTCGGCCGTGGTGGTCGCGGCCAGGGCGGGCGCGGTCGTGGCGACCAACGCGGCCGCGGCAGCGGCGGCGACGCCGAGGGAACGGCGCATGGACAGGTTCATTTGCTCTCCCTTACTACGTAGTCAAACCGGAATCCCGGACCCCACTGCTTCGCGGGGCAGCCCCAAATCTATGCGTTCATGACAGGCTTGGTGAGAGAGCATTCTCAGCCAACTTCGTACACCGATGGACCGTACAGAGAGGAGGAATCTCCCGTTCCAGAAATGCATTCCTGCGCCAATTCCGGGAACGCCGGGCCCGGGGCGGCGCAGCCAGCCCGGCACCGGCAGCAGCGGCCTGGCCACCGCCCAGAACGGGACTCCCGTTCGACCGACAGCCCACAGGATCGGAACGCCGCGGTTCGCGAGGATCATCTCGCCCAACACCTCGCACCCTGAACCCGATCGAGGCTCCCGTTCGACCAACAGCCCCCACGCGCGCGCCCATGGCCCCGACGGCCCGTTCGCCGAGCCGGGCCAGTGTGTGCTGCGGCGCGGATGCGGCCTCGTTGTGCCGGCAAGGGGCCTGCCAACCGCCCCGACCGGTACATACCGCCCTTCGCCCGCCGCGCCGGGCAGTCGATCAGTAGGCTGAGCTGCCGAAGCTCTGATCGTGCCATCACGGCGAGGCTTGGGGGGCGTTCGTGTCGGATGCAGTGCTGAACATCGTGATCGGGCTTGTCACGAGCGTCGTCAGCGGCGGCTCCGTATGGATCTGGAAACGGGCGAGCAGTGCCCGCCTCCTGCATCAGAAGCAGGCGTTCCTCGGCCTGCGTCCTGGCGTGCCGTGCGTCATCATCCTGAACAGTCACTGGCAGATGCCCGCTGTCACCGACCACAGCGACGTGTACGCGATCATCGAGCTCGCGATGCTCGCCGAGGAAGCCGGGTGTCCGTTCTCCCTTGTCGCGGCTGACGCGCGTGAACTCAACGGGGAGCGCACCGAGCTCAGCATCGGCGGACTGGGGTCGAACCAGCGCAACGTCGAGTACGTGGCCTCGCACCTGCCGGGCGTTCAGGTCAACCCGGATGGCGACTTCACGGTCGGAGAGCGTCGGTTCCTGCACGATCAGGGGCGGAGAGACCATGCTCTGGTCGCGAAGTTCACCCCTCCGCAGTCCACGCAGCCGGTCCTGGTCATCATGGGGCAGTCGTCGACCGCGAACCAGGCGGCGGTGTACCTCCTCAAACGCGACTACCGGCGTCTGTCGAGAACAGTCGCATCGCTCGATCGGTTCTGTCTCATGCTGCGGGTTGACTCCGCCGACACCTACGGCTACCAGGCGGTCGAAGTAGCCGCTGACCTGTCTGCGGTTGCCTTCTAGAGACACCGGCGCCCACAACACACTCGCCGCTTCGCCAGAAACCCGCAGCTGGGCAATGGTCCGCCATCTGCAGGCATCACAGCCGGCCGGCAGGCGGGCCGCGGGCATCTCCGCGCGCTCTGCACCCTCCGCCCCTGTGTTGAGTGCCGCCAAACTCCAAGATCACCTGGACTTCGAAACGCCCCGGCCTGCCAGGCGGCCGGTCAGCGGCCGGTGAGGCCGTCGACCTCGGCGGCGTAGAGCCGGGCCGGGTCGAAGCCCATGCCCGTGAAGTGGCCGGCGAGTTCCAGTGACAGCACGCCGTGCAGGCGCGTCCAGAAGGCCAGGGCGCGGCGGAGCGCCGGCGCCGGAGCCGGGTGTTCGCCGGCCCAGGCGCGGTGGTCGGCGAGATGCTCGTCGAGAGCTGTCGCGGCGGCATCAGTCGCCGGCGCCTCGATCGCAGCCGAGGCATCGAGCAGGACCGCCATCATCTCGGAGGCGATCTGCGTGGTGTCCGACGGAGCCTGGTAGCCGGGCACGGGGGTGCCGTAGACCAGGAGATACCGCTGGGGGTCGTCGAGGGCCCAGCGGCGCAGGGCGTGCGCCAGGTCGGCCAGGTCGGCACCGGCCTGCGCTCGGGCCTGGAAGGTGTCGGCGAGGCTGCGGTAGGCGTCGCGGACGAGCTCGGTGATCAGCTCGTCTCGGTTGGCGAAGTACCGGTAGAGGGCCGGGCCGCTCACTCCCATCTGCTTGGCGATGGCGTTCAGGGACAGGGCCGAGGCCCCGGCGGTGGCGATCTGGCCCCACGCGTGCTGCTTGACCTCCTCCCGCACCTGGGCGCGGTAGCGCTCCCGGGGAGTCTTCGCATCGGACCCGGCCACTGCGCCTCCAGACCTCTCGACCATCACATCCACGCTCCTGTTAGAGGCTATCACTCTTCCTCTTGACTCTCACCGAAGATCGGAGTTATATCTTCTAACGAACACAACAACCTCTACGAAAGGGGCGGTCATGGAGACCGACCGCATGGTCCAGGTCGTACTTCCCGGCATCGTGGCGCCGGAGGGCCTGGAGATCCGTCATGGACGTGTGCCGCAGGCCGGCCCCGGTCAGATCGTGATCGCGATGGAGGCGAGCGGCGTCTCGTTCGCCGAGCAGCAGATGCGCCGGGGCCGGTACTACGACCAGCCGCCCTTCCCGTTCGTCCCCGGCTACGACCTGGTGGGCCGGGTGCTCGCCACCGGCGAGGGCGTCGACGCGGGCCTGACCGGCCGGCGGGTGGCCGCACTGGTGAAGGTCGGCGGCTGGTCGAGCCACGTGGTGCTGGACGCCGCGGACGCGGTGGAGGTCCCCGAAGGCCTCACCGCGGCCGAGGCGGAGACCGTCGTGGTCAACGGCATCACCGCCTGGCAGATGCTGCACCGCCGGGCCCGGGTGCAGGCCGGGCAGACCGTCCTGGTGCACGGCGCGAGCGGCGGGGTGGGCTCCATCCTCGCCCAGCTCGCCCGGGCGGCGGGCGCGACCGTGATCGGCACGGCGTCCGCCCGCCACCACGACGCGCTGCGCGAGCTCGACGTGATCCCCGTCGACTACCGCGCCGGGAACGTCGCGGCCCAGGTGCGGGAGCTCGCCCCCGGTGGCGTCGACGCCGTCTTCGACCACGTCGGCGGGCGCAGCGTCGTCGACTCCTGGCACCTGCTCGGCCCCGGCGGCTCGCTCGTCGCCTACGGCAGCGCCTCCACCCGCGACGACACCGGGTCCAAGCAGTGGCCGGTGCTGAAGATCCTCGCCCGTACCTGGCTCTGGAACACCCTGCCCAACGGGCGCAGCGCCTCGTTCTACAACATCTGGGCCGGCCGCGCCCTCGCCAAGGACCGCTTCCGCGCCCGGCTCGACGCGGACCTCACCGAGGTGTTCGCCGCCCTGCGCCGCGGCGACATCACCGCCCCCATCGCCGCCCGGCTCCCCCTCACCCAGGCCGCCGAGGCCCTGCGCCTGGCGGAGTCCGGCACCGTGTCCGGCAAGATCATCCTCACCGCGTGACGCCGGCGGGAACGGCGCGCCGCCACAGGACGTACGCCGCTCCGCCACCGGGCCTCAAGGCGGCGGAGCGGTCAGGGGCCGGTGGAAGGTCAGACCGTGCCGAACTCGCCGGCGCGGACGGCCGCGACGAAGGAATGCCAGGATGCGGCGGGGATGACGAGCGCAGGACCGTCGGGGTCCTTCGAGTCACGGACCGGCATCACGCCCGCGAATCCGTCCGCCACCTCGACGCACGCACCGCCGCCCCCGCTGTGGGAGCTCTTCCTCCAACGCGCTTCAGTCAGATCGACGTCCATTCAAAATCCCTCCGTACCGAGCGGATCGTCGCCATCGAGTCGGCCTGGTTCATGGCCTCGATCTGAAGCCGATCGTAGCCCTTGACCAGCGGGAGGACGGCTTCAGCCTCGCGATCGAGGAACCCACGGTGTTCATTCTCGGAGTATCCGAGCAGCTTGCGGTCAGGCATGGTACCGCCGAGCAGCGCCGCGAGGCCGCCCTCGCCGTCGAGGACCTGGTCGCCGTCCTCGCCCTCGGGGAGCCACTCTCCCCTCCGTCGAAGTCGACTGGGACTACGGGCGGTTGACCGGCGCCTACCTCATCGACCTCGGCTCCGCCCGGACCGCCCAGATCCTCCGCGTCACCGACCTCCTGCGGAAGGGGCTCCTGCATGAGCGGGAAGCCGACTCCGGGTGAGGCCCCCCGCGCGGGGGAGGCGGTTCGGTCCGCCGGACGAGGTGGGTGCGGGCCTGCGAGTGCGATCTTCAGTAGCGGGCCGGGCCGATACCCGCCGCGGCCCGCACCACCACCGCTGGAGAGCCACCATGACCCTCGCCGCCGGCCTGCCGCTGCCGCCCGCACGCCCGCCCACGCTCCCGCCCGCACGCCCGCCCCGGGGGCTGCGCGCCGCCTGGGCCGCCGCCCACGCCGTCGTGCCCGGGGCGCCCCGGTGGGCGCGGATCGCCGCCTTCGCCGTCCCGTTCACCGTCCTGCCCTCCAGCGTCTGGCGGATCGCGACGTGCACCTTCCACGCCCCGCTCGACGGTGGCGGGGCGCAGGAGTCCGGGAACCTCGGCTGGCTGCCGATCGAGCTGTACGTGGTGCTGCTGTCGGTGGTCTCCGAGGTGCTGGCGTTCGCCGCGGTCGGGCTGGTCGCCCCGTGGGGCGAGGTGTTTCCGCGGTGGATCCCCGGCCTACGGGGCCGCCGGGTGCCGCTCGCGGCCGCCGTCGTGCCGGCCGGCCTCGGGGCCGTGGTCCTGACGGTCGTGCCGCTCTACAGCGCGGTGATGCTGGCCGGCGGGCGCACGCTCGTGGGGCAGCCGCTGGACGCGGGAGTCCCGCTGTTCACGCACGACTGGCGCGCCGTCGTCCTGGTGGTGTGCTACGCGCCGCTGCTGCTCTGGGGCCCGCTGCTCGCCGCCGTCACCGCCGCCTACTGGCGGAGGCGCCGGCGGACTCACCCGCGCCCCGGGGCGGCCGGTCCCGCAGCGCCCGCCTGCCGTGGAACGCGACGGTGAGCCGGTCCATCCCCAGCGCCTCGACGCCGCCGACGGCCACGGTGCCCCACGGCGTCAGGCCGTCCGCGGTCATGGCGTCGTCGGCCATCTGCCAGCCCGGCGGGACGGCCGCCCCGGACTCCAGGGCGTCGAGCAGGGGCCGGGCCCGGTCGGCGGGCCGCTGGTACCGGTCACGCTCCTCGCGTTGGGCCTGCCGCCGCCCGCGGCCCCGGAACACCGGGGCGGCCACCGCGATCGCCGCCAGCATGCCGAGGATCATGGCCAGCCCCGGGTCGACAGCCGGGACGGCCGCGGCTGCCCGGCCGACGACGATCGTGACGGCCAGCAGCACCGGGGCGGCCAGCCCCACGAGCAGCTCGTCCCTCCGGAGGGCACCCGTCGCGCCCGTCGCACCGGTGCCGCCGACCAGCAACCCCCGGCGGCGCAGCCGCGCCTCCAGCTCCCGGGCCGGCGCGCTCGGGCCGAGCGCGGCGCGCGGGGCGCCTAGCCACGCGGTACCGGACGGGCCGATCGCCGCCAACAGGACGGCCTCCACGTCGTCGTAGGGGCGGGGGCGGATGACCCGCAGCATCCCCTCCCGGTTCATCTCCAGTCGGTTGGTGCGGATCATCCGCACCAAGGCGGTCTCGGCGACCCGGTACCCGCCGCCCACCAGGTAGGCCAGCTCGTACAGCGACAGCTCCTCGTCCGCCGGCCCGCCGTCCGGCCGCGTCCCGTCCGGCCGCCCGTCGTCCGGCCGTCCCGCTCCCGCCGCTCCGCTCCCCGCCGACCGGGGTCCGCGCCCGCCCACGGCTCCCCACCACCCCTCGCGCCCCCGGTACGCCCGCCGCACCGGCATCCGTCACAGTACCCAGGCACCGCTCCGGCCGGCCCAGCCCGGCACCGCCACGGCCGACTTGGCGGGCGGCGGGCGGGCGGAAGGGCCGCACTATGATCAACCGGGTGATACCCACCGCCGTTCACGACCGCGCCGAGCTCGCCGACCTGCTGCGCCGCGATCCCGCGTTGCACGCCTACGAGTTGGGCGACCTCGACGACTTCTTCTGGCCCTGGACGGGCTGGTACCGCCTCGGTGACAGCATCGCGCTGGTCTACCACGGCGCGAGCGGCCCGCCGACGGTGCTCGCGTTCGAGCGCCCCGAAGCGGTGGGCGCGCTGCGGGAGTTGCTCGACGGCCTGACCGGCCTGCTGCCCCGGCGCTTCTACGCACACATCACCGAGGGGGCGGAGGACCTGCTGGTCGCCGGGCTCGGCGCGGAGTCGCGCGGGCTTCACCTCAAGATGGCGCTCACCGACCGGGCGCGGCTGCTGCGCCAGGACGCGCGCGGCGAACTGCTGACCCGTGCCGACCTGCCCGAGCTGCTGGCGCTGTACGAGACGGCCTACCCGGGCAACTGGTTCGACCCGCGCATGCTCGACACCGGCCAGTACGTCGGCGTCCGGGACAAGGGGGAGCTGGTGGCGGTCGCGGGCGTGCACGTGTGGTCGCCCACACAGCGGATCGCCGCCCTGGGCAACATCACGACGCACCCGCGGGTCCGGGGGCAGGGCATCGGCAGGGCCGTGGTCGCGGAGCTCTGCCGACGGCTCCTGGACACGGTCGACGAGGTCGCCCTCAACGTCAGGGCGGACAACGACGCCGCGGTCGCGCTCTACACGTCGCTCGGCTTCGCGACGGTCGGACGCTACTACGAGCTGTCCGTCGGCGGCTGACGGCAGCAGTGGGCGGGCGCAGCGGCGACCGGGCGCAGCGCCCGCCGCAGCCCCCAAGGGGCCGGGTGGCGTCGGGTACCCGGGCCGGGAAGAATCGGAGGGGTCACGACAGGTCCGCGGCCTGCCGCGGACCGGACCACCGGAACCGCCATGGACACCCCGAGCCGAACCACCGCCCCGAGCCTGACCGCGGCACCCCGCGGCGAGGAGAGCGGCACCCGCCCCGAGGAACACGACGTGGTGATCGTGGGCGCCGGCCAGGCCGGGCTCGCGCTCAGCCACGAGCTCGCCGCGGCCGGCGTCGAGCACGTCGTCCTGGAGCGCGGCCGCGTCGGCCAGAGCTGGCGCCACCGCTGGGACAGCTTCTGCCTGGTGATCCCCAACTGGACAATGCGCCTCCCGGGCTCCCCGTACGCCGGCGACGACCCGGACGGATTCCTGCCCCGGGACGCGATCGTGGGCCATCTCGCCGACTACGCGGCGGGGTTCCGGGCGCCGGTGCGCGAAGGCGTGGAGGTCACCCGGGCCGACGGCGGCCCGAGCACCGGCGGCGGGTTCCGGCTCGCCACCTCGGCCGGCCCGGTCCGGGCGCGGCAGCTCGTCCTCGCCTCCGGCGGGTACCAGCGGCCCTACCGCCCGCCCTCCTGGACGACGCTCCCCGCATCGGCCCACGTCATCGACGCCGAGGAGTACGTCCGCCCCGACCGGCTGCCGCCCGGCGGGGTCCTCGTGGTCGGCAGCGGGCAGAGCGGCTGCCAGATCGCCGAGGAGCTGGCCGAGGCCGGCCGGCGCGTCCACCTGGCCTGCGGGCGGGCGCCGTGGATACCGCGCCGGGTCGAGGAGCGGGACATCGTCGCGTGGCTGGTGGAGACGCCGTTCTTCGCCGCCCGGCTCTCCGACCTGCCCGACCGGAGCATGCGGCTGCTGGCCAACCCGCAGTGCAGCGGCCGGGACGGCGGTCACGACCTCAACTACCGGACGCTGCAGGCGCTCGGCGTCACCCTGGCCGGGCACTTCCTCGGGGCGCGGGACGGCGTCGCACACTTCGCCGACGACCTCCCCGCCTCCGTCGCCTTCGCGGACGCCCGGTGGAGCGACATCCGCACGCTGATCACCACCTGCCTGGCCGGCGCCGGCCGGCACGTCCCCCGGCTGCCGGAACCGGCGCCGTTCCGGGCCGATCCGGTCACCGAACTCGACCTGGCCGGCGTCGGGACGGTGCTGTTCACCTCGGGCTACCGCCCCGACTTCGCGAGCTGGACGGGCTTCCCGGGCGCCTTCGACGGGGTGGGCTTCCCGCTCCAGCGGGACGGCTCCAGCACCGTGGTGCCTGGGCTGCACTTCATGGGCGTCCCCTGGCAGCGGACCAGGAAGTCCGCCACCTTCCTGGGGGTCGCCGAGGACGCGGCGGTGGTCGCGGAACGGATCGCCACCGCCGCCCGGCGCCCCCGGCGGGCCGGGTAGCGGTGGCGACCGGGGGCACCGGGCCGGACGGGTCCGCCGACCCCGCCGCGCCCGCTCACCCCTTGACGACCCCCAGCGGCACCAGCCGGGCGACCGGCCGGGCGAGGCCGGCGCCCTCGGTGGCGAGGGCGACCGCGTCGACGTCCTTGTACGCCTCGGGCGCCTCCTCCGCCAGCCCCCGCCAGGAGGACGGGCGAACAGCGATGCCGTGCGCCTCCAGGTCGTCGCGCAGCCGTTCGCCGCGGACCATCTTCAGCGCGTGGTGGCGGCTCCAGACCCGCCCGGCGCCGTGGCACGCGGAGTGGAAGGCGCCGTTGTCCGGCAGGCCGACCATCACGTACGAGACGGTCCCCATCGTGCCGGGGACCAGCACCGGCTGGCCGGCCGCGGCGAGGTCCGGCGGCAGCTCCGGGTCACCCGGCGGCAGGGCCCGGGTGGCGCCCTTGCGGTGGACGCAGAGCCGGCGCGGCTCCCCGTCGATCTCGTGGGTCTCGATCTTGGCCATGTTGTGGGAGATGTCGTAGACGAGCGACAGGCCCGCCTCGGCGGCGTCGGCGAACGCCCGGCGGGCGGCCTCGGAGAGCAGCTGCCGGTTCGCCCGGCCGTAGTTCGCGGCGGCGGCCATCGCGCCGAGGTAGTCCCGCCCGGCCGGGGAGTCGACGGGCGTGCAGGCGAGCTGGCGGTCGGGGACGGAGATCCGGTAGCGGTGCAGGGCCCGGTCCATGGCGCGGACGTGGTCGGTGCAGACCTGGTGGCCGAGGCCGCGCGAGCCGCAGTGGATCATGACGCAGACCTGGCCGGTGTGCAGCCCGAACGCGGCCGCCGTGGCGGGGTCGTGGACGTGGTCGACGGCCTGCACCTCAAAGGAAGTGGTTGCCGCTGCCCAGGCTGCCGACCTGGTGGAGGCCGCGCTCCACGGCCCGGCTGCTGACCTGTCCCGGGGCGGCTCCCACCAGGACGCCGTGGTCCTCACAGCGGTCCAGGTCGCGCGGCACGCCGTGGCCGTGCTCGACGGCGTAGCGGGCGCCGCCGACCAGCAGGTCGTCCAACTCCTCGGTGCCCGCCAGCTTCCACAGTCCGCCGCCGCCCATCCCGCGCGGGGTGGTGCGGTCGAGGATGTCCATCAGGCGCCGCAGCCGGTGGTGGCCGAGCTCCGCGCGGTCGATGCCGGCGGCGAGCAGCCGGACGCCGCAGGAGATGTCGAAGCCCACGCCGCCGGGTGAGACCACCCCGCCGTCGTCGGCGTCCGTGGCGGCCACGCCGCCGATCGGGAAGCCGTAGCCCCAGTGGACGTCCGGCATGGCGAAGGAGGCCCGGACGATGCCGGGCAGGGTCGCGACGTTCGCCACCTGCTCCAGCGCCTTGTCGCCCGCGGCCTGCGGCAGCAGCTCCCGGGACGCGAACACCACGCCCGGCACGTGCATCGGCTCCCGCCGCTCGATGCGGAAGCGGTAGGGACTCTCCTGGACCAGCGTGATCTCCATCTTCCTCTCCTCTCCGTCAGCTCCGTCAGCTCCGTCAGCTCCAGTCGATCGTGAGCCGCCCGGCCCGCTCGCCCACCTCCGTGCCGAACTCGGCGCAGGCGGCGGTGAACCGCTCGCGGATCCACTCCCGTTCCTCGCCGCGCGCGAGCCGGGTGTGGCAGAAGTCCAGGAACAGCGGCACCGCCTCCAGCCCGACCGGCGCGAGGTGCGCGCTGTCCGGCCCGTCCAGGGTCACCAGGAACAGCAGGCCGAGGTCGTTGCGCAGCACCGGGTCGACGGCGTAGTCGTCGACGAAGTCGCCCAGGTCGTACAGCACCCGGTCGGCGACCCCGTGGAAGACGTGGGCGGAGTGGCCGGCGATCAGCGTCGCGCCCGCCGCCAGCAGCTCCGGAGCCGCCCGGCGGACGTGGGCCGGCGGGCGGGTGGTCATGTTCGGGCCCCAGTGGACGGTGACCAGCACGGCGTCGGCCTCCCGGGCGGCGCCGGCGACACGGTCGGTGAGCCAGTCCGGCACGTGGCGCCGGAGGTCGGCGAAGGCCGCGCCGGGGCGGTCCGCGGCGGCCGCGTAGTCCTTCGGGTGGTCCGTGGCGGCGACCACCGCGAGCCGCACCCCGCCGGATTCCAGGACGGCGGGCTCGCGGGCCGCCGTGGCGTCCCGGCCCGCGCCGACCGCCTGCACGCCGGCCTGCTCCAGCAGGGTGCGGGTGTCGGCGAGCGCGTCGTAGCCGTAGTCCAGGGCGTGGTTGTTGGCCAGGGTCACGCAGTCCACCCCGAGCTCCGCCAGGACGTCGGCCGCCGCGGGCGGGGCGCGGAAGAAGAACGCCTTGAACGGGCTCGGCCAGCGGGCCCCGCGGGCGGAGACGCAGCACTCCAGGTTGAGCAGGACGAGGTCGGCCCGGGCCAGGGCCTCCCGCACCTCGGGGGCCAGCAGGGTCTGCGGCGTCGGCGAGCGGCGCAGCTCGACCGCGACGGAGCGTCCGAGCATCGTGTCGCCGGCCAGTGCCAGGGTGAGTGCCATCCTCCCGATCCGCTTCCGGTTCGTACGTCGTGGGCGCGTTCGACGTGGGCCGGCTCGTCGTGGCTCAGACGTCGAGCGTCACCCGGCAGGTCCAGCCGGCCGGGCCGGCGCGCAGGTGGAGGTCGTGCAGCGACACGGCCTTGGGCACCGCGCCGACCGGCTCGGCGGTGCCGGCGTCCGCCATCCGGAACCGGACCGCCAGCGCTCGGCGGCCGTCGACATCCCGGATCGGTCCCAACTCCGTGTCGAGCGGGATCTCCCCGGCCACGTCCATCCGGTAGACGACCTCCTCCAGGACGGACACCACCAGGTCCTCGTCGGTCTCGGCGGTGACCGTGCACGCGTACTCGCCGGTCGCCCGGGCCGCGGAGGTGTCGGCGAAGGCCTCGACCGCGGCGCGCACCACCTCCCGGATGCACCCCTCGGCCGTAGGCGACCACGCCTCGACGCGCAGGTCCGCCGTGTGCGCCGCGGTCCGGTGGCCACTGGGTTGCTGCTGCCGCCCGCTCACCGGCGACGACTCCCGTCAGGTCTCCTGCCCGGCCCGCCCGACTGCACCGCGCGGGCCGTCCCACCCCTCCAGCCTCGACCCGCACTCCCCCGCAGGCAACCCCCCGACCCCGGGGCGCTCACCCGGCGCGACCGCCACCGACGGTGAGTGACGACGCGGCGTCGGAACCTAGAGGCGCCCGGTGTCGAGCTCCAGGTCGAACGGGGCGGGCAGCCGGACCGGCACACCGAAGGGGTGGGGTCCGTCCTCGGCCGCGTAGCCGAGGCGGGTCGGCTCGCTGAAGAGCGCGCAGGAGCGGTTCTGACGGTCCACCAGGAGGTAGAGCGGAGCCCCGTACTGGCCGTACCGGCGACGCTTGACCACCCTGTCCGTCTCCGTGTTCGAGGGCGAGCCGACCTCCACCACCAGGAGCGTCCGCCGCCGGCACCAGGCTGTTCGCCTTCGGTGCGTCCGGGTCGTTCTCGTAGTCGCGTCCGGCCATCGCCCCTGCACCTCCCGGGCCGATCGTAGTGGGCGGCGGGCGGTACGGGGGGCGCGTCGGTGACGGGGGCTCAGGCTCCGGCCAAGCCGTCCGGCTCTCCGGTCAGGGCGTGGCGGCCGGGTCGGGGCGCAGCCCGGCCAGGAGGACGTCCAGGGTGAGGTCGGTGGCGTCGGCGAGCGGGGTGTCGTCGAGGAGCGAGCCGACGGCCAGCATGGCGAGGCCGTGGGTGGCCGAGAAGGCGACCAGGGCCAGGCGGACGGGGTCTCCCTCGCGGACGACTCCGGCCTGCTGCGCCTCCGTGATCAGCCGGGCGACGATCTCCAGGCAGTCGTGGCCGAGTTCGCGCAGCTCGGGGCTGGAGTCCTCGGCGTGCTTGGCGGTGAACATCAGGTCGAGCAGGGCCGCGTGCCGGACGGCGAAGCCGAGGTAGGCGCGGCCGAGTTCGGCCAGGCGTGCCGTGACCGGGCGGTCGGGGGCCGCGGCCGCGGCACGCATGGCTCCGTTGAGGGTGGCGAAGCCGCTGACGGCGAGCGCGTCCAGCAGGGCCTGGCGGTCCCGGAAGTGGCGCGACGGGGCCGCGTGGCTCACGCCGAGGTCGCGGGCCAGGCTCCGCAGGGACAGTCCGTCGGCGCCCGACTCGGCGAGGACGGCCTCCGCGCGTTCGAGCAGGGCGGTCCGGAGATTGCCGTGATGGTAGGACCCCTCGGCCAAGGCGGTCTCCCTTCTCCCAATGTTGTCGTTGACTACAATGATGGCACTGCCTACATTGATGGCGGAGCAGCCCGTAGCAGACCGCTCGGAACAGTCTCGTGGAAGTGGAGCAGCCGATCATGCCTATGACCTACCGGGGCACTGTGGCCCTGATCACCGGCGCCAGTGCCGGCCTCGGCGTCGAGTTCGCCCACCAGTGGGCCGAGCGGGGCGCCGACGTGGTGCTGGTCGCCCGGCGGCTCGACCGCCTGGAGGAGCTGGCCGAGCAGCTGGAGAACCGCTACGGCGTGCGCGCCACCGCCGTCGCCGCCGACCTCGCCCTGCCCGGCGCGAGCACCGGGCTGCGCGCGGAGCTCGACGCCCGCGGGATCACCGTCCACACGCTGATCAACAATGCCGGTTTCGGCCACTACGGCCCGTTCGCCGAGCAGGACCCGGCGCAGATCAACCAGATGATCCAGCTCAACATCACGGCCGTCGCCGAGCTGACCCGCGCCTTCCTCCCGGAGATGGCGACCGACGGCCGGGGCGCCCTGGTCACCGTGGCGAGCGCCGCCGCCTACCAGCCGACCCCCGCGATGGCGGTCTACGGGGCGAGCAAGGCCTTCGTGCTCAGCTTCACCGAGGCCGTCGCCTACGAGACCCGCGCCTCGGCGCTGCGCGTTCTGGCCGTCTCGCCCGGAGCGACCCGGACCGAGTTCTTCGACGTCGCGGGCAGCATGAACGCCGCCGTGGGCCGGATGGCCACGGCCGAGCAGGTCGTCACGGCCACCCGGCGCGCCCTGGAGCGCGGCAAGACCCCGCCCAGCGTCGTCGCGGGCCTCGGCAACCGGATCTCGACGATCGCCAGCAGCCTGACCCCGCGCCGCGTCACGCTGGCGGTCTCGGGTCGCCTCCTGAAGGCCTGATCCGACCCCCGCCCCTCCGCACACCGCAACACAGCGACACACCGACCCAGGCCCCGGGCGGCGATCCCGTTTCGCCCCGCCCGGGGCCGCCGCGTCCCCCGACGGGCGCGATCCGGTGGACCGGTCGGCCGCCCGACCGCATGCTGGAAGCAGGAGGCCTGGCCGCGAACCCCCGAGCGCGGCCAGGCCCCTTTCCCCCGCCGGTCCGCCGCGCCGAGGTCCGCGACCCGAGCCCTGGGGCCCGCGCCCCTCCGCCCGCACCCTCCGCGAAGGGTGCTCAGTCGAGACAGAACTCGTTGCACCGCGTGGTCGAAGTCCTCCCACGCGGCGAACCCCTCCGGCGGCGGCGGTGCGACGTACCCCAACACCTCGCACCGGAACCGGGCGAGGCGCCCGGGCGCCGCACAGTCGAAGGTGACCTGGAACTGCCTGGGCGATGACATCGAGCCACCCCGACAGCGGCTCTTCGGCTCGATTCCGGTTGTGGTGCACCCCTCCTGACGAGGGGACAGTCCTCGCGGGCCGCCGCCGTCGACCCCCTCGGCGGCTGCCGGCAGGCGGCAGAGCACCCCGTCCCGTCGAACACGCATCCCGGTGCAACACACCAGCACGATGCGGTAACAGGATGTTAACCGGACCGGCACAGATTCCTCCCAGGCTCGGCTTTTGCCTGCCCCATACCCGTGTTTTACTGACTCTTGACGCAGCATCAGGTCACCGGGGGGTTACCGACGGTCAGGCGGCGCGCGGATCCGCCGTGCCCGACCGCCGCGGCCCACGCCCCGGACCGACGGCCTGTTCTGACGGTCCCCTGCCCAACCCGACCGCCCGCCCCGGCCGACCACGGCGAGGGGGCAGAAGGAGGCACGCCCTCATGGAACCGTTGATCGACCGCGCCCGCGCCTTCCCGCAGCGCGCCGGCCTCGCCGGACGCGAGCTCACCGGCCTCGCCGCCGGCCAGTCGCCGCAGGCGCTCTTCATCACCTGCTCGGACTCCCGGGTGGTGCCCAGCCTGATCACCGGGGCCGACCCCGGCGACCTCTTCGAACTCCGCACCGCCGGCAACATCGTCCCGGCGTACCGCGCGGACGCCGCCTCCGGCGAGACCGCCACGATCGAGTACGCCGTCGACGTCCTCGGAGTGCGCGACGTCGTCGTCTGCGGCCACTCGCACTGCGGGGCCGTCGGGGCCGTCGTCCGCGGCGACGACCTCAGCACCGCGCCCGCCGTCCGCGCCTGGCTGCGCAACGCGGACCCCGGAGAGCTCCGCACCGACGAGACGGACGTCTTCGACCCGACCGTCGCCGGGCCGGTGCAGCGGCACGTGCTGGCGCAGCTCGAACGGCTCCGCGGCTACCCCGGCATCGCCCGCCGGCTGACCGACGGCCGGGTCAGACTCCACGGCTGGTTCTACGAGATCCACACCGGGCTGGTGCTGGCGCACCGGGCCGACTCCGGCCTCTTCCTCCCGCTCTGAGCGGGCACCCTCCTGCCGCTCCGGGCGTGGGCGCTCCGCCCCGCTCCGAGCGGCCTCCGGCCGCCCGCCCGCACCACGACCCGACCGCCCGCTCCGTCACCCGACCGAGGACCCGATGCTTCACCGTCCTGCCCTCCGGCCCGCCGCCGACCGCTCCCCCGGCCCGCCGGGCCGCTCCCGCCCGCCCGGGCTCTCCGCCCTGCGGACCGACCTCGCCGCCTCCCTCGTCGTCTTCCTGGTCGCGCTGCCGCTCTGCGTCGGCGTGGCCGTCGCCTCCGGAGTCCCCGCCGAACTCGGCCTGGTCACCGGGATCGTGGGCGGACTGCTCACCGGTCTGCTGCCGGGCAGCAGCCTCCAGGTCTCCGGGCCGGCCGCCGGGCTGACCGTCCTGGTGTTCGCCGCCGTCCAGGAACACGGCCTGGCCGCCCTCGGCGTGATCACCGCTGCCGCCGGGCTGCTCCAGATCGCGATGGGCGCACTGCGGCTGGGCCGCCTGTTCCGCGCCATCTCCGTCTCGGTCGTCCAGGGCATGCTGGCCGGGATCGGCCTCGTCCTGATCGCCGGCCAGCTCTACGCGATGGCCGACGCCAAGGCGCCCAAGGACGGCCTGGGCAAGCTCGCCGGCCTGCCGCGCCTGCTCCTCGACACCGCGACCTCGTCGCAGGGGCTCACCGCCGCCGCGATCGGCACCGGCACCGTGACCGTCCTGGTGCTCTGGCCCCGGCTGCCGGCGCGGGTGCGGCCGGTGCCCGCGCCGCTGGCCGCGGTCGCCGCGGCGACCGCCGTCACCGCCCTGTTCGACCTGGCGGTGGCCAAGGTCGAGGTCGCCGGCCTGGCCGGGGTGATCAGCCTCCCCGGCGGCTCCGAACTCGCGGCGCTCGGCAGCCTCGGCGTCCTGGGGACGGTCGTCGCCTTCGCCCTGATCGCCTCCGCCGAGAGCCTGTTCAGCGCCGCGGCCGTGGACCGGCTGCACGACGGCCCGCGCACGCACTACGACAAGGAGCTGGTCGCCCAGGGCGTCGGCAACACCGTCTGCGGCGTCCTGGGTGCGCTGCCGATGACCGCCGTCATCGTCCGCAGCGCGGCCAACGTCCAGGCCGGGGCGCGGACCAAGGCCTCGCGCGTGCTGCACGGCCTGTGGCTGCTGCTGTTCGCAGCGTTCCTCCCGGCCGCGCTCTCGGTCATCCCGCTCGCCGCGCTGGCCGGCGTGCTGGTGCACGCGGGGGCCAAGCTGGTGCCGGTCAAGGCGCTCGTGCCGCTCTGGCGGGCGCACCGCGGGGAGGCGCTGATCCTGGTGGTCACGGCGGTCGCCGTCGTGGCGACCAACCTCTTCGAAGGGGTGCTGCTCGGCCTGCTGCTGTCGGTGCTGAAGAGCGCCTGGGACACCTCGCACCTGCACGTCGACGTCGACGAGCGGTCCGACGGGACGGTCGCGGTCACCCTGGCCGGCAACGCCACCTTCCTGCGGCTGCCCCGGCTCCTGGACGCCCTGGAGCAGCTGCCGACCGACCGGATCGTCCACCTCGACCTGACCGGGCTCCGCCACCTCGACCACGCCTGCCGGAGCGCGCTGGAGTCCTGGGAGGAGCGGCACAACCGGCTCGGCGAGGCCGCGGTGGTCCGGGTGCCGGCCGGCGTCTGAGCGTACGGCCCGGTGTCCGGGGGGCGGCCGTCCCCCCGGACACCGGGCTCCGTCAGTGCTGGCCCGGGCCGTCCGGGACGACGCAGCGGTAGTGGGTGGTCAGCCGGCCCTCGTCGTCGAGGACGTGGAAGGCGAGCGCGGGCGGCTGGTCGAGGTGGACGTGGTCCTCGGGGTGGGCGCGGTGCTCCCAGGGCAGCCGGAGGGTGGAGACGACGCCCGGCGCGACCAGCAGCGGCCGGCCGGCGAAGGTGGTCGCCGCCGGGGTGTGGGCGTGCCCGCAGAGGAAGGCCGCGATCCGGGGGTGACGGTCCGCGAGCACCGCGAGCCGCTCCGCCCCGAACTGGCGCAGGCCGTCGATGAACGGCTGGTGCAGCAGGGCCGGCGGGTGGTGGAAGGCCACCAGCACGGGCACGTCGCCGGGGGTGTCGGCCAGGGTCTCCTCCAGCCAGGCCAGCGTTTCGTCCGCGAGGAAGCCCTCGTCCTTGCCGGGCACCGAGGAGTCGCACAGGGCGAGGACGAAGCCGTCCGCGCGGTGTACGTGGTTGATCGGCGCCGCCGCGTCCGCGGAATCCGGCTCGCCGAGCAGGTGCCGGCGGAAGGCTGCGCGCTCGTCGTGGTTGCCGGGGCAGACCAGCACCGGGTGCCGGGAGGTCAGCACCGCCCGCGCCCGCTCGTACTCGGCGGGCAGGCCGTGGTCGGCGATGTCCCCGGTGACCAGGACGGCGTCCAGGTCGTAGGGGAGGGCTTCGAGGTGGTCCATGACCGCCTGGGTGCGGTCCAGGCTGCGCGGCCCGCTGTCGATGTGGATGTCGCTGAGGTGGGCGATGACGATCACCGCGGAGGTCCCTTCGTCTCGGTCCGGCTCGGCGCGGCCTGTGCTCGGAGCGGCTTGTACTCGGAGCGGCTTGTACTCGGAGCGGCTTGTACTCGGAGCGGCTTGTACTCGGAGCGGCGCGGCCTGCGCTCGGACGGTCTGTGCTCAGAGCGACCGTAGAAGGCGACCGGACCAGGCATAAGATCCAGTTCCATGCCGAATTCCTGGTCCAGCTCGCGTCTCGACCTGCACATCACCCTCGACGCGGCGAACGGGCGGCGCGCCGGGCTGGAGTCGGCACTGCGAACAGCGATCCGGGAAGGGCGCCTGGCCCCCGGAGCGCTCCTGCCGTCCACCCGCGGGCTGGCCGGGGAGCTCGGGCTCTCCCGGGGCACGGTGACCGCCGCCTACGACCAGCTGGCCGAGGAGGGTCACCTGGTCACCCGGCCCGGCGCGGCCACCAGGGTGGCCGCCCTGCCGCAGCCGCCCGGCGAGGCCGCCACCCTGCCCGCCCCCGCGCCGGCAGGGCCCCGGCACGACCTCCGCCCCGGGCACCCGGACGTCAGCGCCTTCCCCACCCGGGCCTGGCTCGCCGCCACCCGACGAGTCCTCACCCGGGCCCGCCCCGACGCCTTCGCCGCCGGCGACCCCCAGGGCCGGATCGAGCTGCGCACGGCACTCGCCGACTACCTGGGCCGCACCCGCGGTGTGATCACCACACCGGACCGCATCGTGATCACCTCCGGCTACTACCAGGGCCTCGGCCTGCTCGGCTCCGCACTGGCCGCCGCCGGCGCCCGCACCGCGGCCATGGAGGACCCGGGCCACAACTCCTACCGGGACGTCGTCCGGCGCGCCGGTCTCACCGTCCTCCCCCTGCCCGTGGACGCCGACGGCGCACGCACGGACGCGCTCACCGGGCGGACGGACGCCGCGGTCCTCACCCCCGCCCACCAGTACCCGACGGGCGTTCCGCTCGGCGCGCGCCGCCGCCAGGCCGTCTGCGCATGGGCGCGCTCCACCGGCGGCCTGATCGTCGAGGACGACTACGACGGGGAGTTCCGCTACGACCGCCGGCCCGTCGGCGCCCTCCAGGGCATCGCCCCCGACCGGGTCGTCCACTGCGGGACAGCATCGAAGACCCTCGGCCCGGCCCTGCGCCTGGCCTGGCTGGTGCTGCCGCCCCGGCTGGTGGGCGCGGTGGTCGAGGCCAAGCAGCAGGCCGACCTCTACACCGAGACGCTGGGCCAGCTCGTCCTCGCCGAGCTGATCGCCACGCACGCCTACGACCGCCACATCCGCGCCGCCCGCCTGCGCTACCGCCGGCGGCGCGAGCTCCTCCTCGACCGGGTGGCGGCCCTGCCCGGCCACACCGCCCACGGCGTTCCGGCCGGCCTGCACACACTGGTCACGCTCCCGGCCGACGGTCCCGGTGAGGAGCGGCTGCTGCCCGCCTGCGCCGAGCGGGGCCTCGCCCTGCGCGGGCTCACCGAGCTCCACCACGACCCGGCGGGCCGTCCGCAGGGCCTGCTGGTCGGCTTCGCCGCGCCGTCCGACCGCGGCTACCCGCCCGCACTCGACGCCCTCTGCACGGTGCTGGCGTCCGCCGACCCGGACGAGCGCCGGCCGGGGCTCCGCAGCGGGGATTGAGACGGCGTCACCGCACGGCCGCGGCTCAGGCCCGTCCGGCCGGCCCCGGAGATCCCCGCCAGATCTCGGGGCCGCTCGCTTCCACAGGAGTACGAGTCACCCGGCATGCGGGTTCCCCCTGAAGTGTCAGCAGAGGAACTTGTGCGATGCGTTCTGGTTCTTCATGGTCGAGCTGAGATTCGCCCAACCCCACCGAGGGATCACCTGATACGCATTGCTCAGGTCATAGTTGGAGTTGTAGTAGACAACAACATCACAACCGCTGTTGTTGTATACGGATGCCGCGTTGTTCCACACCCGCTGCCCGGCACCATTGCAAAGCGGGCCATCCCCCCGAGCCCGCTTGCTGCAGACGAACTTCGCATACGTCTGATCACCGACAGGGAAGCCGTAATTCGCAATACTGAAGTTCACATCGAAAATGGCCCCCGCATTGTTCGAGTTGTAGTAGAAACAGACCTCGCCCTGGTCACACCAGCCATCCAGCGCCGAGGCGTAGTCGGGCGCCGCCTGCGCCTGGCTCGATATGACCAGATTGGTACCCACCAACAGGAGCGTCGCGGCTCCAAGAGTGGCAACTCGCTTCAACAGCATGGCGATCCTCTCGCTTCAGCAAGACTGCTCGTGCCTCAACGGGACGGCACGACCACAAGTGAGCGCAACTGTACCGGTCCTGACGCCGTGTTCCCCCCACCCGACCACAAGGCCGGCAGATCTCCACGTTCCGTCACTGGACCCGCGGAGCCCGAACCCGTAGCGAATCACCGTCAATTCGCTTTGCCCAGGCGGCCGGCATCTCGCCGGCATACTCCGTGGCGCGGCCGGGCAGGCCTGTCTCCGTATTCGGCTTTGGTCCGGTGTGGGTCACCCAGCGGGAAATGTCCGCTTGACCTTGCCGGTGACGTCCGCTTCGAGGTAGCCGGAGATGCTGTTGGCACTGGAGAGGTAGACGCGGATGGTCGGGGTGCCGTCGGACATGTCGGGCCCGATGATCAGATACCTGCTGGTCGGGCTGGGGACGTTGAGGGTCTCCTCGGCCTTCTTCAGCAGGGCGGGGATGACGCTCCAGTCGTACTTCGTGAGGTCGACGGTCTTGCTGGAGAGCATCGGGCCCCCCGGGGTGCGGCGGGTGGCCTTGCCGTCCCGGTAGTCGAACCACTCGTAGGCGCGCGGGTCGGCGGTCGGCACCTGGGCCATCGCGTAACCCGGATAGACGGTGAGGTCCTTGACGGTCGACTTGCCGGCCTGGGCGGTCACCGCGGCGACCACCGCGCGGACGCCGTCGGGGGTGAGAAGGTCCGTCGGGGCCGGGGTGTTGGCGCCGCCTCCCGACCCGGCCGCGGACGACTTGGCCGACGACGGGGTGGCCGGACCGGCCGAAGGGGCGGCGGTGTCGGCCGACCCGGCCGGATCGGCCGTCCTGCCCGATCCCGCTGCAGGGCTCGAAGCGGCCGGGCCGCCGGTGCCCTGGGCGCCCTTGCCCTTGGCGTCGTCGTCCGGACTCAGCGACCAGACGAGGACGCCGGCCACTGCCACGGTGGCGACCCCGAGGGCGACCGCGGCGACCGTGCGACCGCGCTTCGCCGGGCGGGGTGCGGCGGCGGGATCGGTGGCGCGGGTCGGGCCCATCAGGTCGACGGGGCCGACCGCGCCGATCGGGTACGTCGAACCGGTCGGGTGGGCCGGGCCCTGGGCCGGCCACGCCCCGGTCGGCACGCCGCCGGTCGGCGCGGGGTGGGAGGGCACGTCGCCGGGCGGCGGGCCGAAGACGCCGGGCGGGGCCGGCACGGCGCCGCCCGGGCGCGGGGTGTCCAGGAAGGTCGGCGCCCAGGCCGGGCCGGCCTGGGCGGCCGGGGCCGCGCCCTGCTCGGCGGCGGCGAGCGCCCGGTCGAGCTGGTCGGCGTCCGGGCGCAGCTTGGGGTCACGCGCCAGGACGGCGGCCAGGACCGGGCCGAGCCCGCCCGAACGGCTGGGCGGCGGCAGCGGCTCGTCGAGGACGGCCGCCAGAGTCGCGAGGGTGGTGGCGCGGCGCAGCGGGTGGTGGCCCTCGACGGCGACGTACAGCATCATGCCGAGCGACCACAGGTCGGAGGACGGATTGCCCTCCTCGCCGCGGATGCGTTCGGGGGCGATGTACTCGGGCGAGCCGATCAGCGCGCCGGTCGCGGTGAGGGCGGTGGCGTCCTGCATGGCGGCGATGCCGAAGTCGGTGAGGACCGGGGTGCCGTCGGGGCGGAGCAGGACGTTGCCGGGCTTCACGTCGCGGTGCTGGATGCCGGCCGCGTGGGCGGCGCGCAGCGCGGCCAGAACGCCCCGGCCGATCCGGGCCGCCTCGGGGACGGTGAGCGGACCGCGGGCGATCCGGTCGGCGAGGCTGCCGCCGCTGACCAGCTCCATCACCAGCCAGGGGTGCGGGTGCTCGGGCGTGTCGACGATGTGGTGGATGACGGCGACGTTCGGGTGCTGGAGCCGGGCGAGCGCGCGGGCCTCGCGCAGCACGCGTTCGCGGAGCTCGTTGGCGCCGTCGGGGTCGGCGGCGGCCATCGCCGGGTCCGGCGGTCGCACCTCCTTCAGCGCGACCTCGCGGTACAGCGCGTTGTCGCGGGCGCGCCAGACCAGGCCCATGCCGCCGCCGCCAAGGCGTTCCAGCAGTTCGAAGCGGCCGTCGATCAGCCGCGGCTGCGGCCCCCCAGGGTTCATGGCGGACATCGTAGAGGTCCGTACCGACGACGTGCGCCGATGGCCCGCTCTCGACGGGGTCGGCGCGGGTCGGACGCGGAATCGGCGCGGGGCCCGGCGTCGTCGCGGGGGCGTCCGCGACCGTGCTCCGGAGCACGGTGTCCGATCATCGGACGCAAGCCTTTACACTACTGACCGGTCATCAGTTCGACGGATGGCCATTGCACAGAAGAACAGCAAGAGAACAAGGGGGAAACATGCTGCGACGCATGTCCGCACTCGCCGTCTCCACCGTGGTCGCGGGGGGCCTGCTCCTCGCCGCCGCACCGGCCCAGGCCGCCCCGGCCGCCACCCAGTCCGGCGTCCAGGCCGTAGCCGCCGGCGGCGCCGTCACGGTCAACATCCAGGAACTTCGGAACCAGGTCGCCAAGCTGCGCCAGCAGGCCGCCACGCTGCGCCACGTGGGCCTCTACGCCGAGGCCGACAAGGTGGACGCCCGCGCCCGCGCGATCGAGGCGCAGATCAAGCGCTACCTCGACTGCGAGCGCAGCGTCCGCTGCTGAGCCACGAGCGCGGCGAGGCCCCCTACCCGGTTCCCGGGCGGGGGGCCTCGCCGTTTCCGGCGCGATGGCGGGCCGGCGTCCGGCGCGGGTCGGGGCCGACGTCCGGGCCGGCCGTCGCGGCGCTGCGACGCGGCGCGGCACGGCGCCGTCGAACGCGCCCGGTGAGATCCCAGCTGCGCGCGGTCACGGAATGGTCCGCGGCGCGGCGGCTTGCGGGCTCAGGCCGCCGGATCGGGTTATCGTGCCCTGCAGAGACTTCGGTCGCCCCTGGCCCACGGCCCGGGACCGCCGGAGCAGGCCCGCCACCCTCGGGCCGAAAGGCCCGCAGCGGCACGAGCGACCCTCCGATCGCCTCCGACGGCCGAACCCAGCAAGGCCTCTGCCCGCGCCCGGGCAGGCCCGCCGTCCCCACTGGCGCGCCTGCGACCGCGGCCCCGGCAGCCCGGCCGCACGGCCCGGTCCCCCCACCGGGCCGGCCGATCCGTTGCACCAGGAGCCGCCTCCATGGCACTCGACCCCTGCTACGCGCGTACCGACGCGCACACGGCCTCCGCCGCCGTATCCCCGGCCGCTGCCGCCCCGGCCGCAGTCTCACCGGTCGCAGTCTCACCGGCTGCGGCCGTCTTCGCGGCCGCCGGCGTGCCCGCGCCGGACGCACCGCCCGCCGACCCCGTCTGTACCGCCGCGGACCACGGCGTCTACACACCCGTGCTGCCGCTCTGGCTGGTCACCATGCCGACCAGGACCGCGGACGGAACCACCGGCAGCCAGACCTTCGCCGTCCGGGCCGCCACCGTCCCGACGGCCATCGCCACCGCCGCCGTCCGCGCCGGGAGCCAGGAGGCCCGCCTGCGCCGGCGCGGTGCCCGGATCGACGCCCACTGCGCCCGGGTGGTGCTGCACTGCGCGTGACCGCCCCGCTCCCCACCGCCCCCGCATGCGGCCCCTTTCCGCAGGTGGGGGCCGTTTCGGGGGCCGGTGGTAGCGTCGAACCATGACCCCCGAGGAGCTCGCCGACCTTGCGCACCTGCGGCGCGCGCGGGACTTGATCGACCGGGAGTACGCACGTCCGCTCGACGTGCCGACGATGGCCCGCCGCGCGCTGATGTCGCCGGCGCACTTCTCCCGGCGGTTCCGGGCGGCCTACGGCGAGACGCCCTACAGCTACCTCATGACCCGCCGGATCGAGCGGGCGATGGCCCTGCTGCGCGCGGGCACGAGCGTGACCGACGCGTGCATGACGGTCGGCTGCACCTCCCTCGGGTCGTTCAGCTCGCGGTTCACCGAGCTCGTCGGCGAGACGCCGAGCGCCTACCGTGCCCGGGAGCACCGGGCCGTCACGGCGATGCCCGCGTGCGTGGCCAAGGTGCACACCCGGCCGGTGCGGAAGCGGCCGGTGCGGAAGCGACCGGCCGAGCCGAGCAGGATTCGAGAAGCGGGCCCCATGGCCGCGACCTAACGTGGGCGACATGACCATCGCACTGCACTACTGCCACATCACCGTCAACGACCTGGACGACTCGCTCGCCTTCTACCGCGACGCGCTCGGCCTCGACGTCCGCAACGACGTCGCCTCCGGCGAGCACCGCTGGGTCACCCTCGGCAGCCCGGACCAGCCCGGCGTCGAAATCGTGCTCTCCGAGCCGCATGCCGGCCGCTCCCGGGCCGACGGCGACGCCCTCCAGGAACTGCTGACCAAGGGCGTCCTGCCGATGACCGTCTTCAGCACCGACGACGTCGACGCGACCTTCGAGCGGGTCCGGGCGGCCTCCGGCGCCGAGGTCCTCCAGGAGCCCATCGACCAGGCCTGGGGGCCGCGCGACTGCGCGTTCCGCGACCCCTCGGGCAACATGGTGCGGATCCAGCAGAAGGCCAAGGCCTGAGGAAGCGGCCGCTGCCCTCCTCCCACCTGTCGGCCCGCACCACCCATCGGCCCCGCACCAGCCGGGCTCTCAGGCCCCGGCGGCGCCGGGCCGTTCGCCTGCCGTACGGAGCCGCTCGGCCAGGTCGCCGAGTCCGTTCCGGACGACGTTGACGGCGCCGCGGGCGTCGGCGGTGGCCATCCGGTGCGGGTAGTAGAGGTCGACGAACTCCCGGGCGAGCTCGACCAGCGACGCGGCCGCGTCGAGGACCGTCGCCTCCTGCTCCCGCTGCACCGGCCCACGGTTGCCGCGTGCCGGGGTCACGACCGACTCGCGCGCCAGCTTCTCCACCTCGCGAACCGCGTCGACGATCGCCTTCAGTTCGTCGTCCATTCCCGTCCCCCTTGCCCGTGATGCGATCCGAGATCGATCGGTCCGATGACTTCGGGTCAGTGTGCCCGCGAGGAAGGTCACTTCATGCGAGCGCCACGCAGAATCGGTTCGGCATGGCGGGGATGAAGGGGCACTGGGGAGCTTGACGGGGCGCGCGTCAAGCTCTCGCACGCCCCCAACCACCCGCAATTGCGCGATCAGTCCTCCCGGGGCACCGCGGCGAACACCGCCCCGCCGGCGGCGCGTTCCAGCCGGTACGGACCGCACACCCGGTCGAAGCGGGCCCGGCTCCCCGGCGGAGCGCCGCGCAGGTCGGCCACCGGCGCGGCGTCCGGGACCCGGCGGGCCAGTTCTGCGACCACCGGGTCCGCATCGGCGGCCCGGAGCGCCCCTGCACGTGGCAGCGGCAGGTCGGGACCGTCCGGGTACAGGGCGTCCCAGAAGTCGTCGGCGTAGGGCTGAACGCCCTCGTCGAAGCCGGTGTCGTCCACCAACTCCTCGGCGGTGGTGACCAGTCGGTCCAGCCACTCGGTCAGCGAGCCGGCCTGGACGTACAGCCCGCCCTCCCGGTACTGCATGAGGACCTGGCCCCAGCCGCCGTCCGCCGCGATGTCGACCCAGGTCAGCCCGCCACCGCCGTCGTCCGACACCACCCACCGCCGCTCCGGCAGGCCCTGCCCGCTCCCCTGGCGCGGGTGCCCGGTCAGCACGAACTCGACCGGCGGAACGGCGAACCCGCCCAGCCTGCCGAGCAGTTCACGCTCGACGGCGGGCACCGGCAAGGGGAGGCCCGCGGGCGCCCCGGGCGCCCCGGGCGCCCCGGGCGCTTCGCCCGGGCGTAGCGCGAGGTCGAACGGCACCCGGTCGGCGAGCCCGTGCAGGCGGGCGAGCAGGGAGTCGGCGGTGATCACGTCGGCCACGCTAGGCCCTCTCTTTCGGATCACGCCAGACAGACGTGATCCGAAAGAGAGGACCTAGCCCAGTCGCGGTGCCGTCCGCGCGGCGGTCCTGCACCGTGGCGGTTCAGAGCGCGAGGGTGCGCCAGCCCTGGGTGATCTGGTCCTGCACGGGGACCGGGGCGGGGTGGGCGGTCAGCAGTTCCAGCAGGGCCGCGCCGTCGGCGGGGCGGCCCGCCGGGTCGGCGGTGAGCGCACGCGCCACGGCGGCGGCCAGCGCGGGGTCCAGGGCCTGAACGGCCGCGAGTGCGGCGGGTTCCGGGCCGGTGTCGACGATCCGCCGGATCACCGCGCCGGTGCTGGTCGCCGCGAACGGGCTGGCACCGTGCGCGGCGCAGACCACGCAGCAGGCCCAGGCCCAGACGTCGGCGGCCGTGCCGACCCGCTCGTCGCCGAACTGTTCGGGCGCCATGTAGGTGAGCGTGCCCGGACCGCCGCCGGCCATGGTGAGCCTGGTGCCGTCCACCAGCGCGGCGATTCCGAAGTCGAGCAGGCGCGGCCCGGCGGTGGTCAGCATGATGTTGGCCGGCTTGAGGTCCCGATGGATCAGGCCGAGCCGGTGCACCCCGGCCAGGGCCACGGCCAGCGCGAGTGCCAGGGCGCGCAGCGCCTCCGGGGAGCGGATCGGGCCCTGCTCGCGCAGATGGGCATCCAGGGGCCGACCGTCCAGCAGTTCCATCACCAGGTACGGCCGTCCGCCGTCCACCCCGCCGTCGAGGACGCGGGCGGTGTAGGCGCCGGAGACCATGCCCAGCACCTCCGCCTCGCGCTCGAAGCGGCGCAACAGCTCTGCGTTGTCGAGCAGTTCGAGGTTGATGGTCTTCAGCGCCACCTGCGTCGCGGCGCCCTCCCGCCGGGCCAGGTACACCGTGCCCATCCCGCCGGAGCCGATCCGGCCGAGCAGGTGGTACCCGCCGATCGCCCGCGGCTCGCCCTGGTACATCGGCTGGTGCGCGACCGTCGGGGCGGGTGCCGAGGGTACGAACGGCGCGACCGGTGCGGCGGCCACACCACTGTCGGCCTGCGGCTGAACGTACGCCGGCGCCCGGGGGTGGGCCACCGACGGGAGGACGGGCGGCACCGCGGCGGCAGCGTCGAGGCGCCGCCGCCGCCTCCTTCCCGCGAGCACCGCTCGGACCACGATGACGACGGCCAGGACGATGACGACGACCATGATCAGACCGAAGGGCGACACACCGGAGGCTTGCATGCGGCCACCCTAGGGCGCCGCCTCCAATTCCCGCCAGACAAGCAGCATTTGGGAACACGTGGGCGATTGTCGGCGATCGGATCGTGCGGCGTCGGGCCCGATGTCGTCCACCGCGGCCCTACTCGCCGTCCCAGGGCGTGGCGGTGAGCACACTCCCTTCGGCGTGGCGGCCGTAGCGGCATGTCGCCGCGGGCAGGTCGAACTCGACGCGGACCGGGCCGGTCACCGACCGCAGGTCCACGAGCCGGGCGTCGTCGGGCAGTTCGGCCGCCGCCGCTCTCAGGAGCGGGTCGGCTCCCACGCGCACCTCGGCTGCGGTCGTCGACTCCAGATCCACGGGCCGGTCCTCCCCGTCGGGCCAGAGGGCGCCCAGCCGCATGCCGAAGGCTCGGACGTCGTCGGCCGGGCTCTCGGCGAGGGCCCGTTCCAGGCAGCGGGCCAGGTGGTGGAGCCAGGCCGACAGGGAGGGCGCGACACGGACGGTGTCGGTGGCGTCCCAGAACATGAACACCGGCCCCCACGCGCCGCTCTCCCGGTCGACGTCCACGTAGACGTGGCCGTCGCCGTGGTCGGTGAAGACGAACCAGTGGGTGCCCGGGCCGCCCGCGTGCTCCAAGTACCAACCGGTGCTGCCACCGGCATAGTGGCCGTGGTTGTAGGCGTGGTCGAGGTCCACGTGGTCGATCGACTCGAAGCCGTTCACGGGAGACCGGGAGACGATCATCCGGACGCCGCCGACCGACCGCAGCAGCACCCGGATCTCCTCGGGCACGACGACCGGCCAGGCGTCCAGGCGCGCGTCCTCGATGCCGGGGTCGAGGGTCACCAGTCCACCGGAGGCCGCCGCCACGCGCCGCAACACCGCGACCGCCTCGGCGGCGGTCGGGCCCTTGGCGGCAGCGGGGCTCTCGGCGGCGGTGGAGCCGGTGAGGGCGGTCGGTACGGGCAGGTCAGGCAGGTCGGGCAGGTCGGTCATCGGTCCCCCGGGGTGGATCGGCAGTCGTGAGGACGCTACCTGGCCGGGGTGACAGGCGGACGGGAGGGGGAGCGGGACCACAGCCGGATCTGACGGGCAGTGAGCATAGGATCCGATGGTCAGTCCACAGATCACCGATTCCCTCCCGGAGGCTGGAACCCATGTCCGACCAGCGCGTTGTCATCGTCACCGGCGGCGGTACCGGCATCGGCGCCGCGACCGCCCGGCTGCTGCGGGCCGAGGGCCACCACGTGGTGGTCTCCGGACGGCGCGCCGAGCCGCTGGAGCGGATCGCCGAGGAGACCGGCGCGGTGGCGCACGTGTCCGACACCACCGAGCCGGCCGACGTCGCGGCGCTGGTGGAGGCGGCCCTGTCCGCGTTCGGCCGGCTCGACGGGCTCGTTCTCAACGCCGGCGTCGGGCGCGGCGGCGCGGTGGGCGATGTCACCCTGGAGGACTGGGAGTTGGTGATGCGCACCAACCTCACCGGGCCGTTCCTGATGCTGCGGGCCGCACTGCCGCACCTGCTGCGGTCGCGGGGCTCGGTCGTGGCGGTGGCCTCGGTCTCCGCGCTGCGCAACGGCCCGGGGAGCGCTGCCTACGCCACCTCCAAGGCCGCGCTGCTCCAGCTCTGCCGCTCGCTCACCGTCGACTACGGCCACCTCGGTCTGCGGGCCAACACCGTCTGCCCGGGCTGGGTGCGCACGGAGATGGCCGACCGCCGGATGACGCGGTTCGCCGACGCCGAGCAGCTCCCCGGCGGCGTGGAGGAGGCCTACCGGCAGGCCACCCGGCTCTCCCCGGCCGCCCGGCCCGGCGAGCCGGAGGAGGTCGCCGCGGCGATCGGCTGGCTGCTCTCCCCCGCGGCGGGCTACGTGAACGGCGCCGCTCTCACGGTCGACGGCGGGGTCACCGCCGTCGACCCCGGCACCACGGCCTTCGACTTCAAGATCGAGCCGCGCCACTGACGACCCACCGCCGAGCGGCCCACCGGGCACGCCGACCCGCCCCGAGGGCGGGTCAGGGGCAGGTGGGGCGGTAGGGGGCGCCGGGGGCGAGGCGGAGCCAGTCGCGGTGCGGCAGGGGCGGGCGGACGACGGCGCAGGCCCCGGCGGCGGCCGCGGCCGGGTCGAGGCTCCAGACGGGGGCGGCGCCGCTGTCACCCCCCGTCAGGACGCGGCCGTCGGGGAGGAAGGCGAGCCCGTTGAGCGGCAGGCCCGGACCGGTGAGGGTCGCCGTCGGGGCCGGGGAGTCGAGATCCCAGAGCCGCAGCGCGCCCTGGTGGCCGACGTCCGCGACGGTGCGGCCGTCCGGGGCGAAGGCGAGGGCGTGGACGGTGTCGGAGCCCACGGTGCGCGCCGCCCCCTCGGGCTCCGCGTGGTGGTTCGGGTCGGCGCCCAGCGGCCGGCCGGCGCGGACGTCCCAGACCACGACCAGGCGGTCGTTCCCGGCCGTCGCCAGGAGGCGGCCGTCCGGGCTGACCGCGAGGTGGCGCAGGTGGTCACTGTGATAGATGCCGCTCTTGCGCGCAGCCGCGTCCGGGTCGGCGACCGCGAGCAGGTGGACGTACTGCGAGTCGCAGGCGAAGGCCAGCTCGGCGCCGTCGCCGAGGAACACCGCCGCGTACACCGGACCGCACGGGTCGAGCGGGCGGGCGCGCAGCGGCGTGCCGTCCGGCGGTCCGGTGAACAGCCGGCCGTCGGCCGTGCCCACGGCCAGCGCCGTGCCGTCGGGGCTGAGCGCCAGTGCGGTCGGGGCCTTGCCCACGTCGACGGCGGCCGTCCGCGTGCCGTCCCCGGCGCGGTGGACCTGGACGGCGCCGTCCCCGCGGGCGGCCGCCAGGGTGCGGCCGCGGCGGTCGAAGGCGAGGGCGGTGACGGGCCGCCCGTCGGGCGGGGTGACCGTGACCGGGCGCGGCACGGGGCCGCCGACGTCCCAGAGGGCGATCCGGCCGTCGGCGGTGCCGACCGCCGCGCGGTCGCCGGCCGACGCGACGGCGGTGACGGCGGGTCGGTCGGGGCCCGGCGCGAGGTCGGTGCCGCGGTGCAGGTCCCAGAGCAGGACGCTGCCGGGCGGGGAGCTGATGCCCGCCGAGGTGACGACGGTCCGGCCGTCGTCGGCGACGGCGACGTTGAGGACGAAGGTCGGGTGGCCGCGCAGTTCGGCCGCGACCCGGCCGGTGGGCAGGTCCCAGACGCGGGTGGTCTGGTCGGCGCCGGCCGAGAGCAGGGTGGTTCCGTCCGGGGTGAGGGCCAGGGCGTTGACGGGGCCCTGGTGGGCCGGCGGCAGGTCGGTGGACGGCCACTCGGCGGGGTGATCGGTCTCGGGCCCGGCCACCCGGTGGCGCCGGGGGGAGGTCTGCGGCTCGTCCCCGTCCGCGCCGGAGGTGCCCGGCAGCGGGGCTGACGGCACCGGGGAGCCCGGGGCCGGGCCGCCGGCCGCCGGGGGCCGCCAGAGCCGGATGTGCCCGCGGTCGCCGCCGACCGCCAGCAGCCGCCCGTCCGCGGCGAAGGCCACCGACTTCGGCGCCGGGGCCTGCCCGGCGAACACCGTCGTCGCCCCTCCCTCCGGGGCCCGGGACGGACCGGCGTCCCGGAGGTCCCCCAGATCCCCCAAGTCCCGGACCAGCACGTCGCCGTCGGTGGACGCGGAGGCGAGCAGGTGTCCGGGTCCGAAGGCGACGCCCTGGACCACCCCCGTGTGGCCGGTCAGCGTCCGCACCGGGGGCGCGGCGCCCGCGTCCGTGCGCCACACCCAGACGCACCCGTGTCCGGGCGGGGCGGCGTCGCTGCTGGCGGCCGCGAGCAGGGCGCCGTCCCGGCTGAAGGCCAGCCGCTTGGCCGCCGAGGTGGTGGTGGGGGAGCTCTGCGGCATCACCGGGGACGGCAGCCGCTGCCGGTCGGCGACCCGCCAGAGCAGGATGCGCAGGCCCTCCTTCTTGGTGACCGTCACGGCCAGCAGCGATCCGTCGGGGCTGAACCTGACGTCCTGCACGGGCGCGCCCACGCCGTCGTGGCCCTGCAGCTCGGCCACCCGGGCCGTGGTGCGGGCGTCCCAGAGCGCCACCTGCCCCTGGGAGTCGCCGGTGGCCACCAGCCGGCCGTCGGGGCTGATCGCCAGCCCGTTGACGCCCAGGGCGAAGCCGGGGATCCGCCCGGTGAGGTACTCGGACTGGGTGCTCAGCACCGCGTCCTCGGCCGGCCGCCGCAGACCGGTCCCGCCGGACAGCGCGACCCGGCGGGCCTCGACCGACTCCAGCATCGCCGCATACGGGTCCCGGCCGGCGTTGCGTTCCGCGTCGGAGAGCAGCGCGCGGGCGAGGTTGGTGCGGTTGGCGACGGTCGCGCGGTCCCACTGCTGCCCGGCGAAGCCGCCCGCGAGCAGCGCCGACACCAGCAACAGGGCGAGCCCCGCCACCAGGTGGCGGAGCGTCCGCACCCGGCGCCGCTCGGCCCTGCGCTCGTGCTCGGCACGGGCCGCCGCGGCGGCCAGGAACTCCCGCTCGACGGGGGTGAGCAGCTCCTCACCGGCGGGCTCGGCCGCCCACTCGCGCGCGAGCTCCAGCCGGCTGCCCCGGTAGAGCAGTGCCTCCTCCCGGCCGGCCCCGGCCCAGTGCTCGGCGTCCTGGGTGAGCTGCTGGTGCAGGCGCAGGCCGGCCCGCCCCTCGTCGACCCAGTCACGCAGGCGCGGCCAGGCGCGCAGCAGGGCTTCGTGGGAGAGCGTCACGCCGGTCGCGTCGACGGTGAGCAGCCGGTCGTCGGCGAAGGAGGCGAGCACCTGGTCGAGCACGCGGTCGTCCGAAGCGGGGCCGGGCGCGCCGGAGCCGGGCGCGCCGGAGCTGGGGGCGGACGCGTCGAGACCGGGCGCAGCGGGACCGGAGGCGGGCCTGCCCGCCAGGGCGGCGCGGTCGACCCGGCGGCGCGAGCCCTGGCCGTCCGGGCCCAGGTGGACCAGCCGGAGCAGCACCCGGCGGGCGGTGGCCCGCGCCGTGTCGTCCTCCAGCCGGGCCCAGGCGCGCTCGGCCGTCGCGGCGACCGAGCCGTGCAGCCCGCCGATCGCCCGGTAGCCGGCCAGGGTGAGGGAGCGTCCGGCGCGCTGCTGCCAGACCGCGCGCAGGGTGTGGGCGAGCAGCGGCAGGGCGCCGGGGTCGTAGGCGCCGGCGGTTCCGGCACCCTCCAGGCCGAGGTCGGTGACCATCAGCTCCAGCAGGCCGGGTTCGAGCTCCAGCCGGGCGGTGCGGGCCGGCCCGGTGATCGCCTCGGCCAGCTCGGCGGCGTTCATCGGTCCGAGGGCCAGCTGGCCGCGCCGGACGGCCTTCAGCAGGCGGTCGTGTGCCAGGCAGTGCCCGTAAAGGTCGGCGCGGAGCCCCAGCACGACCAGTCGGCCGCCCTCGGGGCCGGCCTCGCGGCAGAGCGCGTCCAGGAACGCCCGCCGCTGCTCGGGGTCGGCGCAGAGGGTGAAGAGCTCCTCGGCCTGGTCGACGATCCACACGGCGTCCGGGCCGTCGGCGAGTTCGGCGAGCCGGTCGAGCGGGCGGCCGGTCGGGGTGAGGACGGCGGCGGAGGCGGGGCCGAGGCCGGCCAGGCCGCCGCGCCGCAGGGCGGGCACCAGGCCGGCCCGCAGCAGCGAGGACTTCCCGGCGCCGGACGGACCGACCACCAGGACGGGGCCGCCGCGGTCGGCTTGGCGCTCGGCGAGCAGGCCCAGCAGTGCGGCGCGGGCCCGGTCGCGGCCGTGGAACCAGCGTTCGTCCTCCGCCCGGAAGGACGCGAGGCCCGGGTAGGGGCAGTGGCCGCGCGTCGCCAGCGCGACCAGTGAGCCGCCGGCCCGCAGGGCCCGGTCGCAGGCGCGGGCGAACTCGGCGGTGGCCGGTTTGTCGCCGTTCTCCACCTTGCTGATGTGGCTCTTGTCGTAGTGCACCCGGCCGGCGAGGTCGGCCTGCGAGAGCCCTGCCTCGCGGCGCAGCGTGCGCAGCACCGTTCCGAATCCGGCCCCGGCCGGCTGCCTCGTGTCGCTCTCCGTGCTCACCCTCGGCCCCCGCTCCGCTCGCTCCCGACCCGTCAACGAGTGGGCGCCGGGCGGGTCACGCGGTGTCGGGCATTCCCCTCGCACGAGTGATTACGGCAGGTCAGGTGGGTTGTCGAGATGTCCCGGCCGGGCGACAACAGGCAACAGGTGCAGGCCGGGCCGCCACTGGGCGAAGCTCTCACCGGGCAGCGGAACCGCCGGCCGGCACGACGCCGGACCGAACGCTCCGTCACCACCCCGGAACCACAGCAGAGGAGAACCCGACGTGAAGCTCCGCTTCCGCAGCAAGGCCCACCGGGCCGTCCGGGCGGCGGCCGTCGCCGCCGTCGTGGCGTCCGCCGTCGGCGCCACGGCCCTGGGGCCGGCCGCGCCGGCCGGCGCCGCGGGCACCGCGGGCACCGGTCCGGACGCCTACGCGGTGCGCGGCATCGACAGCTACCACGGCGACCACGGCCCGAAGGAGGACCAGGCCTTCGACTGGCCCGCGATCGCCCGTAGCGGCCAGTCCTTCGTGATGCTCAAGGCCACCCAGGGCACCGGCTTCACCGACGACTGGTTCGGCCGGGACCTCGCCGGCGCCCGCTCGGTGGACCTGGTCCGCACCGGCTACCACTACTTCACCGCCGACCAGGGCGGCACCGCCCAGGCCGACCACTTCCTCGACGTGCTGCACCGCGAGGGCTTCTCCGGCACCCGGCCGGGCGAGCTGCCGCCGGTGCTGGACCTCGAACAGTGCCGGAGCGACGGCCACCGGCTCCAGCTCGGCCAGGTGAAGGCCTTCCTCCAGCGGGTGCAGCAGGCCACCGGCGCCACGCCGATCGTCTACACCCGCAAGAACTTCGTCGACGAGTGCCTCGGCGGGACGGAGGAGCTGAGCGGCTACCCGCTCTGGCTCGCCCGCTACGGCACCACCCCGCCCGAGCCGCTGCGCGGCGCCAAGGGCTGGGACTTCTGGCAGTACAGCGACCGCGCGTCGGTGCCGGGCACCCCCGGCAAGGTCGACGCCAGTGTCTTCCACGCCGACCGGGCGGCCCTGCGCCGCCTGGCCCACCAGGGCTGACGCCCCGTCCGAAGCTCCATCGCACCCCTTTCCCGCACCACCTGCCGCAGGAGGCACCACCATGAAGCACATCCGCCGTTCGACCGTCGCCGCCCTCGCCGCCGCCGTGCTCGGCTCGCTCGTCCTCACCGGGCCGGCCGTCGCGCTGCCCGCCGATGCCCTCTCCCCCGCCGCGGTCTCCGAGGTCACCGATCCGGTCCTCGACACCGAGGACGAGGGCGGTGAGGCCCTCGACGCCGGCTCGGAGACCGAGCGGGCCGCGGCCGCGAAGATCACCCGGGCCGAGGAGATCCGGCGGGCGAGGGTCTGGCTCACGGACAACGCGGGCAAGGCCGTGCCGTACAGCCAGAAGAAGACCTGGAAGGACGGCTACCGCCAGGACTGCTCCGGGTTCGCCTCGATGGCCCTCAAGCTCCCCAAGTCGGGCCCGAACACGGTGTCGCTGAAGAACGACGGCTGGACCAGGCCGATCGCGATGAAGGACCTGCGCCAGGGCGACCTGGTCATCAAGGCCAACAGCAACGACCCGAACCACCGGCACGTCGTCATCTTCGACGGCTGGGTGGACGGCAAGCGCGCCTACAAGTCCTACGAGCAGGCCGGCAAGGTCGGCACCCGGCACGCCACGCACAGCTACGGCCTGAAGTCCGGTGACGGCTACCACGCCTACCGCCCGGTCAACCTGGCCGACTGACGCCCGTGCGGGCCCGCGCCCGTGCCGCCCGCGCCCCGTACTGCCCGGAACCGCGGGTGGCACGGGGGCGCGGACGGCACAGCAGCACAGGGCACGGGGCCAGGTACGGGGGCGCAGGCACGGGGGTCGTGAGGCCTCGAACATCCCGGACGGGCGCTGTCACAGGCGCCTGGTAGGTTCGCATCCGGTGGCTCCCGCAGGGGTGCCGCGCCCGTCCGCCGGGGGGCAGACGGGACGTCGACGCGCTGACCGGAACCAGGAGGCGGCATGACCCCCGACCCGCACCCGATCGACTTCACGGACGCGTCCGCTCACCTCGCGGGGCGCTCGCTCGACGTGCGGTGGATCCACGGCTCCGAGTCCGCCAAGCACAACACGGACCCCGAGCTGCAGGTCCACCACTACGACGAGCACACCGTGATCCTGCGGCAGAACATGGCGGTGAACTACGAGGCGCCGTTCCTGTTCCTGCTCTTCGGCAACGACCGCGCCGTGCTGCTGGACACCGGCGCCACCGCGTCCCCCGAGCTGTTCCCGCTCCGCCGCGTCGTCGACGAGCTGGTGGCGGGCTGGCTCGACCGCCACCCGCGCCCCGGCTACCGGTTGGTCGTCCTGCACAGCCACGGGCACGGGGACCACGTCGCGGGGGACGCGCAGTTCGCCGACCGCCCCGACACGGTGGTGGTGGGCGCGGAGCTCGCCACCGTCCGTGCCTTCCTGGGCCTGGACGACGACCTCGACCGGCCGGCCCTGCTGGACCTCGGCGGCCGGGTGCTGACCTGCCTGCCCGGCCCCGGCCACCACGAGGCGGCGATCTCCTACTACGACCCGTTCACCGGCTTCCTGCTCACCGGCGACACCGTCTACCCGGGCCGGCTGTACGTCGCCGACTGGGACGCCTACACCGCGACGATCGACCGGCTGGTCGCCTTCGCGTCCGCGCACCCGGTGAGCCACGTGCTCGGCTGCCACATCGAGATGAGCAACGAGCCGGGCGTCGACTACCCGATCCGGTACACCTACCAGCCGGACGAACCGCCGCTGCAGCTGGGGGCCGACCGGCTGCAGGCGATCCGCGACGCCCTGGAGAAGGCGGACGGCCGGCCCGGCCGGCACGTCCACGACGACTTCGTGATCGTCCACGGCACGTCCTGAGCGGCGGTGCGCCCGGCTACCGGGGGCGGTCGTACCTGAGGATCCGGTAGCGCAACCCGGTGGCCGAGGAGCGCCAGCCCTGCTCCTCGACCACGCTCCACCCCGGGTCCGGGGCCGGGGCGTAGGTGTCGCCCGCCACCGGCAGGTCGATCTCGGTCACCGACAACGTCGTGGCGTACCCCATGGCGGCGCGGTAGATCTGCCCGCCGCCGATCACCCACACCTGCGCCGCGGCCGGCGCCGGCGACCCGGCGGCCAGCTCCAGGGCCTCGCCGACGGAGCCTGCCCGTTCGGCGCCGTCGGCCGCCCACTGCGGATTGCGGGTCACCACGATGTTGCGCCGGCCGGGCAGCGGGCGGAACCGCGGCGGGAGTGCGTCCCAGGTCCGCCGGCCCATGACCACCGGGTGGCCGAGCGTGGTGGCCCGGAAGTGCTCCAGGTCCTCGGGCAGCCGCCACGGCATGTCGTTGTCGGCCCCGATCACACCGTCGAGGGTCTGCGCCCAGATCAGTCCGACCGTCGTACCGCTGCCGGTGGTGTGACACGTGCCGGTGATGTGACCGGTGTCGCTGCCCGTGTCGTGACCGGCGGGTGGTGCGGGCGGCCGGCCGCCGCCGCGTCGGAACGGGTCGTCCTCCTGGGGGTCCGCCATGACCGGCGATTCTACCGACCACCGACGGCGCTCCCCCGCCGCGGCGGGGGCCCGCCCCCGCTCCGGCCGTCAGCCGCCCGACGGGCCGGTCCAGTCGGCCGCGACGTGGCCGATGCGGACGCGCTGCGGGTGGTCACCGACCGGCACGGAGGCGGTCCGGAGCCCGGTCGCGAAGTCGATCGCGGTGACCCGGTCGGCGCCGCTCTCCGAGATGATGCAGGACTTGCCGTCGCCGCTCACGGTGGCCCAGTACGGCTTCGAGGCGGGCACCAGCGGCCCCTCCTGCAAGGTGGCGCGGTCGACGACCGTCGCGTAGTCGTCCATCGTCCCGGCGACGCACAGCTTGTCGCCGGCGGGGCTCATCGAGAGGCCGTGGTGGCGCGAGTCGTTGACCCAGGTGGTGCGGTCCTCGCTGGTCGCCGAGTTCTTCGGCAGCGTCTTGATCCGGGTGATCCGGTCGCCGGCCACGTCGTACTCCACGAAGCCGTTGAAGAACGACACCTGGAAGTAGAGCTTCGACTCGTCGGGGGTGAAGGCGGCCGGGCGGATCGCGTCGGAGAGGTCCGAGCGGCCGAAGGCGTCGAGCCGCTCGCGCATGTCGATCACCCGGGTCTGCGCGAAGGTGTCCGCGTCCACCACGGTGATCCGGCGGTCACCCTTCGTCCAGTCCAGCCACGGCGCGTCGAGGGCGGTGTTCACCTCGCCGATCGACATGTTCCAGATCCGCCGGCCGCCGTCGGTGAACAGGTTCTCGTGCGGCTTGTCCCCGGTCCTGAAGGAGCCGAGCTGTGCGCCGGTGCGGACGTCCAGCACGTGAACGGTGTTGGAGGTGGAGGCGGAGACCGCCACCCGGGTGCCGTCCGGGGAGAGCGCCATGTGGTCGGAGCGGTAGCCGGAGACCGGGAAGCGCCAGTTGATCCGCCCGGTGGCGAGGTCGATGGAGACCACGTCGGCGAAGCTCGGCCGGGAGACGACCACGGCGGTGCCGTCCGGGGTGGAGTACATGTCGTCGACGAACTGGTCGTGGCCCTCCCCCGGGCCGAGCCGGATGCCCAGGAAGTAGGCGAGCTTGACGGGGTTGAGGTAGATCTCGGTGAGCCGCTGGTCCTTGTCCGGGATCACGTTGACGCGCCCGACCCGGGCGAGGTCGCCGGTGGAGCGGATGACGTCCGCCGTGCCGTCCCAGTTGTTGCCGACGAACATCACCTCTCGCAGCCCCTGTCCCGCGGTGGGCGCGGACGCGGCGGCGGCCGCGCCCACCGGCGCGGTGGCCGAGGCGGTGAGGGCAAGGCCGAGGGCGGCCGCGAGGCCGCCGAGGGCCCGGGTGCGCCGGGAGATCCGGGACCGGCGGGGGGAGCCGGGGTGTGCGGGGGCTGTCATCGCCGCTCCTTCGCGAGAACGCGCAGAGTCTGAAAAGGAGGTTAGTCAGATTGCGTTACTCGACGGTAGGGACGACCCACCGGCCCTGACAAGACGTCGGTGGGCAACAATTGAAGGATCATCAGCGGCGATCGGGGGCGGCGGCAGTGGCAGGTGGGCCCACGGGCACGTACGGCGGACGGTCCGCGCAGGAGCGCCGGGCCGAGCGGCGCGAACGCTTCCTCGGGGCCGCCCTGGACCAGTTCGGCGACCGGCCGGGCTACCGGGCCGCCTCGGTGACGGCGCTCTGCGAGGCGGCCGGCCTGTCCACCCGGCAGTTCTACGAGGAGTTCCGCAACCTGGAGGACGTCCTCGCCCAGCTGCACCTGGTGGTGAACGACTGGACGGAGCAGGCCGTCCTGGCCGCCCTCGGCGGCTCCGCGGGCCTCGCCTTCGAGGCGCGGATCAGGGCGGTGCTGCGCGCCTACGTCGCGGCGGCGACCGACGACCCGCGCCGGCTGCGGATCGCCTTCGTCGAGATCATCGGCGTCAGCGCGGAGCTGGAGCGCCAGCGGCTGGTCCGGCGCTCCCGCTGGGTGGAGCTGATCCTCGCCGAGGCCCGGGCCGCCGCGGAACGCGGCGAGGCCGCGGAACGGGACTACCGGATCGCGGCGACGGCCTTCATCGGCGCCGTCAACGGACTGCTGCACGACTGGACGGCCGGCCAGTTCGAGGCCTCGATGGACCAGGTGGTGGACGAGCTGGTCGCACTCCTGCTGGGGGTGGTCCGCCCGCCCGTCTGAGGGCGGCATTCCGTGCGCGGACCCGGCTTCCCGCATCTGGACGGATACCGCACTGCGGTACCGGAGGACGGCGCGGGGGCGGCCTGCGCGCGCCCCCGGCCTGCTCGCCTTTCGCTCCCGGCCCCGGCGGCGGACCATGGAGGTCGGGCCCCGCCCTCGGCGGGCCCGACCGCGGAGCACCGCCCTCGCCGCCCGCGCGGCACCACTTCCCCGAGGGCCGGTGCCGACCGACCGGGAGAGGAGCGGCCATGTCGTCGAAGCGGCGCCGGAAGAAGAAGGCACGCAGCCGGAGCAAGGCCAACCACGGCCGTCGGCCCCAGTGCTGAACCACCCCGGCCCGCCCCGCCGGCGCACCGGCCACCCGGCCGGCCGCCACCGGGGCGGGCCGGGCCCGTGCCGGAGCGCGGGAGCCGGCCGGGAACGCACCGGGCCCGGGGCCCGGACCCGCCGGCCGGACGGTCAGCCCGCCAGTGCCTCGCGGACGCGGGCCTGGACGGCCGGGTCGGTCAGCAGGTCGTTGTGCTTGAGGCACGCCGTCCGAACGTTGACCGCGCCGTCCAGCCGGGTGCTGGAGGTGGGCGCGATCTGCTCGTCACAGGCCGACCAGAGCGTGGTGTACCGGACGGGGGCCGGGGTGGGAGTCCCCTCATTGAGCCTGGTCACGACGTAGGAGCCGGGGGTCATGTCACGGCACCCCTGGTCCCAGAGCGCGCAGAGCCAGGCCACGGTGGTGCCGTGGTTGGGGCCGGCCAGCGAGACCCAGTGCCCGACCTTCGCGGCCCCGCCGCCGAACCTGACGTACCAGCGGCTGGGCAGGCTGCCGAGCGAGTGGGCGACGATGTCGACCTTGGCCGCGCCGGTCCGGCGCAGCACGTCGTCCACGTAGGCGGCCAGCTGGGCGGCGAGCACCTCGTTGGTGGAGCGGGTGGTGTCGTAGCTCCATGCGAAGAGCCGGTCGGCCGGGTAGCCGGCGGCCCGGAGGGAGGCGGTCATGCTGCCCCAGACCCCGGGGCCGGCGTTGCGGCCGTGGACGAAGACCACCGGGTCCGGCAGGGCCACGGCCCTGCCCGTCGCAGCGGCTCCGGCCGGCGTGGCTGCGGCCGGCGCAGGGCCGGCCGGCGCGGCCGTGGCGGCCGGAGCCGGGGCGAGGACGGCGGCGAGGGACAGGACGACGGACAGGACGGCCGGGAGCAGGAACGCGAACGCGCGGCGCACGGGGCGACCCCCAGGGCTCGGGCATGAACGGGACAACCCGAATCCTGGTCCGCCGTCGTACCGCCCAAACCCGCGCGGCGCGGAAGGCGCGGAGTCCGCGCGGCGCGGCGGCCCCGGTGGCCAGGCGCCCCGGGGCCGCCGCCCTCCGGCGGACGGCCTCAGCTCAAGGTCTCCGCGACCAGCTCCGCGACCCGCTTGACCATGTCGTTGTGCTGGGGGCCCGCGGCCGCCCGGGTGGTCGTGTGCACGGCCACCACGATCGGCCTCCGGTTCGGCGGCCGGACGACGCCCACGTCGTTCGCCACTCCGTAGGACGACCCGCCGCCGGTCTTGTCGGCGAGGACCCAGTCCGCCGGGAAGCCGGCCCGGAACCGGTCGGTGTTGGTGGTGTTGGCGACCATCCAGCCGGTCAACCGGGCCCGGTCACGGGGTTCGAGCACGTCGCCGAGGAGCATCCGCGCGAACGTCCCCGCGACGGCGCGGGGGCTGGTGGTGTCGGTGCTGCGCCACGGCTCGGCCGAGTTGAGCTCCGGCTCCCAGCGGTCGAGCCTGGTCCGCCCGTCCCCGACGGAGCGGCAGAAGCGGGTCACGGCCGTCGGGCCGCCCAGCTCGCGGAGCAACAGGTTCGCGGCGGCGTTGTCGCTCTGGCCGACGGCGGCGGCGCACAGCTCCTCGACCGTCATGCCGGTGGCGAGGTGATCCCTGGTCACCGGGGCGTAGTCCGCGTCCGTGACGTCCTGCTCGGTGTAGTGGATCCGCCTGGCCAGGAACTCGCCGTCCCGGTCGAGGTCCCGCAGCACGGCCGCCACGGCCAGCGGCTTGAAGACCGAGCAGAGCGGGAACAGCTCGTCCGCCCGGTGGGCCAGCGTCCGCCCGGTGCCCGTGTCGTGGGCGAACAGCCCGAGCCGGGCGGCGTACTCGCGTTCCAGACCGGCCAGCTCCCCGCGCAGGGCGCCGTCCGGTCCGGCCGCCGGGCCGGCGGGGGCGGGCGCCGCGTGGGCCCGCCCCGCCGAGGCGAGGCCGGCGGCCAGCGCCGTCCCCGCGCCGAGGGCCAGGACCGCCCGGCGGGACCGGCGTACTCCGGTGGTTTCCATCACCGTCTCCTCCATGAGTGATGACGACACGTCACTGATCACGACGCCTCGTGGAGCGGACACGTTCCACGCGGATTTTCGCCCGCCCCGCCCCCCGGCCGCTCACCCGGCCGGCCGTGGTCGTCGCGGGCCGCGCACGCCCCGGAACCGGTACGGGGCGTGCGCGACACCTGGCGGGGCTGCCGGCGGCCGTCAGCCGCGCGACAGGACGAGGGACTGGACGGCGGGCAGGCGGCGCCAGTCGCTGGAGACGATGCTGGCGTGCGCCCGGGCGAGCTGCTCGGTGCGGGCGCGGGCCTGATCGGCGGTCGGGTCGGTGGCGCTGATGGCGGGGGCGACGTTCTGGGCGTCCGTCATCACGAGGAGGTAGTGCCGGCTGTCGTACCAGGAGGTGTCGATGCCGCCGGTGTAGGCCGCGGCGTCGCCGTCGAAGACCACGAACCACGGGCGGATCGCCGCGTCCCCGTACCCGGTGCGCGGGTCGCCGGCCTTGGCGCCGTGCACGGCGGGGAAGACCTGGGCGTCGCCGATCCGGCCGGCCGAGGCGAGGTCGCGCAGGTGGCGGCCGTACTCGACGTCGGTGTGGAGGGTGTCGAAGGGGTTGCTCTCCTCGAACGTGCCGGGGATGACGTACACCAGCACCCGCCCGGCGAGGGCCGACCGGGTCGGCCAGTTGCCCGCCCGGGCCGCCTCGTCGGCGTTCCCGTACGAGCCGCCGCCGGGCTTGGCCAGCAGGTCGGCGGGCCGGAAGACCGCGGAGCCGAGGTGCCCGGCGATCAGCGCGTCCAGCTGGGCCGGACCCATGCCGCGGTTGGCCGCGAAGCCGCCCTTGAGTTCCAGCTTCACCACCAGCGGCCCGGCGGCCGGATGGGCGCCGAGCCAGACCCGGACGTCGTCCAGGCAGGTCTCCAGGTTCTTGTTGGCCCCGCCGGTGTAGAGCTGGGCCGGGGTGCTGGCGTTGACGCAGTTGTTGGAGTTGCCGAGCGGGTTGGAGTGGCTGACCTTCCACTCCTTGGTGATGGTGTCCGTCCAGGCGTCCAGCTCGATCATGCCGGTGCCGGTGTCCAGGCTCTGGGCGAGGTAGCCGAACGCAGCCGGGTCGTAGGTGTTGTGCAGACCGACCGTGGTGGCCGAGCCGAAGGGGAGGCTGCCGTCGCCGGCCGCCGCCGCGGGCTGCAACGGGAGCAGGGCGGCGGCTGCGGTGAGCAGGCCGGTGGCGAGTGCGCCGGTGATGGTACGGCGAGCGGTCACGGTTGCTGTCTCCTCGTCGGAAGCTGGGGCTGTGCTGCCGACCCGAAGGATCGGCTGCCTGAGCATGCTTCAGATGAAGAAGACACGACAAGATGATGACGGCTCGCCACCGGACTGGACACGGGCCGAAGCAGGCCGGCGCGGCCGGTCTCGGACGGCGACCGGGCACCTCGCCGTCCGTCGGCAGACGCCCGGGCAGCCCGGCAGCCGCTCAGCTTCCGGGCTTCGGCCCCGCTCCGGCCGCGTCCACGTCCCCGTGCCCGTCCGGGTGCCGGCGGGTGTGCAGGGCCAGGCCGACGCCGACCGCGGCCACCACGACGCCGAGCACCGCGACCGGGCGCGACCACTCCTGCGCCCCGGTCGAGGCGAACGCCGGCGGCAGTACCAGCGCGGACGCCGCGAGGGCGGCGAGCGCGTGCGCCGGGCGCGGGCGCCGGCGGTCCGGCCCGAGGGCGTCGACGAGCAGCAGATAGCCGATCAGCAGGACGGCCACCGCCGCACCCTGCCAGAGCGACGGCTCGCCGAACGCCGCGAGCACCACGCTGCCGGTGGCGAGCACGGTGGTCCGCTGGGCGGCGAGCCGGGCCGGCCAGGTGGTGGGACGGCGGGCCGGCAGGGGCGGCGGCGGGGCCGCCCAGGTCGCCAGGGCCAGTGCGGCCACCAGCCCGATCGGGCCCAACCTGGCCGCGCCGCCCTCGCCGCCGGCCCCGATGGAGGCCAGCACCAGGGCGTCGCCGACGACGCGGAGGGCCGCCCGCTCGGCCCACGGCGCCCAGCGCGGCGCCGCGGCCGGGCCCGTCGGCGCTGAGGCCGGAGCGGTCCGGCCGGTCGGGCCAACTGCCCTGTAGGTCCCGCTCGTCGGGTCGCTCATCGGACTCCTCCCCCGATCCGGCGGCGCAGCAGCGGTGCGAGGGCGAGGTCGAGTGCCTCGCCGGCGGTGTGGCGGGCGACCGGGACGCCGCGGGCGCGCAGGGCCGCGCGCATCGCCTCGCGCTCGGCCCGCCAGAGCCGCAGGGCGAGAGCGCCGACCTCGTCACCCGGCTCCACCGACGGCTCGCCGACCGGGATCTCCACCACGACGAGCGGGTTGCCGCGGTCGCCGATGCGGCCCAGCACCTCCAGGATCCGCTGGTCGGCGAGTGTGGTGAACGCGTACACCAGGGCGTGGCGCGGCAGGGCGGGCAGCGGCAGCTGCGGTAGGACGGGCCCGCGGTGGGCGCGGTCCTGGCGGACCTCCAGCACGCTCTCGACCATCCGGTAGAACTGCCGGTCCCCGGTGGCCGCGGTGAGCCAGCGGAGCTGACCGCCCACCGCGACCAGGCCGATCCGGTCGTGCCGGCGCAGGTAGGCGCGGGTCAGGCCGGCAGCCGCGCGCAGGCTCTCGTCCAGGCTGGACACCCCGGTGGCCGGGTCGTGGATGTCACCGAGGGTGTCGAGCAGGACGACGGCGTCGGCGGCCCGCTCGGCGGCGAACTGGTTGATCTGGATGCTGCCTCGACGGGTGGTGGAGGGCCAGTGGATGCGCCGCTGTCGCTCGCCGTGGACGTAGGGGCGCACGCCGATCACCTCGACGCCGCTGCCGTCGTGGCCGGTGGTGTGCTCGCCGAGCCGTTCGGGCAGCCGGACCGGGATCGGGGTGAGGCCGGCCGCGCCGGGCACCGGGAAGACGTCGGCGGTGCCGAGGTCGGCGCGCACGGTGCGGCGGGCCAGCGAGCCGGCGTCGTAGACGTCGAGGTCGACGGTGCCCAGGCTCCAGCGGCCCCAGCTGTCGGCGCGCAGGGCGAGGTCCACCCCGGTGGGCCGCACGGTCAGCGCCTCCAGGACGAGGCCCGGTCCGAGGACGACGGTGGGGTCGAGCGGGCCGATCCGGCCGTCGTGCTCCACCTCGATGCGCGCGGTGATGCGCTCGCCCTCGAAGCAGCGGCGCGGCGCGACGCCGGCCGTCGTGGCCAGCGTGGTGGGCCTGCTGCCGCCGGGGGCGGCCAGCACGAGCAGGACGGCGGGGCCCGCGGCCAGGGCGAGCAGCCAGGCGTGGCCGGTGGCCAGGGCGGCCGCCGCCGCGGCCGTGGCGACGGTGAGCAGGCGCAGGGTCTGCTCGGCGGGCCGCCAGTGCGGCGAGGGCGGGGTGCTGGGCAGGCCCTCCGCGGTGGCGCGGGCGCTCCGGGCGAGGATGCGGGCGGTGACCGGGTCGCCCGGCGCGGCGCCGGCGAAGTGCCGGACGCCCCGGCGGCGCGATCCCGGCGCCGGGCGGCCCGGCGCGGCATCGGCCGGGCCGCGCGTCGGGGCGGCCACCGGGGCCGCGGCCGGGGCCGTCGCGAGGCGGCGGACCGGGCGCCGTCCGCGGTCCCCGGTCTGGGCGGCGAGCCGGCCGGCCCGCTGCGCGGGCGGTGCGGCCGCCGGGGCGCCGGCCGCCCCGGTGCCGGCGGGTCGTTCGGCGGTCACCGCGCGGCGTCCGCGCCCGAGCCGGCGGCATCGGAGGCCCGCGGCAGGGTCTGCGGGGCCGGGACGGCGGCAACCACCCGGGCCAGCACCTCGTCCGCGTCGATCTGACGCACCCACAGCTCCGGCTTGAGGGTGATGCGGTGGGCCAGGGCGGGGACGGCGAGCGCCTTGACGTCCTCCGGCGTGAGGAAGTCGCGGCCCTCCAGCATCGCGCGGGCACGGGCCAGCTGCACCAGCGCGAGGCCGCCGCGGGGCGAGGCGCCGACCTGGATCTGCGGGTCCTTGCGGGTGGCGTCGACCAGGGCGATCACGTAGTCGACGAGGTCGTCGTCCACCTCGACGCGCTCCACCGCCGCCCGCATGGCGAGCAGTTCGGCGGGGCTGCTGACGGTGTCCAGGACCGTCTCGGGCGCCGACCGGTCCAGCCGGGCCCGCAGCATCGCGGCCTCCAGGCCGGTGGACAGGTAGCCCATCCGCACCCGGAGCAGGAAGCGGTCCAGCTGGGCCTCGGGCAGGGAGTAGGTGCCCTCGTACTCGATCGGGTTGGCGGTGGCGATCACCGCGAACGGCTGCGGCAGCCGGCGGGTCGCCCCGTCGACCGAGACCTGTCCCTCGGCCATCGCCTCCAGCAGCGCGGCCTGGGTCTTCGGCGGCGTGCGGTTGATCTCGTCGGCGAGCAGCAGCTGGGTGAAGAGCGGGCCGGGCCGGAAGACCATCTCGCCGCTGCGCTGGTCGTAGAAGGGGGCGCCGGTGACATCGGAGGGCAGCAGGTCGGGGGTGAACTGGATCCGGCGGAAGTCCAGGCCGAGGGTGGTCGCGAAGGAGCGGGCGAGCAGGGTCTTGCCGAGCCCCGGCAGGTCCTCGATCAGCACGTGGCCGCCCGCTAGGACGCCCAGCATCACCAGGCGCAGCGCCTCGGGCTTGCCGACGACGGCGCGTTCGACCTCCTTGAGCACCGTACGGGCGCACTCGCCGGCCTGCTGCGGCGTCAGCCCGGCGGACGCGCCGGAGCCGTCCGGGGCGACCTCCGGGGCGGCCGGGGCGGCGCTCGGGTCGGCGGGGGCCTGGGGAACGGCGGTCATGGCTCTCCTGACGGGACGGTAGGGGCCCGGTGGCTGCGGGCGGCGGTGCGGCGCCGGGCGGGCCGGCGGGGCTGGGCTGCGGGGCGGGGCTGCGGGGTCGGCCGGCGGCCGGTGCGGGACGGCCGGTGTGGGACGAGACGTGTGGGGCGGGACGTGCGGGCCGGGCGGCTACAGGGATTCGAGCCGGTCGACCAGGGCGAGCAGCACGTCGGGCGGGACGGTCGGTGCCGGCGCCTGGGCCGCCGGGTCGATCCACGGCCAGAGCCCGGGACCGATCAGCCCGGCCACCCGGTCGCGGTCCCGGTCGTCGGCGAGCGAGAGGTTGTGGGCCTCCGACAGGCGGGCGGCGAACAGCCGTTGGAGCCGGCCGCGCAGCGGCTGGACGTCGCCGTCCGGGCTCAGGCCCTGGCGCACGGTCCAGCGCCAGTCGCCGAGGCCGGGCTCGTGCGAGTCCATCAGCCGCGACCGGCGGCGCAGGCCCACGTCCAGGACGCCGCCGCCGGCTACGTAGCGGGCGGTCGGCAGGGCGGCCAGCGCGAACAGCACCGCACCGGCGGCCGCCGCCGGCAGCCCGCCGACCAGGCCGAGCAGGATCTCGGCCAGGACGGCCGCGACCGCCAGCTCGACCAGACTGTGCCGGACCGAACCGGGGGTGACCAACTCCTCGCCACCTTCGGCCGGTTCAGCGGCCCGGCGGCCCGGACGGGTGCTCATCGGCGGCCTCCCGGAGCGGTGGCGCGGTCGATCGGGGCGGTACGGCCGGCTACGGCCGCGAGCGGGGCGGCGCCGTCGGCCGGAGCAGCGGGCTCCGCCAGGCGGGCCGCGATGGCGTCGAGGGCCTCCCCGGCCCGGCGGACGTGGCCGTCGTCCATCGGATGGGTGGAGTACCGGGCCTCGCGGAACAGCTCGGTGAGCGCGTACGCCTGGGCCCGGTCGACGCGCTCGTCCGCCGCGGCCCGCTCCAGCAGCTCCGTCGGGCTGTCGCAGATCCGCCGCTCCACCCCGGACGCCGCCAGCGACTGCTCCATCGCGGCGTAGCAGGCGATCACCGCGGCCCGGGCGTCGGCGCCGTGCAGGGCACGCCGCCCGGTGGCGACGGCGGCCGCGAGCACGTCCTCGGGCTCGACCTCCCCGACGACCGGCAGCGGCTCGGGCCGGCGCCGGACGCGGCGCAGGCTCAGCAGCACCCGGACCAGGACCACCAGCGCGACGACCGCCGCGACGACCGCCAGCGCGCAAAGCACGATGAACAGCACTCCCACGCCGTCGGGGAGCTCGGCGGGCTGCGGAGGCGAGGTGGACTCCGGCAGGGTCGGCCTCGGCGGCAGCTTGATCTCCACGGGCAGGGGCTTCACTGGCGGCCCCTCGGTCCGGTTGTGGAAGACGAAGAGCAGCACCGGCACCAGGACGGTGGCCCCGCCCAGCAGCCGGACGGTGGCCTCGCGCAGCCGCTCGGCCCGCGGTGTCGGGCCGTCGAGGTGGCGGACCTCCTCGCGGAAGCGGACGGCGAAGCGGCCGACCAGCACGGCCCAGCCTCCGGCGATCAGCACGACGAAGCCGATGGCGCGCACGAACGGGTCACCGACGGCGCCCAGCAGACCGCCGTCCGGGCGCAGCGACGCCGCGGCGAGCAGCAGGCCGGCGAGGACCAGCAGCAGCGCGGGCGTCCGGCCCCACGGGGCACCCGGCCGGGCGGGCCCGCCGCCCCGGGCTCCCCCGGTCTCCCGGGCGGGCCGAGGCACGCTCGATGGCACGTCAGTCATGCGGAATCCCCCCGGTCCCACCAGCAGCGCTTGATCACGCACGGGGGTGCAGCGTCGCACACCGACTGTCCCGCTGTCACGTTCCGCCGGCGTGGTCGGGGCCGCGGCGGTCGGGCGGTCGGATCGCTCGGTTCGGCCGAGGGCGCAGGGGAGTTGGGCGGGGTGGCCGACGGGCCTTCGGAGCCGGTGGGCATCCGGTCCGGGCGGGCCTCCGGGGGCCCGCCCGGGCCGGCGGGTCGGGTCGGGTCAGGTCGGGCCGGCAGGTCGCGTCAGGTCAGGTCAGGTCAGGTCAGGCGACGGTCGGGAGCCAGGGCCCGTCCTCCGGGCGCGCCTCCTCGGGGTCGCCCGGCCACGGCGGCATGGTCACCGCGACGATCCGCAGCGCCTCGGTGGCGTCCGCGTCGGCCCGGAACTGGAACACCGTGCCCAGCGGCACGGACACCACCGTGCCGGGGTGCAGCCGCACGGTCTCCTCCCGCTCGGCCTGGCGGCGCCAGAGCAGGCCGCGGCCGCCGGTGACGTGCCAGAGCTCCTGGACGGTGGCGTGGGAGACCGCGCGGGTCACGTCCCCCGGGGCGAGTTCGAAGACGGCCATGCTCCCCGCGCCGTCCAGGACCAGCAACGGGTGGACGATCGCGCCGTCGGGCGCGGCCACCGTGGCGGCGTCGGCGGAGCGGGCGGTGTCGAAGGGCTGGTCGGCCATGCGGGTCCGTCCTGGTCGGCGGGGCTCCGGGGCGGCGACCCCGGAGGCGGTGCTCCTGGAAGGCGGTACTCCTGCGGGCGGCGCGCCGGCGGCCGTCGGGCGGTGCGCGACGCGGTCCTCACGGGAGATCGTGTCCCGCAGGGCCCGTGGGGTCAACGGTGCCTCCGGGACGGCGGATCCGCGAGCGCGGCCGCCTCGCCGGGCCGCCCGCCCCGGCGCTCCTCACGCCAGGCCGACCGCCTCCGCCAGGAGCCGGTAGGAGTCGAGCAGCGCCGCGCGGTCGTAGGTGCTGGTGGTCACCAGGTACTCGTCGGCCCGCGTCCGCTCGACCAGCGCGGCGAGCTCGGCCGCGGCCCGGGCCGGGGTGCCGGCGATGTGCCCGCGCAGGGCCTCCTGGAAGGCGGCGCGCTCGCGGGGTGTCATCGCCCGCTCCAGGATCTCCTCGGCGGGGGCGAGCGGCGGGAACTCGCCGTGCGTGCGGGCGTGGGCGCTCGACCAGGCCTCGGAAACGAGCAGCCGCTCGGCCTGCTCGGTGGTCGCGGCGACCGCCACGGTGCCCGAGACCACCACGTACGGCTCCGCGGCCTGCGCCGAGGGGCGGAACCGCTCGCGGTAGCGGTCGACGGCGGCCAGCATCCGCTCCTCGCCCCGCGCGGCCGCGATCACCAGCGGCAGACCGGCGTCGGCGGCGAGGTCCGCACCGGCGCCGGTGGCCAGCACGAACGCCGGGACGTGCAAGCCCTCCGCGGGCCGGGCGTGGACGTCCCGGACGCTCCGCCCGGTGCCGTCGAAGTAGCCGATCAGCTCGGCGAGTTGCTCCGGGAAGCGGTCGGCGGCGTCCTTCTCCCGGCCGAGCGCGCGGCGCACGCCGTCGGTGAACGCCACCGAGCGCCCGAGGCCCATGTCGATCCGGTCCGGGAAGAGCGCGGCCAGGACGCCGAACTGCTCGGCGACGACCAGCGGCTGGTGGTTGGGGAGCATCACCCCGCCGGTGCCGACCCGGATCCGCGCGGTGGCCGCCGCCACCGCCGCGGCGAGCACGGTGGGAGCCGAGCCCGCCACCCCGGGCACGCCGTGGTGCTCCGACACCCAGAACCGGTGGTAGCCGAGCCGCTCCGCCTCCCGGGCGAACGCCACCGTGTCCCGCAGCGCCTGTGCGGGCTCCTGCCCCTGCCTGGTCCGGGACCGGTCCAGGACGGAGAGACGGAGCGGAGGCGCGGTCGTGGTCACACGGCCGTCAACCACGGCCGGCCCGGCCCGCATTCCCGCGTCTCGCCCGCCCGGCGGCGCCCACCCCGCACCCGGGGTGGCGGGCCCGCCTGCCCGCCTGCCCGCCTGCCCGCCTGCCCGCCGCCGCAACCCTTCGGCGGCCGCGTTCGTTGGCGGGGGGTGAGCTCTCAGCCGGTCCTCCCTGCGCCCGCCGACACCGTCGGACCCGTCCTGTACGTCCGGGCCGCCGAACCGGGGGACGCGGAGCTGTTGGCGCGCTGGCGGCAGGAGGCCGCGGCCTGGGTGGCGGGCCGGAGCAGCAGCCTGCAGTGGTCGGGCCCCGACCGGACGCGGCGCCGGCTCCGGATGATCGAGGCGGGCGCCACGGTGCTCGCCCTGCTGGAACCGGACGGCCCTCCGGTCGCCACCTGCTCGCTCTGGCACCGGGGCGGCACGCGGCGGTGGACGGCCGAGGAGCGTGCGGTGCCGGCCCGCTACCTGCGCGCCAGCACCGTGGACCGCGCCTACGCGGGCCGGGGAATCGGGCAGCTGCTGCACCTGTGGGCGGGCCACCGGGCGGCCGCCGACGGCGCCGCCGTGCTGCGGCTGGACGCGCGGACGGACAACCCCGCGCTGCACCGCTACTACCGCTCGTGCGGCTGGCGCCTCGTCAGGACGGTGCCCGGGCTCGGCTCCGGCGCCCTGTTCGAGACGCCGGCGGCGCTCCGGCCCGACCTGCCGGTGCGCGAGCTGGGCCCGATCCGGCTGCCGCGCTGACCCGCCCCCGCACGCGCCGCCGGCGGGCCCGGATCAGCCCGCCTCGGGGTGGAAGCGGTGCAGGCCCCGGCGGTCGTAGTAGGTGGTCATCCCGAAGCCGAAGAGCAGCGCCAGGACCGTGCCGACCGCGATCATGATCCAGGCCCGGGTCAGCCCGGCCTCCCCCTGCGCCCCGAAGTACAGGATCGCGCGGACGCCGTCGGTGATCTGGCGCATCGGCTCGAAGACGGCCAGCCCCCGGTAGAAGTCCGGCAGCGCCTGCAGCGGGATGGTCGCCCCGGAGGACGGCAGTGCCAGGGCGATGAAGACGAACATGCCGACCAGCTGCCCGATCGCACCGAACGCCGCGATCAGCGCCTGCGCACCGAGCCCGACCGCGATCGTGGCGCAGACCGAGAAGATCCAGAGCAGCGGCAGGTGCGAGGCGTCCATGTCCAGGATCACCACGCTCGCCAGCATGATCAGGCTCGACGTCAGCACGGCGAGCCCGCAGGACATCACGTCGTTGACGATCAGCGCCCGGGTGCGGCTGATCGGCACCAGCGGCCGCTGCATGCGCAGCGGGCCCAGCTCGCTCGCCTGGTAGCCGAGGGCGATGTCGACGCCGCTGCTGATGACGTTGGCCCCGAGGAAGCCGCTGAGCACGACCAGCAGGGTGTAGTAGAACGCGGTGAGCCCGACGCCGCTGCGCGCGCCGATCGGGTGGCCGACCCTGACCTCGACGGCCACCGGGTCGGAGAGCTGGAGCAGTTCGGCGTTGGTCGGGGTGCCGCCCTGGGCCGGGGGCTGGGCCTGGGCCATCGCCTGGGCCTGGGCGGTGAGCTTCTTGCCGAGCTCCTGCGAGGCCTGGTGGGCCGCCGTCTGGGAGATGTTCGAGGCCAGCGAGGACTCCAGGCTGCCCACGCCGGGGTTGGTCAGGACGGTCATGGTCGGGCGCGGCGGCGCCTTCTGCGGCAGCTCTCCGAGGGCGACGATCGCGGCGCTGAAGTCGGGCGGGACCACCAGCGCTCCGGCCAGCTTGCCGGAGGCGAGCTGTTCGTCCGCCTCGGCTCGGTCGAGCAGGCGCCAGGAGACGTGCTCCTTCGGGTCCGGTGCGCCGGCGATGCCGGCGGTGACCTGGGCGCCGAGGTTCTGCTGCTGTCCGGCCACGGTGGCGCCCCGGTCGGAGTTGACCAGGCCGATCGGGAGGCGGTGCAGCTCTTCGGTGGGGTTGAGGATGCCGCCCATGTAGAGCAGGGTCAGCAGGAAGGCCACCAGGCTGATGGTGACGGTCGGGACCACCCAGACCTTGGGGTTGGCCAGCACCTGCCGGGCCCGCACTCCGCCCTGAGGCCGGTTCGTCGTCATGGTTCTCCCGTGCGCGTCGGTCGGTCCCCCGCCCCTTGCGGCCGAACCTAACCGGCAGCCGCGCCGCGGGCCGCCGCGCCTCGCCCGAACGACGTACCGGCCCGACCCGGTCGGCGGGCTGCGGACGGTCCGCGGATCCAGGCCTGGCCAGATGACTAAGCGCTTGCTTAGACTCTCTCCGTCGCGCGCGGGACCCCGCGCAGCAGCACGAGCCCACCCACCGGGAGCCCCCCATGCTGTCCGCCACGAACCGTCAGATCCGCCTCGCCCGCCGTCCGCAGGGCGAGATCGCCGCCGAGGACTGGGAGCACGCCACCGAGGCGGCCGCGGCGCCCGGCGAGGGCCAGTTCGCCGGGCGGACCCGCTTCCTCTCGCTGGACCCCGCGATGCGCGGCTGGCTGGACGACCGCCGCTCCTACCTGCCGCCGGTCGGCATCGGCGAGGTGATGCGGGCCGGGTCGGTCGTCGAGGTCACCGAGTCCAACCACCCGGACTTCCGGATCGGCGACCTGGTCGTCGGCACCTTCGGCGTCCAGGAGCACGTGGTCTCCGACGGCCGGGGCGCGTTCCGGATCGACCCGACCGCCGCCGCGCCCTCGGCCTACCTCGGCGCGCTCGGCATGCCGGGCATGACGGCGTACTTCGGCCTGCTGGACGTCGGCGCGCTCAAGGAGGGCGAGACGGTGGTGGTCTCCGGCGCCGCGGGCGCGGTGGGGACCATGGCGGGCCAGATCGCCAAGGCCAAGGGCTGCCGGGTCGTCGGCATCGCCGGCGGCGCCGACAAGTGCGCGCTGCTGACCGAGGAGCTCGGCTTCGACGCCGCGATCGACTACCGGAGCGAGGACGTCCGCAAGGCCCTGCGCACCCACGCGCCGGACGGCATCGACGTGTACTTCGACAACGTCGGCGGCGCGGTCCTGGACGCCGCCCTGGCCAATCTGGCCATGCACGCCCGGGTGGTGGTCTGCGGCGCGATCAGCCAGTACAACTCGGCGACCGGCGTCCAGGGGCCGGCCAACTACCTGAACCTGCTGGTCCGCCGGGCCCGGATGGAGGGCTTCGTGGTCTTCGACTACGCGCCGCGCTACCGCGAGGCGGCCCGGGAGATCGGCGACTGGATCGCCGCGGGGCGGATCAAGGTGCTGGAGCACGTGGTCCGCGGCACGGTGGACGACTTCCCGCGGACGCTGCAGATGCTGTTCCGCGGCGAGAACACCGGCAAGCTGGTCCTCGAACTGGTCTGAGGCCGCCGGCGGCGGGCCGGGGCGCCCGAGGCCCGGCCCGCCGCCGACGGCCCGCTCACGGCCCGACCGGGGCCGCCCGGGCCGGCCGCGGCACGGCCCCGACCGGGGCGCTCCGGTCAGGCCGTGAGCGGGCCGTCGAAGGGCGCGATCGGCGCGGGGAGCTCGGTGGCGCCCCGCAGGTAGCGGTCGACCGCGGCGGCCGCGGCCCGGCCCTCCGCGATCGCCCAGACGATCAGCGACTGACCGCGCCCGGCGTCGCCCGCGACGAAGACGCCGTCCGCCGGGCCGCCGGGTGCGCCTGACGCCGCGGCCGCGAAGTCCCCGCCGCGGGCGAGGTTGCCGTGCCCGTCCACCGCAAGGCCCAGCTGGGCGGCCAGCCCGTGGCTGCGGCGGCGGCCCGAGAAGCCGGCGCCGGAGAAGCCGAGCGCGAGCAGCGCCAGCTCGGCCGGGAGGATCCGGGCCGTGCCGGGCCGCGGCCGGCGGTCGCCCGGCTCCGCCTCGGCGAACCGCACGCCGGCCAGCCGTCCGTCCGCACCGGCCTCGAAGCCCACCGTGGTGGCCGAGAAGACCCTGGGCTCGGCCTCCTCCCCGCCGGCCTCCTCGTGCGAGGTGGTCACCCGGTACACCTTGGGGTGGACGGGCCAGGGCTGGGCGGGCGCGCGCCGGGCCGGCGGGCGCGGGTTGATGTCGAGCTGGGTCACGGTGGCCGCGCGCTGCCGCAGGGCCGTGCCGAGGCAGTCGGCGGCCGTGTCGCCGCCGCCGACGATCACCACCCGGCGGCCCTCGGCGGACAGCGGGGAGGCCGGCAGGTCGCCCTCGTCCACCCGGTTGGCCAGCGTCAGGTAGGTCATCGCCTGGTGCACGCCGGGCATCCGGCGGCCGGGGACGTCGAGCTCCCGGCAGGCCGTGGCGCCGACCGCGACGACCAGCGCGTCGTGCCGTGCCCGCAGCCGGTCCGCGGGCAGGTCGTGGCCGCCGACCGCGACGCCGGTCCGGAACCGGGTGCCCTCCTCCCGCATCTGGTCGATCCGCCGGTCCAGGCGGTGCTTCTCCAGCCGGAACGGCGGGATGCCGTAGCGGAGCAGCCCGCCGATCCGGTCGGCCCGCTCGTACACGGTGGTGGTGTGGCCGGCCCGGGTGAGCTGCTGCGCGGCGGCCAGCCCCGCCGGGCCCGAACCGACCACGGCCACCCGCAGCCCGGTCAACCGCTCCGGCGGCTGCGGCCGGTCGAACCCCTGCTCCCACGCCCGGTCGGCGATCGCCAGCTCCACGTTCTTGATCGTCACGGCCTCGCCGTCGATGGCCAGCACGCAGGCGCTCTCGCAGGGCGCCGGGCAGAGCCGGCCGGTGAACTCGGGGAAGTTGTTGGTCGCCAGCAGCCGGGCCGCGGCCGAGCGCCAGTCGCTGCGGGAGACCAGCGTGTTCCAGTCCGGAATGAGGTTCCCCAACGGGCAGGCCCGGTGGCAGAACGGCAGGCCGCAGTCCATGCAACGGGCAGCCTGGGCTCCGATGATCGGCAGCAGGGCGCCGGGCCGGTAGACCTCGTGCCGGTCCCCCAGCCGCTCGTGCGGGTCCCGTCGCTCGCGCGGCCGGCACGGGGTGGTGAGGAAGGCCATGCGGTCGGGCGGGCGGTCGGCCTGGGGATCAGCCATCGCGGCCTCCGGCGGGGCGTGCCAAGGCGGGGCGGTGGCGCCGCCGTGACCGCACCCGCCGGGCGCGCCGCCGGGTCGCGCGCCACCGTGTGGCCACCGTACGCCTGCGAACCGCCACGCGACAGGGGTGGCCGCTGCGAGCCCGCCCCGAAGCGGCGGCACCGGGGCGGACCCGCCTGTCGGCCGGCCGCCCGCGGTCAGCCCGCCAGGACGACCGTGGTCGCGGCGTGGACCGGTCCGGTGGCGGCCGGGGCCTCGGCGGCCAGCCAGCGGTGCTCCTGCGGGGTGAGCCCGCGCACCCGCTTGAACGCCGCGCTCAGCGCGAAGGGGTTGCTGTAGCCGACCTGGCGCGCCACCCAGGCCACGGTGTGCTCCGGATCGCGGAGCAGGTCGGCGGCCAGCGCAAGCCGCCAGGCGGCCAGGTAGGCCATCGGCGGCTCGCCGACCAGCGAGGTGAAGCGCCGGGCCAGCCCCGCCCGGGAGACGCCGACCTCGGCCGCCAGTCCGGCCACCGTCCAGGGCCGTGCCGGATCGTCGTGCATCAGCCGGAGCACCGGGCCGACCACCTCGTCGTGCTGGGCCCGGTACCAGGCGGGGGCGCCGCCGTCCGGGACGGCCAGCCAGCTGCGCAGCACGCCGACCACCAGGAGGTCCAACAGACGGTCCAGGACGACCTCCTGGCCCGGCTCGTCGCGGGTGAGCTCGGTGGTCAGCAGCCGGATCAGGGTGTCCCCGGTGGCGGTGCCGTCGCCGGCCGGGCGGACCAGCAGGGTCGGCAGGTGGTCCAGCAGCCGGCGGCCGATCTCGTGCTCGGCCTGGTAGGTGCCGGAGAGCATGACGGCGTGCTCCTCGCCCGGCCGGGCCTCGCCCCAGGTCCGCACGCCCAGCGCCATCGACTGGGACACGTCGGCCCCGTCGCGGGTGCAGATCTGCCCCGGGCCGATCACCACCTGGACGGGGCTCTGCGGCGTGTCCGCGACGGTGTACGGCTCGGGGCCGCGCGCGATCGCCACGTCGCCCGGACGCAGCAGCACCGGCGTACCGCCCTCGGGCACGATCCAGGCGTCCCCGCGCACCATGGTGAGCACGGAGAGCGGCGCGCCGTCCTCGATCCGCAGCGACCACGGCGGGGTGAGGATCGAGCGCAGCAGGAAGGCACCCCGGGCCTTCGGCCCGTCGAGCAGTCCGGTGAGAGTGTCCATGGGGTAAGCGTAGACGCGTGGACATGGATTGACGTTCCGTCATTTGAGAGAGTCTGAACACCGGGCGGGCAGAGCCCGGCGGGCCGGGGCGACCCGGTCGGGCCTGACCCGTCGGCAGCAGCACTGCCGCGGACGGAGAGGAGGGATGTGCCCGATGGAAGTGTCGCGCGTGATCGCGCTCGTGGCCGCCACGATGACCACCGGACTGAGCGCAGGGCTGTTCTACGCGTACGCCTGCTCGGTGATGCCGGGGCTGCGCGGAACGGAGGACCGGACGTTCATCGACGTGATGCAGCGGATCAACGTCGCGATCCTGAACGGCTGGTTCCTGCTGGGCTTCGTCGGCGCCCTGGTGACCACGGCGTTGGCGGTGGTCCTGCACCTGCCCGCCGACGGCCACCGGGGCCTGCCGGCGACGGTGGCGGCGCTGGTCTGCTACACGGCCTCGCTGGTGGTGACCAGACGGATCAACATCCCGCTGAACGACGCGCTCGCCGCGGCGGGCGACCCGAGCCGGATCGCTGACCCGGCGGACGTGCGCGGCCGCTTCGAGTCCCGCTGGGTGCGGTGGAACGTCGCCCGCGCCCTGCTCTGCACGGCCGCCCTCGGCTTCCTCTGCTGGGCGCTGGTCCTGCACTGCGACACCGTCGGCTGACCGCCGTCGGAGCGCCCCCGGTACGGCCCGAGGCCGCCGGGTGGGCGATCCGCCCCCGACACGGGGCGGGTCCGCCCGCCCGGCGGCCTCGGGCCTGTTCTGTGGTTCGCTTCCCGTCAGCCGGACGGGGGCGTCCGGGGCCGCGGCGGTGCGGCCGTACGCGGCTGCGGCGGTGCGGCCGTCCGCGGTTGCGCCGGGGTGCGGGGCTGCGCGGCCTTCCGCGGCTGCGGGGTGCGCGGCTGCGGCGCAGTGCGGGGCTGCAGCGCCGTCCGCGGGTTCGGGGGGTTCTCCCGGAGGGGCGCGAGTTCGCGGCCGAGGGTGGCGATGTCCAGCGCGATGCGGTGGGCGATGTCCTCCGGGCCGGAGCCGGCCGGGAGGTAGCGGTTCCAGGAGCGGGCGTGGGCGGGCCCGTCGTGGGTCATCTGGAAGTTCAGCCGCACCGTCCCGCCGGGGCCGCCGAGGCCGATCAGGAAGTGGGTGTCGGACAGGTCGATGGAGACCTCGTTGCCGATGCAGGAGCACCTGACCAGGTCGTCGATCCGCTCCTCGGCCAGGTACTTGGCGAGTTGGATCGCCCTTCCCTCCACGCGGAACGGTCGCAGTACGGGACTCACGTGGCTGCCGCCCCTTCCCCGGGGGTCTCACACCCCCGGCGGTCGCTGTTCGCAGCCATGATTCTAGAACCCGCCCGATGCGGCCAAGTCACCGGCACCACAACGGACTTGGCCGACAGCACGGGGGGCGCACAGGGCGCACACCGGGCTGCCGGCCAGAGGGGGGGTGACGGCGCCGCGTCAGCGAGCGGCGCGGGCGTGCAGGAGCAGGGCGCGCACCAGGGCGGCCAGGCCCGCCGTGCAGAGCAGCGTCCGCACCACGTTGGCGGTCACCCAGGTGGACTCGAACCGGTCGCGGACGGCCCCGAGGTCCTGGATCAGCGCCGGGTCGCCGGCCTGGGCCAGCTCGTTGTTCAGCGGGATGTTCACCGCCATGGTGACCACCAGGGCGACGAGGTAGAGCACGGTCGCGGCGGCGGCCCAGAGCGCGGGGCCGCGGCGGCCGCCCCGGTACTGGACGAAGGCCGCGGCACCGGTGACGGCGAGCGCGGCGACGAAGACGAGGCCGAAGACGCCGTTCTCGATCGCCTTGTTGATGTTCTGCATCGCGGTGACGTACGTCCGGTCGTCGCCCCGGTCCAGGCCCGGCATGACGGACACGTCGAAGGCGAAGAAGAGGCCGGCCATCAGGCCCATGGCGACGGTGGCGACGCCGAGGAGCGGCCCGGCCGCCCGGCCCGGGGCGGCCGCGCGGGCCGGGGCCGCGGCGGCGGGGGTGTCGGAAGCGGCAGGGGCGGCGGGGGCGGTCCGGTCGAGGCTCATCGGGTCGTCCTTCGGTGGGCGGGGCACGGAATGGGTGGAACGGACACCGGCCCGGGCCTCGTTGGCCCGGGCCGGAAGCGGTGGATCAGGCGTTCCAGGCGCCGCCGGCGGCGGCCTCCCGGGCGAACGCCGCGAAGTCCCGGGGCTCGCGGCCCAGCGCCCGCCGGACGCCGTCCGACAGGTGGGCGTTGCGGCCGTCCAGGATCAGGGTGAAGAGGTCGGCGAAGTCGCCCGGCAGACCGGCCGCGGCCAGCACCGTCCGGTACTCCTCCACGCTGATCGGGGTGAAGCGGATCTCGCGGCCGGTGGCAGCCGTCAACTCGGCGGCGACATCGGCGAAGGAGAGCAGGCGCGGCCCGGTCAGCTCGTACACCTCGCCATGGTGGCCGTCCTCGGTCAGCGCCGCAACCGCCACGTCGGCGATATCGTCGGCATCCACGAAGGGTTCGACGGCGGCGCCGGTCGGCAGCGCCAACTCCCCCGACAGGACGGGCTCCAGGAAGAAGCTCTCGTCGAAGTTCTGATTGAACCAGGCGCAGCGCACGACGGTCCAGCCGGTCCCCGCCTCGCGCACCGCGTCCTCGGCGGCCCGGGCCGCCTCCTCACCACGGCCGGAGAGCAGGACCAGCCGCTCCACCCCGGTCTTGGCCGCGAGCCGGGCGAACTTGCCGACCGTCTCGACGGCCCCCGGGAAGGCGAGGTCCGGGTAGTAGGAGAGGTAGGCGGCGGTGACGCCGTCCAGGGCGGGCACCCAGGTGCTCTCGTCGTTCCAGTCGAACGGGACCGCGGCGCTGCGCGAGCCGATCCGGACCGCGCGGCCGCGGTCGGTCAGCCGCTCGGCGACGCGGCGGCCGGTCTTGCCGGTGCCACCGGTCACCAGCACGAGGGGGCTCGAAGTCGGGTCGGTCTGCCGGGAGTTCTGCGTGTCGTTCGTCATGCCCCCCAGTCAACCCGGCCGGGCGGACGGCAACCATAGTCGCCGAGCTCAGCTGCATACGCGCGCGTCTACCCGCCGCCGCCGGGCGGACCGGCCCGGGCGCCGGCCTTGGAGGCGGGCCCGCCCGGTCGCGGGTGGCGGGCGTCAGCCGGCACGCAGGTCCCGGTCGAGGGCCTCGTCCAGGGCGAGGGCGGCGTCGTTCAGGGCCAGATGGGTGAAGGCCTGGGGGAAGTTGCCGAGTTGCTGGCCGGACGGGCCGATCTCCTCGGCGAACAGGCCCACGTGGTTGGCGTAGGTGAGCATCTTGTCGAAGGCGTACCGCGCCTGGTGCGGGCGCCCCGCCCGGGCGAGCGCCTCCACGTAGAGGAAGCTGCACAGGTTGAAGGTGCCCTCCGAGCCGCGCAGGCCGTCCGGGGAGGCCGCCGGGTCGTAGCGGTAGACCAGGCTGTCGCTGACCAGTTCGCCGTCCATGGCGTCCAGGGTGCTGAGCCAGTCCGGGTCCCGCGGGGCGACGAAGCCGACCTTCGGCATCAGCAGCAGCGAGGCGTCCAGGACCTCCTCGCCGTAGTGCTGGACGAAGGCCCGCCACCGCTCGCTCCAGCCGCGCTCGGTGATCTGCCGGAAGACCCGGTCGCGGACATCGCGCCAGCGGTCGGTGTCGGCGGGGCGGGAGTAGTCGGTGGCGAGCCGCACGCCGCGGTCGAAGGCGACCCAGGTCATCAGGCGGTTGTAGGTGAAGTCCTTCCGGCCGCCGCGGGTCTCCCCGGTCGGTGCTGGGCGAGGGCACCCGCCCGGGGCGGGCGCTGCGGCGACCGTAACCCGGCCCGGAACGGCGGCGGATCACCTCCGGCGGGTGACCCCGGCCGGGGGGCGGTGGCCCGACCGGCGGGCGCCCGGCCGGCGAGCTCCCTGCTACAGGAGGTGCAGCCGGCGGGCCTGCCGGACGGCGTCCGCCCGGCGGGTGGTCCGCAGCTTGCGGTTGATGCTCTTCAGGTGCGTCTTCACGGTGTTGGCCGACAGGTGGAGGTCCTCCGCGACCTCCTCGGTGGACATCAGCTCGGCCACCCGTTCCAGCACGTCCCGCTCACGGACCGTCAGCGGCTCGACCGGCAGCTCGTCCGCCGGAGCGTCCGGCCCGTCCGGCGGAACGGCCGGGCCGCGCAGGCCCTCCGGCAGCCAGCGGTGCGGGGCGGTGAGGGCGGGCCTGGCCCGGAGGAAGGCGGCGGCCCAGGGCCCGGCGTCCACGAACGGGCGGCAGAGCCGGTCCGGCCGGGCCAGGACCAGGGCGCGGGCGACCATCCGGTGCGCGGCCTCCTCGTGCCCGGCCGCGGCGCTCAGCTCGGCCCGCACCAGCAGGGCGCCGATCGCCGGTCCGGGCGCCCGGCAGGCCTCCGGGGGGAGGGCGGCGAGTGCCGCCCGGGGATCGCCGGCCGCGAGGTGGGCCCGGGCGGCGAGCACCGCCTCGTACTCGCCGAGGGCGCCCTCCGGGGCCGGGCGGGCCGGGGCGGAACCGGCCTCGGCGGAACCGGCCTCGGCCCGGTCCGGGAGGTCCGCGGGCTCCTCGACGCCGGCCTGCGCCGCGCCCGCCTGCGCCGCGCCCGCGTGATCCGCTCCGGCCGGCGCGGTCCGGACGCCCGCGGCCGCCAGCGCGGCCAGGGCGGCCGCGGGGTCGCCCGAGCGGAGCATCGCCTCGGCCGCAACGGCGGCCGCCCGCCGCACCGCCCACGGCGGGTCCGCAGGCCGGCCGCCCGGCTCCGCCAGGACCGCCGGCGCCCGGCGCGGATCACCGTGGAGCAGCGCGAGGCGGGCCCGGGTGAGCCGGAGCAGCACGGCCCACAGGACGTCCGCGCAGCCGTCGGCCGCCGCCTCGGCCCGGTGCAGGCTGAGCCGGGCGGCCGCGAGGTCGTCCCGCTCGGCGGCCGTGTCGGCGAGGACCAGGTGGGCGAGGGCGCAGCCGACGTCGCCCGGTGCACCCCGGCCCCCGGCGTCCTCGACCGCCCGGCGGGCGTGCTCCTCGGCGCGCCCGGTGGCGCCCTCCCAGAGCTCCGCGACGGCGAGCAGGGCGAGCGCCTCGCACCGCGGGACCGGCCGGGTCGGCTCCTGCGGCGTCCGGAGCACGGGTTCCAGCGCCGCACGCGCGGCGGCGGGGCGGCCCTGCCGGAGCCGCAGGGCGGCCAGGGCGGTGGCGAGCAGGACGGGGAACTCGGGGTGCTCGCGCCGGCGCCGGGCGGGCAGGCGCGGGCCGAGGCGTTCCAGGGTGTCGGCGGCCTGCTCGCCACCGGTTCCGGTCGCACGGGCCGCGACCGCGTGCAGGAACGCCTCGGTGCACCGGAAGGCGACCCCGTCGGTGCCGGCGCGGTCCGGGCCGCGGGCCGCGCTCGCCAGGTGCCCGGCGGCGGCGGTCACCTCGCGGGCGGCCAGCGCACGCGCGGCGCGGACCAGGTCGGCGGCGGCGCCGCCGGTGGCGGGCGGCATCGCGGCGAACACGTCCGCCGGAGCGGCCGGGCCGCGGTCGGTGAAGAACGACCCGATGGCGAGGTGCTCCACCAGCCACCCGGCGGCGGGGCCCCACTGCTCGGCCGCGGCGGCCTGCCGCACGGCCTCGTCGAGCAGGCCGGCCCCGTACAGCCAGCGGGCCGCCCGCGCGTGCAGCTCCCCCGGCAGGGCGGGTTGCCGAGCACGTAGTTGCACCCGCAGGATCTCCGCGAACAGCGGGTGGTGGCGGTACCAGGAGCCGCCGACCGGGGTGACGAATGCGTTCGCCTGGGCGAGCTCGTCCAGGATCCGCTCGGCGTCCCGGCGGCCGGTCAGCGCGTCGGCCAGGCCGGGGTGGACGCGCTCCAGCACGCTGGTGCGCAGCAGGAGGTCGCGGGTGGCGGCGGGCTGGGTGTCGAGGACCTCGGCGAGCAGGAAGTCGGCGATGGTGCTGTGCCCGGCCTCGAACTCCTTGAGGTACTGCTCGCGGTCCGGCGCGTGTTCGGCCGCCAGGGCGGACAACCGGAGGCCGGCGGCCCACCCCTCGGTGCGCTCGGTCAGCGCCCGCACGCCGTCCGGGGACAGCTGCATGCCGTGGTGGCGCAGCAGGACGGCGGCCTCCTCGCAGGTGAAGGCGAGGTCGGCGGCCCGGAGCTCGGTGACGAGGTCGGCGGCGCGGTAGCGGTGCAGCGGCAGGAGCGGTTCGGTCCGGCTGAGCAGGACGAGCCGCAGCCCCGCGCCGGCGTGCCGGGAGAGGGTGTGCAGGTCGGCGGCCGGGCCGGGGTCGGTGAGCTGTTCGCAGGCGTCCAGGACGAGGACGAGGGGGTCCGGGCGGACGGCGAGGATCCCGGCGAGGCGGACGGGGAGGTCCGGGTCGGCGGGTGCGGCGCCGAGCAGTCCGGTCAGCTGGTCCCCGCGCACGGCGCCGGCGTGGTGGAGGGCCCGGACGAGGCTGCTCCGGAAGGCGCCGGGGAGGTTGTCGCGGGCCTCGGCGGTGAGCCAGGCGGCGGGGCCGGGCAGCCGGGCGGTGCGGACCCAGTCGCCGGCGAGCAGGGTCTTCCCCGCGCCGGCGGGGCCGGTGACCAGGGTCAGCGGGTGGTGCGGCAGCCCGTCGGTGAGGGGGTCGGCCAGGCGGGGGCGCCGGACGAACGTCGGGGGGACGGGCGGTACGCGCAGGCGGGTGGCGAGCACCGTCTCCATCGGGTCCGGCCGGACGGGGTCCGTCCCCACGGGGTCCGTCCCCGTCGGGTCGGGCTGCATCGGGTCTGGCGGCCTGGGGTCCGGCTCCCTCGGGTCCGGCGGGGGCTCGGGGTCGCCGGCCGGGCCGCGGCGGGGCGGTGACGGCATGCTGGGCCTCCAACCGTGGACGTGCCGGGCCTCCCCCGGCCGGGGGTGCGGGTGGGAGACGCCTTCGTTCGATCTTCTGGCGGCATCGGCCCGCCCGCAACGGGGGTGGCCCGTGGCCGGTCGCGGGGCGCACGCTCCGCGAGGTCTCCGGGCGCTGCGAGCAGGGCGCTGCGAGGGGCGGCCACGAGGGGCGCTGCGCAACGGCGCCGGGGCGCGACCCGCCGCCGGCGTTGCGCTGCCCGGCCGGAGTTCTACGGTGGAAAGCGGAGCGGTGGCAGCGGAGTTGCGACCGCCCGTTCCGAGCCCAGCTGGAGGAGCCATGGCAGCCGACGGTGGGCGACGTCCCGTCGTCCTGGGCGTGGACGCGACCGAACCCGAATCGGCCGCGGTCGTCTGGGCCGCCGACGAGGCCGGGATGCGCAGACTGCCGCTGCGCCTGGTGCACGCCGTGGAGCCGATGGAGGTGAACCTGCGCGGCTTCGACGAGAGCCACCGCCACCGCAGGCTGCGCGAGCGGGGCGACGAGGCCCTGGCCAAGGCGCTGGCGCTGGTCCGCGACCGGCAGCCGGACGTGGACGCGGCCACCGTGCTCGCCGACGACCTCCCCGCGCCGGCGCTGTGCGAGGAGTCGCAGCACGCCGAGCTCGTCGTCCTCGGCTCACGCCGGATGAGCCGGCTGGACGAGCTGCTGAGCTCCTACTCGGTCGCGGTGCCGCTCGCCGCCCAGAGCGACTGCCCGGTGGTGGTGGTCCGCGAGACCGGGCACGGAACGACCGACCGGCCGGTCGTGGTGGCCGGGTTCGACGCCAGCCCCGAGTCCCGGGCGGCCCTCGACGTCGCCGCCGACCTGGCCGCCCGGCGCGGTGCCCGGCTGCGGGTCGTCCAGGTGTGGAGCCCGCCGCTGCTGCGCTCCGGCGAACAGGAGCGGCACCTGGCCGAGCTCGACCGGGTGCTCGCCGAGGCCCTCGCCGCGCGGGCCGCCGACCATCCGGCGCAGACGCTCAGCCACGAGACCGTCCCCGGGCACCCGGTGGAGGAACTCGCCAAGGCCTCCGAGCAGGCGCTGGCGGTCGTGGTGGGGCGACGCGGCCACGGCGGCTTCACCGGCATGCGGCTCGGTTCCGTCCCGCACGGCCTGCTCCACCACGCGCACTGCCCGGTGGTCGTCGTCCCGCCCCCGGAGGGCACGCCCAAGCGGCCCGCCTAGTACCGCAACCCCGCCCAGTACCGCACCGGTGCTTGCCGCGACGGGCACGCCTCCGACCGCCGCCTATGCGTCCTGGAGGTCCGCAGGTCGCCGGCGAGCCGCTCGCGGAGATCGGGGCCCGCGGCTGGGCCTGGCTCCTCGACAGGACGGGCCGGTCGAGGTGGGCTCCGGCTTCACCACTCCGGGTCATCCGCTGCGTCACGTGCGATGGCCAGGTTGGCCCGCACGGCCAGCGTGGTCGGGTGGGTGTCGCCGAGGATCTGCTCGCACTGGCCGAGGGCGGTCTCGAACAGGGGGATGGCACGGTCCAGGTCGCCTGCCGAGAGGTAGGCCAGTGCAACGTTGTTGCGGCTCTTCAGGGTGTCGGGATGGTTGTTGCCGAGAACCTGTTCGCGCTGGCTGAGGACGGTCCTGTGCAAAGGGGTGGCACGGTCCGCGTCGCCCGCTGCCTGGTAGGCGCCGGCGAGGTTCTCTCGGAAGTTCAGGGTGAAGGGGTGGGCGTCGCCGAGGGCCTGCTCGAAGTGGGCTAGCACGTTCTCGTGCAGGGGGACGGCACGGTCCAGGTCACCCGCTGCCTGGTAGGCACCAGCGAGGTTGCCCAAGCTGATGAGGGTGTCGGGGTGGTTGTTGCCGAGGACCCGCTCGCGCTGGATCAGGGTGGTTTCGTACAGGGGGATGGCGCGGTCCAGGTCGCCCGCTGTGTGGTAGGCGAGCGCGAGGTTGGCCCGGCTGTTCAGGGTGTGGGGGTGGGTGTCGCCGAGGACCCGCTCGAACTGGCTGAGGGTGGCCTCCAACAGGGGGACGGCACGGTCCGGGTCGCCCGCCGAGTGGTAGGCGAGCGCGAGGTTGCCTCGGCAGGTCAGGGTGTGGGGGTGGGTGTCGCCGAGGGCCTGCTCGAAGTGGGCGAGCGCATTCTCGTGCAAGGGGATGGCACGGTCCGGGTGGCCCGCCGCCTGGTAGGCACCAGCGAGGTTGCCCAAGCTGATGAGGGTGTCGGGGTGCTTGTTGCCGAGGACCCGCTCGCGCTGGATCAGGGTGGTCTCGTACAGCGGGAGGGCGCGGCCCAGGTCGCCCGCTTCCTGGTAGGCGGAAGCAAGGTTGCCTCGGCAGGACAGGGTGTGGGGGTGGGTGTCGCCGAGAACCCGCTCGAACTGGGCGAGGGTGGCCTCCAACAGGGAGACGGCGCCGTCCGGGTCGCCCGCTGCCAGGTAGGCGAGCGCGAGGTTGTTCCGGCAGTCCAGGGTGTCGGGGTGGGTGTCGCCGAGAACCCGCTCGGACTGGCCGAGGGTGGTCTCGAACAGGGGGACGGCACGGTCCAGGTCGCCCGCTTCCTGGTAGGCGAGCGCGAGGTCGTTGCGGCTGCTCAGGGTGTCGGGGTGGGTGTCGCCGAGAACCCGCTCGCACTCGGCAAGGGCGGCCTGTTGGACCGGGATGGCGCCGGAGGCGGTGACCGACGCGCCCACGGCGGGGGGAGCGGACAGGAGGGCGGCGATCTCGGCCCGTAGGTCGGCGTCCTCACGCAGAGCTCGCTTCAGCAACTGCCGCAACGCGGCCGGAGCATCTGCGTCCTCGGGGTCCCCCGCAACGTCCTCGATCGCTGCCGCCAGCGCGGCCTGCTCGGGTTCGTGGCGGTAGCGCGACACGGCTTGGAGGATGCGGCGGCCGAGGTCGGCGGTGGCGTCCGCGGAGGGAACCTCAGCCCGGGACAGGACAGCCCCGCCGTAGGCCCGTGCCGCGGCGGTCAGGAACGGGCCGGCCTGCTCCACCAACCGGACGATCTCCGCACTCATCCTTGTCCCCCCTCGGGTTGACCACACCTGCAATAAGATCCTTCTGACGGAGCGTAGAGGACTGGGCGGACCAGTTCAGGTGTTCGGCTCGAACCTCCCGTCTCATGACACCGGTTCCTCGCCGTCAGGCCGGCGGGCGCAGGACGCGAGGCGATCGGCGAGTCCGACGACGAGGTCGCGCAGTTCATCGGGGCGCTCGATGACGAACGGCCGGTCGAGTGCGGCGAGTGTCCGCGGCAACCAGTCGAGCCGCTCCACCCGCAGCTCGACGCGCAGCCAGCGCTCGGCCGCCCGGTCCTCGCCTGCCGCGGGCTCGTGCTCCTCCAGGCTCGCGACACCGGCGGGAAGGTGCGCTCGGATCTGCTCGGCCGTCCCGTGGATTCGCAGGGTCACCTCATGCCGGTACTCGGCCGTGGCGAAGCCCGACAGCACGCGCTGTGCCGGACCGGGGCCGGCCGGCACTTCGAAGGAGCCGGGCAGGGCCCGCGCGGCTGCGATGCGATCGAGCCGGAAGGTCCGGTCCTCGCCGATCCCGGCGTCCTCGCCCGTCACGTACCACCGGCCCGCATGGGCGACGATGCCGTACGCGTGCAACGTGCGTTCGCTGCGCCGGCCGTCGCGGTCGGTGTAGCGGATCGAGACCGGCCGGCGGTGGCGCACCGCGTCGGCGAGGGTGAGCAGGACCCCGGCGTCCGGGTGGTCCGGCTCGCCGGGCTGATCAGTGAAGGCGAGGGATTCCAGGAGTGCGTCGAGCCGGCGGGCGATGTGCTTGGGCAGCACCCGCCGGATCTTGGCCGATGCCGTCTCGTTCGCCGTGCGCTCGGTCGTCGTCAGCCCTGCCCGGCGGCCGGCGATCAGGCCGAGCAGCACGGCCAGCGCCTCGTCGTCGCTGAGCATGAGCGGAGGCAAGCGGTACCCGGGAGCCAGCCGGTACCCGCCGTAGCGGCCGCGCACCGACTCCACGGGCACGTCCAGGTCGATCAGCTGGTCCACGTACCGCCGCACGGTGCGCCCTTCGACGCCGAGCCGTTCGGCGAGCTCGGCCACGGTCCGGGTGCCGCCCGACTGCAGCAGCTCCAGGAGTGTCAGCACGCGGCCGGTGGGTCGGGGCATGGGCACAACCTAACGCGAATAGAGGACCGATTCTGTCCACTATCTCTCCTAGCCTGCGACGTGCACGCATTCAGCACAGCCAAGGAGATTCCCATGGACTTCGTCTCGATCCGCATCATCACCGGCGACGTCGCACGCCTCGTCGAGTTCTACGAGCAGGCCACCGGACTGCGGGCGACGTGGGCCACCGAGGACTTCGCCGAACTCAGGACCGCGGGCGCCACGCTCGCGATCGCCGGCACCCGCACCGTCCCGCTGTTCGCCCCGGGCTCCGCCCGTCCGGCGGAGAACCACAGTGTGATCACCGAGTTCCTCGTCGACGACGTGGACCGCGTTCACCGGAACCTGACCGGCTTCGTCACCGAGTTCGTCGCCGAGCCCACCACGATGCCCTGGGGCAACCGGTCGCTGCTGTTCCGCGACCCCGACGGCAACCTCGTCAACTTCTTCACCCCCGTCACCCCGGCGGCCGTCGAGAAGTTCGCACGCTGACGCCGCGGCCCGGTCCGACCTGATCCACGAGACCGGGCCGGGCCCTGTCCGGGCTAGCCGGCGTCGACCGCCGCCTCGTAGGGGAAGCGGGCGAGCGGGGCGTCGCGATGGAAGAAGGTCTTGGCGCGCTCCAGGGCCCGTGCGTCGTCGCGCACCTGGCCCGGGGCGGAGCCGTTGCCGAACAGCACACCGCCGAACCGCATCCGCATGTAGGCCGCGGAGTTGTTGAGGGTGGTCACCATCCCGTCGGCGACCTCCTCCTCGGTGTGGGCCATCACGGTCACACCCCAGAGCGTCCGGCCGGCCATCCGTGCCCTGAAGTCCGCGCCGGGCACGCGCAGCCAGCGCGACCAGTGGTCGAGGTAGCGCTTGGCCTGGGCCGAGACCGTGTACCAGTAGAGCGGCGAAACGATCACGACGTCGGTCGCCGCCAGCGTGGCCGCCAGGAGCTTCTCCTCACCCTCCCCGGCCGGCCAGGTGTCCTCGTCGTGCCGCCCGTCCTGGAAGTCGGCGAGCGGGATCCGGTTCAGGTCCACCCAGCTCCGGGACATCCCGGGCGGCAGCTGCTCGGCGGCGGCGCGCGCGAGGATCTCGGTGTTGCCGTCCGAGCGGGAGCTGGCCAGGACGAAGAGGAACGAGCGGTCGGTGCCGGCGGCGGTGTCGTTGGTCACCCTGGGTCCTGTGTCGGGCCCGGCCACGGCGGGCGGCGGAACCGGCCCTCCGCCCGCAGTGCCGGGAGGCGGTACGGTCTCGCCGCCTACAACCCACCCCGCCCCGACCGGTATTCCGGCCGGGGCGGGTCAGGCTGCCACCGGCGACGGACGGCCCGTCAGGCCGCCGCGAGCGCGGCGTCGGCGGCGGCCAGGCGGCGGGCCTGCTCGGCGACCCGGCGGCCCAGGTGCTCGGCCGTGGCCAGGTCGGCGGGGTTCATCTCCTCCGGCCCCTGGTCGCCGTTCGACTGGGCGGCCGCGCCGAGCCAGAAGCCTAGCCGGTTGAGGTCCTGGGCGGTGCCGGTGCTGCGGTTCCAGCCCGGCAGCAGGCCCAGGCTCACCCAGGTCATGCCGTGCTGGGCCGCGAAGACCGACAGCGACTGCAGGGCGTTGAGCTTGTCCCCGCTCATCGCACCGGAGTTGACGAAGCCGGCGGCCAGCTTGTCCTGCCAGGCCTGGGCCGCCCAGCGCTTGCTGGTGGACTCGGCGAAGGTCCGGAAGGCGGCCGAGACGTCGCCCAGGTAGGTCGCGGAGCCGAAGACGATCGCGTCCGCGGCGTCGAGCACCTCCCAGTCCTCCTCGGTGACGGTGTCGACGGCGATCAGCCGGGCGTCGGTGCCGGGCACGGACGCGGCACCCCGGCGGACGGCCTCGGCCTGGCGGGCGGTGTGGCCGAAGCGGCCGTGGTAGGCGATGGCGACGGTGACGCCGCGGAGTCCGGCGGCGGGCTCGTTGGACATGTGGGTTCCCCCTGAGTGGTGGTGGTGCCGGTGGTGGTGGGCCGGTGGTGGTGGGCCGTACGCGTGGCCGGACGGCCCCCGGTGGCTTCGTCGGCGGCCGCGCACCGGCGGCCGGCGACGTGGCGTCAGTCCCGGCCGCGGGCGAGGAAGGCGTCGATCAGCGGGGCGATCTCCGGCAGCTTCTCCTCCAGCGCGAAGTGCCCGGTGTCGAACACGTGCAGCTCCGCGTCGGGCAGGTCGCGCAGGTACGCGCGGGCCCCGGGCTCGGTGAAGAAGGCGTCGTTCCGGCCCCAGACGATCAGCGCGGGCGGCCGGTGGGTGCGCAGCCACTCCTGCCAGACCGGGTAGAGCGCGACGTTGGAGTGGTAGTCGAGGGCCAGCTCGACCTGGATCTCCTTGCGCCCCGGCAGGTCGAGGAAGTGCTGGTCCAGCGTCCAGCCGTCGGGGGCGACCAGCTCCGGGTCGCCCGTCCCGCCCTCGTACTGGCTGCGGGTCATCTCCAGGGTGAGGATGGCGCGGACCCGGTCGGCCGCTCCCTCGACGCCGTGCCGGTTGGCGATGAACTCCCGCGCGAGGTCGGAGAGCCCCTCCTCGTAGGCGTTGCCGTTCTGGACCACCAGGCCGGTGATCCACTCCGGGTGCCGGGTGGCCAGCCGCAGGCCCACCGGGGCGCCGAAGTCGAAGACGTAGAGCGCGAACCGGTCCAGGCCGAGGGCCTTGCAGAAGCCCTCGGCGACGTCGGCCAGGGTGTCGAAGCGGTAGTCGAACTCGCCGGGCGCCGGGCTGTCGCTGTGCCCGAAGCCGGGGTAGTCCGGCGCGACCAGGCGGTAGCGGGTGCCGAGCACGTCGAAGAGCCGGCGGAACTGGTGCGAAGCGGACGGGAAGCCGTGCAGCAGCAGGAGCACCGGCGCGTCCGCCGGGCCGGCCTCGCGGTAGAAGACGCGCAGGCCGTCGACGTCGACGAAGCGGTGGTGGACGGCCGGCGGCACCGGCAGCGGCCGTTCGGTGGCGGGCGACGGCACGGCGTCGGGCGACGGTTCGGTAGCGGGCGACGGTTCGTTGGCGGCTGAATCAGCCATGAAGACACTCCCCCTAAAGTGGACCCGAGTTGGGTTAGCGCGATAATGACAGGGCGCAGGCTTCAAACACAACAGGAGTTCAGTTTGTCTCATGCCCCGGAAGGACCCTCGGAAGGAACCGCGGAAGGTCCCTCGACCGGCTCCACGGACTACCGGCCCGACGACCGGCCGGGCACCCGGCGGCCCGGCGGCCGGACCGCCCGGACCCGGGCCGCCGTGCTCGCCGCCGTGCGGGAGGAGCTGGTCGAGACCGGCTTCGCCCAGGTCACGGTGGAGAAGGTCGCCCGGAGGGCGGGCGTCGCCAAGACCACCGTCTACGCCCGGTGGCGGGACCTCCCCGGCCTGGTCGTCGACCTGCTCGCCGATCTCTCCACCACCCGCGTGCCGCTGCCCGACACCGGTTCGCTCGACGAGGACCTGCGGCTGGTCGCCCGGCGGCTGCTGGAACTGATGCGGGCCGAACCCGACATGACGATGTTCCGCGCGATCGTCGCCACCGCCGTCCACCACCCCGAGGCGCGCGAGGCTCTCAGCGCCTTCTTCCGGCAGCGCCTCGCCACCACCGCCGAACTGGTCGACCGCGCCATCGAGCGGGGCGAGGTTCCGCCCGGCACCTGTCGGCTGGAGGTCGTCCGCACCATGTCCGGCGCCTTCTACTACCGCATGTTCATCACCGGCGAGCCGCTGACCGAGGCCGTCGCCGACCGCGCGGCGGCCGTCGCCGCACATTCGGCCCGGGCCGGCCTGCTGCTCGCGGCTCCGGCCGACGGCGAGGGCGGCGACAGCGAGGGCAGCAACGGCGAGGGCGGCGACAGGGCGGCCGGCGAGGCCCCGCACACCGACGCCCCGCACACCGACGGCCCCGGCGCCGGCTGACGGCGGCGGCGCGGGGGCCGCACCCCGGCGTGGGAGGCTGGGGCGCACCCGTTCCGCCCCACGAGGAGCCGACACCTTGGACCGCCCGACCGCCGCCCTCCGCCTCGACGCCATCGCCTCCGGCCACCCGACCGGCATCCTCGACGCCGCCGAGCAGGCCGAACGCCGCGGCATGGACCGGCTGGTGGTCTCCGAGACCGCCTACGACCCGTTCCTGCAGCTCGCCCGTGCCGCCGACCGGACCAGCACCGTCGAACTGGCCACCGGCGTCGCCGTCGCCCTCGCCCGGACCCCGATGACGCTGGCCTACCAGGCCTGGGGCCTGCACGCGGCCTCCGGCGGACGGGCCGTCATCGGCCTCGGCTCGCAGGTGAAGCCGCACATCGAGAAGCGGTTCGGCATGCCCTGGGACCGCCCGGCGGCCCGGATGCACGAGTACGTCCACGCGGTGCGGGCGATCTGGCAGAGCTGGCAGACCGGCGAGCGGCTGCGCTTCCGCGGCGACTTCTACACCCACACGGTGATGACCCCGGTCTTCTCCCCCGACCCCGTCCCGGCCGGCGTGCCCCGGATCCTGCTGGCGGGGGTCGGCCCGCTGATGGTCCGCACGGCCGGCGAGGTGGCCGACGGCTTCCTGAGCCACCCGTTCACCTCCGTCGCCTACCTGACCGAGCAGGTGCTGCCGCGGCTGGCCGAGGCACGCGGACGGGCCGAGGCCGAGGGCGCCGCCTGGACCGACCGGCCCTTCGAGATCGCCGGCAGCGTGCTCACCGCGACCGGCCGCACCGAGGAGGAGCTGCGGGCCAACCTCGCCAAGGTGCGCGAGCGGCTCGCCTTCTACGCGTCCACCCCCGCCTACCGGCCGGTGCTCGCCCAGCACGGCTGGGAGGACCTCCAGGAGGAGCTGCACCGGCTGTCGGTGCGCGGCCGGTGGGAGGAGATGGCCGCGCTGGTCGACGACCGGGTGTTCGACGCCTTCGCCGTGGCCGGGACGGTCGAGGAGGTCGCCGGGGAGATCCACCGCCGCTACGCCGGCCTGGCCACCCGGATCTCGGTCAGCCTGCCCGAGGACGCGGACCCCGGGCTCGGCCTGGACGTGCTGGCCGCCATCCGCGATCTGGGCTGACCCCGGCCCGGCGGGTGCGCCGCCCGGATCGCCTCCCCCGACCGGACGGCCGCCGGGGCCGGCCGCCGTGCGCGGCGGGATTCTTGGCGTGATGTCGTCACTCTCCGAAGCCGGGCGTTGACCGCGGGGCACGGCGAACGGTTGGCTCTGCCCCGGGGGCGTGGGCAGCATGCCCCCGGAGCCGGCCGCCGGGGGGCGGGCCGCGCGGACGCGGCGCGACGCCGTGCGCGGCAACGGCGCGATCGAAGGAGGGGACCAACCATGGCCAGTTCATCGACAGCCTTCACGAGTAACGCCCATGACGTGACGTCAGATCCAGCCGGAGGGCCCGGCCACGGCCGGGCGCCGGGGCGCCGGCGGGCCGCCGTCGTCGTCGCCGCGCTGGTGGCGGCCGCGCTGGCCGGGACGGCGGCGCCCGCCGCGGCCGGCCCGGCCCGGTCGCCCTGGGCGTCCACCAGCCGGGTGAGCACCGGCCAGGCCGGCGCGCAGCCCGACGGCGCGTCCTGGGCCAACGGGCTGAGCGCCGACGGCCGGTACGCCGTCTTCAGTTCGACCGCCACCAACCTCGTGCCGGGCGACACCAACGGCCAGACCGACGTGTTCGTGCGGGACACCTGGACCGGCCGGGTCGAGCGGATCAGCCTGGCCGAGGACGGCTCCCAGGGCGCCGCCGGCTCCTACGACGGCGCGATCAGCGGCAACGGGCGCTACGTCGTCTTCACCTCGACCGCCGCACTGGCCGCCGGCGACACCAACGGCGCCGAGGACCTCTACGTCCGCGACCGCTGGACCGGCCGCACCGAGCGGCTGACCACCGGCGACCCGACCCGGGACCAGACGGACCGCAACTCCTACCGCGCGTCGGTCAGCCTGGACGGCCGCTACGTCGCCTTCGCCTCCACCCGGACCGACCTGGTGCCCGAGGGAACCCCCGGCCTCGCCAACATCTTCGTCACCGACCGGTGGAACGGCACCACCCGGCTGATCAGCGTCGGCGCGAACGGCGGGCCGGCCGACCGCCCCTCCGCCGAACCGGTGATCAGCGCGGACGGCAGCACCGTCGGCTTCATCTCCAAGGCCACCAACCTCCTGCCGCCGGACGGCACCGGCGCGCCGGCCGCCGCCCCGCAGTCGACGGCCCCGCAGGACGGAACCCCGCGCGCAACCCCGCAGCCCGCCGTCGCACAGCCGGCCTTCGCGCAGCCGAGCGCGGCGGAGGCCGCCGCCGAGGACGCGGTCCCCGACCACCGTCCGGGCGTGCCGTCCGGGGCCGGCCGGTCGGCCTCCGGGCCGGGCGCCGCGCAGGGCGCCGGACCGGATGCCGCGCCGCCGACCGCGGCACGCGCCGACATCCTCAAGCCGCGCCAGTACCCGTTCTACCTGCACGACCTGCGGACCGGGCGGACCAGCGGCGGGAGCATCGGCACCGACGGCTTGCTGCACGGCGCCGCCGGCGGCTCGCTCAGCCCGGACGCCCGCTACGCCCTGTTCTCCCTGCCCGTCACGGACCCGGCGCAGCCGGAGGGCGGCCTCGGCTGGCACTTCCAGGTCTTCGTCCGCGATCTGCGCCAGGGCACCGTCCGCCCGATCGGCACCGGTCTCGGCGGCGCCGCGCTCACCGGCTCCTCCTACGACGCCGTGATGGCGGCCGGCAACCGCTGGGTCTACTTCACGTCGTCCGCCGACAACCTGGTGGCCGACGACACCAACCTGGTGGAGGACGTCTTCCGCCACGACCTGTGGACGGGCCGCACCGAGCGGGTCAGCGTCTCCTCGGACGGGGCGCAGTCGGCGGGCTCGTCCTACCTCCCGTTCATCGACGCGCTCGGCACCACCGTGCTCTTCACCGCGGACGACGGCACGCTGGTCGCGCCGGACACCAACGGCGCCTCCGACGCCTTCGCCCGGCGGCTCCCGCTGCCCTGAGCGTCCTCGGGAACCCCCGCCCCGGCCCGGCCGGGCTCTTTGACCGATCGTCACAGAGCCCGGCTGGGCCGGTTCTTGACACATTGGTCCAGACCTCTTGACGCTGCATCAGGGGACTCCTACGCTTCCCTGCGATCGCGTCGCACACCCCGGGCACTCCTCGCCTGTCAGGGGCGCGACATCCACGATCGGGCTTCCCGCCGAACACCCCCACTGTCACTCGCCATGGCCTCCCCCACACCGGCCCCCGCACGGGCCCACCGGGCCATGGCCGGAAGGGAGCACACGTCATGATCCAACGGACCGTCCGGCTGCTCGGCGCCGCCCTGGCGCTGGCCCTCGCCGCGCCCGTGGGCGCCGGCACCGCAGCCTCCGCCGCGCCCGCCGCCCCGGGTACCGCGGCGTCGGCCCCGGTCTCGGCCGGCACCGCCGCCGCCACCTGCGCGACCAAGCCCCGCCCCACCGGCAAGGTGCTGCAGGGCTACTGGGAGAACTGGGACGGCGCCGCCAACGGCGTCCACCCGCCGCTCGGCTGGATCCCGATCACCGACAGCCGGATCCCCGCCCACGGCTACAACGTCGTCACCACCGCGTTCCCGGTGATCCTCTCCGACGGCACCGCGCTCTGGCAGGACGGCATGGACAGCACCGTCAAGGTGCCCACCCCCGCCGAGGTCTGCCAGGCCAAGGCCTCCGGGCTGACCGTCCTGATGTCCATCGGCGGCGCCGCGGCCGGCATCGACCTGAACAGCACGGCCGTCGCCGACCGGTTCGTGGCCACCATCGTGCCGATCCTCAAGGCCAACAACTTCGACGGCATCGACATCGACATCGAGACCGGCCTGGTCGGCACCGGCAGCATCACCAGCCCCTCCCCGTCCCAGGCCAACCTGATCCGGATCATCGACGGCATCCTGGCCCAGATGCCCGCAGGCTTCGGCCTGACGATGGCGCCCGAGACCGCCTACGTCACCGGTGCCAGCATCGTCTACGGCTCCATCTGGGGCGCCTACCTGCCGATCATCAAGAAGTACGCCGACAACGGCCGCCTCTGGTGGCTCAACATGCAGTACTACAACGGCAGTATGTACGGCTGCTCCGGCGACTCCTACTCCGCGGGCACCGTCCAGGGCTTCACCGCCCAGACCACCTGCCTCGACAAGGGCCTGACCGTCCAGGGCACCACCGTGCGGGTCCCGTTCGACAAGCAGGTCCCGGGCCTGCCGGCCCAGCCCGGCGCCGGCGGCGGCTACCTGACCACCGGCCAGGTCACCCAGGCGTGGAACAGCTACGGCACCGGCGCGAGCAGCAGGCTCAAGGGCCTGATGACATGGTCGTTGAACTGGGACGGCTCGAAGAACTGGACCTTCGGCAACAACGTCAAGTCGCTCCAGGGCCGCTGATCCTGATCCCCTGACCGGGCACCCCCGGCTCCCGGCCGACGGCGGCCGGGAGCCTCCGGGCGTTGCTTCCCCCGGGGGCGCTTTGTCAGCGCTGCGCCCGGGCCGGGTCGTACTGGTAGGGCGTCATGGTGGTGAGGACGACGAAGCCCAGGCGCTCCAGGATCGGGCGGCTCTGGTCGGACGCGTCCACCCTCAGGTACTCGTAGCCGAGTTCGGCGGCGATCCGGGCCCGGTGGGCGACCAGGGCGCGGTAGATGCCGCGGCCGCGCCAGCCGGCCAGCGTCCCGCCGCCCCAGAGGCCGGCGAAGCCCGTGCCGGGGTGCAGCTCCATCCGGGCCGCGCTCACCGGGATCTCGCGGCCGTCCTCGTGGGCGACGGCCAGGTGGACCTTGAAGGTGTCCGGGCTCTCGGCCAGCTGGGCCAGGATGCGGCGCCCCAGCCGGGTGCCGTCGGTACCGAACGCCTGCTCGTGGACTGCGACCACCTGGGCCACGCCGGCCTCGTCGGTGACCTCGCGCAGCTCGATCCCCGGCGTCCCGGTGCCGTCCGTCCGGCGGACGAGGCCGGCCAGCTCGGCGACCATCAGGGTCTCCGGCTCGTCCGGGGTGAAGCCGGCGGCCACCAGACGGTCGGCGAGGTCGGCCGGGCGGTCGTGGCCGTAGAGCGTCCACTCGAAGTCCTGGCCGAGCTCGGTGTAGTGGCGCACCTGCTCGGCGATCACGCCGTCGGCGGTGCCGGCGTCGAGCTCCGACCAGAGCACGCCGTTCCAGACGCTCTCCGGCCCGCTCTGGCGCACCACGCCGGGCACGTGCTCGATCCGGGCGGCGGGGGTCTCGGGCCCGGCGCCGCGGCGCATCCGGGAGTCGAGGAGGGCGAGCAGCTTGTCATGATCAATATCCATTGCGCGTACTCCACCACGCCGGCGACGGACGCGGCAACCGGAATTGCGTCATGGCCGGGCGGCCGGCCGCGAGGCTTCCGACGGCCGGGCGGTGCTCCCGGGGGCACCGCTTCGCGCGGGCGGCCCGGGAGCACCGCGGCGTCACCGCAGGGTCGCCGTCACCACGGTCGCGTCGAGGTCCTCGCACCAGGACAGGGCGGCGTCCAGCCCGGCCGCGGCCACGACGGCGAGCGCCTCGGGCACCTGGCGCTCGCTGGTCTCGAACAGCAGCGATCCCTCCGGCGCCAGCCACTGCGGCGCCTCGCCGGCCACCCGGCGCAGCACGTCCAGGCCGTCCGCGCCGCCGTCGAGCGCGGGCAGCGCCTCGTGCAGCCGGGCTTCGGCCGGGAGCAGCGCGATGTCCGCCGTCGGCACGTAGGGGACGTTGGCCAGCAGCACGTCCACCCTGCCGCGCAGTTCGGCGGGCAGTTCCGCGAACAGGTCGCTCCGCAGGACCCGGCCGCCGATGCCGGCCAGGTTGCGGCGGGCGCAGTCGACGGCGGCGGCGTCGACGTCCGACGCGTACACCTCGACCGGGTGGGCGACCTGCGCCGCCAGGGCGGCGGCCAATGCGCCGCTGCCGCAGCAGAGATCGACGACCAGGGCGCCCCCGGGCGTCAGCCCGGCCGCCGTACGGACCAGGAACTCGCTGCGGCGCCGGGGCACGAAGACCCCCGGGTCGACGGCGATCCGCAGACCGCCGAAATCGGCCCAGCCCACCACGTGTTCCAGCGGACGCCCGTCCGCGCGGGAGCGGACCATCGCCGCGAGGTCGGCGGGCGTGGCCGCGGCGGCGAGCAGGATGCGCGCCTCGTCCTCGGCGAAGACGCACCCCGCCGCCCGCAGCCGGGAGGCCACCGACGAACGCAGCAGGGAGGAGGAGAAGACAGACAAGGAGTAATCCCAAGGAAGTGAACGGGCGGAGCCATCCGCCCGGGCTCCCCCGAAGGGCCGTCACCGAACCGGCCCGGCACCACTACAGCTGCGGCGCCACGCCATCACGGCCGTTCCCGGGGAGCACCCGCTCCGACACACGGTTGATGGGTCTCACCTCCCCCTGGATCACGTTCACATTCGGCGCGGCCACCCTATCGCACCGAGGGCACCGCACCCCGGGATCCGCGTCTCGGAAGGCGCGCGGCCCGGACACGCGCGCGGCCGGCGAAACCCGGTGGAACCGCGGTCCGCCGCCGTGATCGACTGGGGCCGTGAGCTTGTCGGTGACTGAGTTCGTCGTCGGTGGGGACGGCCCGCCGAACCCGCTGGAGGCCGAAGCATGACCGCACTCGACGACTTCGCCACCTGGGAGCCGCTGCTGCGGCTCCTGCGCGCCGCCCACGCGGAGCGTCTCGCCGCGCCGGGCGGCTACGTGGCGGGGCGGATCGCCCGGGACGGGTGGAGCCTGCCGGCGCTGCAGCCGCGGCGGGCCGTGCCGGTCACGGGCGTGCCGGTCACAGTGGTGCGGGGCGAGCTCGACGCGGTCCAGCAGGTCCAGGACGCGCTCGCGGCCGCCGGCGTCGACGACGTCGCGTTCACGGCGGAGATCCCTCCCGGCGGGAGGGCGGTGCTCCAGCTGTTCACCCCGAGTGCTGCCGTCGGCCGCGCTCTCGGCAACGCCCACCCGGGGGCACTGCTCCTGGTCGAAGGTGCCGTGCCCGCGCCGTGGCGCCGCCGGCCCGAGGCGGTGCCCGAGGCACGGCCGGCCCCCTCCGCGGACCTGGCACTGCTGGAGCGGACGCTCCGCGAGCGGATTCCCGATGCCGTCGGCGCCACCGAGGAGGAGATCGCCGCCGCGGAGGCGCGCCTCGGCTTCTCGCTGCCCGCCGAGGTCCGGGTGCTCTACCGGGTGACCCGGGCCCGGCCGGCCGACTGGGTTGACGACGACGAGGCGGCCGAGCGCGTCTTCGACGCCGTCGGCTTCGAGCTGACGGCACTGGACTGCATCTCCGTCGCCGACACGCCCGACCGTTCGTTCCTCTGGGAGCTCGCCGCGACGGAGGCGGCCGTCACCCCGCCCGATTCGGCGACGCAGAACCTGGTCGGCTCGCCCGGCTGGGTCGTCATCGGCGAGACCGGCGGCGGGGACAGGGTGGCCGTCGACCTGACGCCCGGCCCGCGGGGCCACACCGGGCAGGTCATCGTCCTCGACCGCGCGTACGGGCTCGGGGCCGGCCTGCTCGCCGAGTCCCTCACCGACCTGGTGCAGGATCCGGAGCGTTCCTGGTGCTCCGCCCGGAGCTGGGACCGGCCGCCCTACGTGGCGCGGATCCACCGCCCCTACGGGCAGGGTGTCGAGGCTGCGGCCCACCCCGGCCTGGAGGTCCTCAGCCTCGGCGGGACGGACGGCGAGCCGTTCAGCCTCGCCGCCGTCGTGGGGCTGCCGCGCCTGCGCACCCTCGTCGCCTGCCCCGGGACGCTCGTCGATCCGCTGGAGATCGCCGGCCTGACCGGCCTGGAGTTCCTGAGCCTGCCGCCGGAGGACTGGCGCGCCCTGCTCGACGCCGACGCCGTCCCGAGGAGCCTCGCGGCGGCCGGGATCGGGGTGTACACCGACCGCGACCCGCGCCCGGTCATGGCACTCGCGAACGAGCTCCTCGCCCTCCGGGGCCGGCCACCGATCACCGAGACCGTCGTGGAGGGCGAGCTCGGGCGCCTGCCGTAGCCCCTGTGCCGCCGCGCCGCTCAGCGCCCCCGCCGCGCCGTCGTCGGTCAGTCCTGGGCCAGGTACTCGGCGACCAGCTCGGCGAACGCGTCCGGGGTGACGATGCGGATGCCCAGTTCCTCGGCCTTGGCGCGCTTGGAGCCGGCCTTCTCGCCCGCGACCAGCAGCGTCGTCCGCTTGGAGACCGAGGAGGAGGCCTTGCCGCCGGCGCGCTCGATCAGCTCGTTCACGCCGTTGCGGGAGAGGTCGGCCAGCGGGCCGGTCATGGCGCCGGTGACGACGACGCTCTCGCCCGTCAGCGGGCCGGCCGCCGGCGCCGCACCCTGATCCCCCGACGCCGCGGCCGCGTCGGCGGTCGCCGCGGCTCCGGCGGGCGCGGTCACAGCGGTGCCCACGCCCTGGGCCGCGAGCTTGTCCAACAGGCCGGCGACGTCCGCCAGTTCGGTGACGATGACGGCCGCCTTCTCCGTCCCGATGCCGTCCACCCCGGCCAGCGCCTCGGCGTCGGCGGCCCGGACGGCCGCCATGCTGCCGAAGTACGCGGCGATCCGGCGTGACATCGTCCGACCGGTGCCGCGGATGCCGAGTGCGCAGAACACCCGGTTGAGCGGCTGGGAGCGGGCCGTCTCGATGGCGGCGAGCAGGTTGTCGGCGCTGGTGTCGCCCATCCGCTCCAGGGTGAGGAGCTGCTCCTTGGTAAGGGTGAAGAGGTCCGCGAGGTCGGCGACCAGCCCGGCCTCGACGAGTTGGACGGCCCGGGTGCCGCCGAGGCCCTCGATGTCCAGCTGGTCCCGCCCGGCGGCGTAGATGATCGAGGCGACCGCCTGGCAGCCCCGGCCGCGCACGCAGCGCCAGCGCTGCTCCGAGGTGTCGATGGCGTCGCCGCAGCGCGGGCAGACCTCGGGGAACTCGATCGGCTGCTCGGCCCCGGTCCGCTCGTCCACCAGCGGCGCCTCCACCCGCGGGATGACGTCCCCGGCGCGGTAGACGAAGACCTGGTCGCCGATCATCAGGCCACGCCGCTCGATGTCCGCCGGGTTGTGCAGGGTGGCGTAGGTGACGGTGACGCCGTCGATGACCACCGGTTCCAGGACGGCGCGGGGCGCGATGATGCCCGTCCGGCCGACGTTCCACTCGACCCCGAGCAGCCGGGTGACCTTGTGCTGCGCCTGAAGCTTGCGGGCCACCGCCCAGCGCGGGGCGCGCGAGCCGGAGCCGGCCTCCTGCTGGTCGGCCACCGCGTCCGCCTTGACCACGACCCCGTCGATGCCGAACGGCAGCGCGGCACGCAGGGCGGCGATCTCGTCGATCCGCTGCGCGACCTCCGCCAGCGTGGCGCAGCGGCGCGGGTCGGCGGCCGTGCTGGCCGCGGTGTTGGCGCCGAGCTCGGCGAGCCGGGCGAGCAGGTCGCCGTGGTCGAGGTCGCTGTGGTCGGCGCCGGGGAGGCCGACCGCGCCGTAGGCGAAGAAGGTGAGCTCGACGCGGTAGGGCCGGTCCTTGGCGCGCAGGGTGCCGGCGGCGCCGCTGCGCGGGTGCGCGAACGGGGTGGCGCCGTGCGCGGTGCGGACGGCGTTGGCGTGGTCGAACTGCTCCTGGGTGAGCAGGACCTCGCCGCGCAGCTCGATGTCGACCGGCTCGGCGAGCCGCTCGGGCAGGCCGAGCACGGCGTCGGCGGCGTGGGTGATGTCCTCGCCGGCCAGGCCGTCGCCCCGGGTCAGCACCTGGCTGAGGCGGCCGGCCCGGTAGCGGGCGGCGACGGCGAGGCCGTCCAGCTTGGGCTCCACGCACCAGGCGGCGACCGGCCGGCCGAGCCGGCGCTCCAGCCCGGCGGCCCAGGACTCCAGCTCCTCGGCGGAGAAGACGTTGTCGAGCGAGAGCATCGGCACCGAGTGCGGCACGTCGCCGACCGCCGCACCGCCGGCCACCTTGCCGGTCGGCGAGTCCGGCAGCACCTCGTCCGGGTGCGCGGTCTCGTAGGCCTCGATGGCGCGCACCAGGGCGTCGTACTCGTCGTCCCCGAGCGGGGTGGAGCCGTCGGCGTAGTACGCCGCGGCGGCCCGCACGGCCGTCGCGACGGCGTCGACGTAGGCGCCGGGAGACGCCAGGGCAGCGGGGGAGGCCAAGGTGGCTTCGTCCTTCATGAGCCCATCATGTCGCGCCGCACTGACATTCGAACCAGGGTGCGGAGGCGGACGGCGGGAGCGGCGTCCGGGCAGGCGAGGCTGGCGATCCGGTCGGGCGGGAACGGCATCCGGTCACCGCATCGTGCGGGTACCGCCGAATTCGGACCCGATTTGATCGTGTTCGGTCAAACATGCTCACGGAGCGTTTCCCCGCGGGCGACGGCGGAAAGCCGACCCGCGGCACACCCGGCACGGACCGGGTGCCACGAGACGAGGAGATCCCGATGTCCGTACGCATCGCCCAGGTCACCACACCGCCCTCCCGGGCCGGCCGCCACCTCGACCCGGCCCGCACGAGCGCCCTGAAGGCGGGCAAGTTCTTCCCCGCGACCGAGCGGGGGCTGCGCGACGCGGTCGCGCCCGACGACGTCATCAACCAGTCGCCGCCCGCCGACGGGGCGATCGCCAGCACCGGCGACCCCTCCGCCGCCCAGCTCGACCGGCCCGGGAGCGACTGGGCGAAGACCGACGTCCGCGCCGGGCAGCGCCTGGACGTGGTGTGGAACGACGTGTCGGGCGCCGTCCGGCGGTGGAACTACTTCCTCACCCGCCCGGGCTGGGACCCGTCGCTCCCGCTCGGCCGGGACCAGTTCGAGCCGGATCCGGTGCACCGGGTCGAGAACACCCGGCAGCCCTACTGGCTGGCCACCCGGGAGCTCGTCCCCGAGGGGGCCGTCACGCACGCGGTGGAACTGCCGGTCCGCAGCGCGGGCCACCACGTCCTGCTGGCCGTCTGCGAGACCGCCGACACCGGCAACGCCGCCTACGAGGTCATCGACCTCCGGTACGTCTGAGCCGTCCGGGGCGACCTGCGGCTCCGGGCCGCCCTGCGGGGTGGCCTCGGGGTGGCTCCCCCTCCCGCCGCAGGGCGGTGGGAGGGGAGACACCGGATCAGGACAGCAGGTCGATCCTCGTCCCGATGCCGCGCTCCTCGGCCTCCCGGTGGGCGAGGCGGGCGAGCGCGAGGTCCTGCCAGGGCAGCCCGACGGGGGCGTAGACGGTCCGCGCCGCGCCGTCCGGGCGGCCCGGGTGCTCGCCGCGAAGGACCTCGCCCAGGGTGGCCGCAGCAACCGAGGCGGGCAGTCCGGCGGCCGCGAGCGCCCCGGCGGCGGCCGCCAGGTCCCGGTCGTCGACCACGAGGAGCGAAGCGGCCAGCAGATCGGCGGAGAGCTCCTGCTTGCCGGGTTCGTCGGCCCCCAGCGACGTCAGGTGCTGGCCGGGCCGGGTGTCCGCGAGGTGCAGCAGGGGCTCCCGCGACCAGGTGGCCAGCAGCAGGACGTCCGCGGCCGTGGCGGCCTCCGCAGCGGAGCCGGCGGTCCGCCCGCCGTGCCGGGCCGCGAACGCGGCGCTCCGGGCAGGATCGGTGTCGTGCACCACGAGGTCGCGGAAGGTCCGCAGGCTGCGGAGCCCCCGCACCATCAGCTCCGCCTGCGCGCCCGCGCCGATCACACCCAGCACCGCCTCCCCGTCCGGGTCGGCAGCTGCAAGGGCGTGCGTCCCCAGGGCCGCCGCCAGGCCGGTGCGCCAGGCGGTGACGGTCGCGGAGTCCAGGAGCGCGAGGAGTTCCCCGTCGCGGCCGTCGTGCAGGCAGATCACCCCGCGCAGCGCCGGGCCGGCGCCGGGGAACTTCGCGTTCACCTTCACGGTGTAGCTGTCCGCGCCGGGCAGCAGCCCGGGGATCAGGGCGGTGGCCGTGCCGGGAAACGGCAGGTCCGCCCGGACCCGCTGCCCGGTCGCCGACCACGTGTCGGCGCTGCGGAAGCCGTCCGCCAAGGCGCCCAGGCAGGCCGCCGGGTCCAGCACGGCCTCAAGGTCACTGCGGGTCAGGATGCGCGTCACGCCCCCATGATCCCCGACCTGCTCCCCCGGTGACCGCCCGGCCCGGGCACCGGGGCGGCGACGTGCGGATACTCCTGGCCCCGCGCAGGGCGGGGGCTCCAGGATCCGATGCCACGCATTGGTCTGAACCATTGCGGGCAGAGGCGAACGGGGCACCCAGGAGCGGCCCGTCGACCGCGCGCGGTTCCGCGGGACGCATTCCGCCGCCAATGGGGTCCAAGGGCCCCAGACGCCACCGGTCGGGCCGATCTACGGTGACGCTACCTACGGAACCGTAGGTTTGCCCGCCGATCGAGAGTTGAAGCCGTGAGCAACACCTCCACCCGCACCCGGTGGACCGATGTCCGTCTCCTGCAGGCCCTGGAGGAGGTGGTCGAGCGGGAGCTGGACCGCCACCTGCGGGTCTTCAAGGAGTGGATGCCGCACGAGTACGTGCCCTGGAGCCGGGGGCGGGACTTCGACGGACCGCTCGGCGGAGAGCCGTGGTCGGCCGAGCAGTCGCCGCTGACGGAGGTGGGCCGGGTCTCGCTCGTGGTGAACCTGCTGACCGAGGACAACCTGCCCAGCTACCACCACGAGATCGCGACCCTGTTCGGCCGCGACGGGGCCTGGGGCACCTGGGTGCACCAGTGGACCAGCGAGGAGGCCCGGCACTCCATGGTCCTGCGCGACTACCTCATCGCCTCCCGCGCCGTCGACCCGGTGGAGCTGGAACGCGCCCGGATGACCCACATGCGCAACGGCTTCGTCTCCGACAACCGGCACTCCCCGCTCCACACGGTCGCGTACGTCGCCTTCCAGGAGCTGGCCACCCGCATCTCGCACCGCAACACCGGGCACGCCTCGGGCGATCCGCTCTGCGACCGGATGCTGGCGCAGGTCGCCAACGACGAGAACCTGCACATGATCTTCTACCGGAACCTGCTCGGGGCCGCGTTCGAACTCGCCCCCGACCAGGCGATGCAGGCCGTCACCGAGGTGGTGACGAACTTCCGCATGCCGGGCCACGGCATGCCCGGCTTCGAGCGCGCCGCTGCGCGGATCGCCGTCGACGGCGTCTACAACCCTCGCGTCCACCTCGACGACGTGCTGCTGCCCGTCCTGCGCCACCTCAAGGTGGCGGCGATCGGCGGGCTGGGGCCGGACGGGGTCGAGGCGCAGGAGCAGCTGGGGCTGCTGCTCGACACCCTGGCCGTCCAGGCGGCCCGGTTCGACGAACGACGGGCGGCGATCCTCGCCCGGCGGGCCGCAGCCAAGGGCTGACCACCCACCGCGGCCCCTCCCCCGACACCCGTGCCGCGTCCGTGGGCGCGCCCGCGGCCCGGGCGAGTCCGCGGCCCGGGCGGGTCCGTTCTCAACCCCTTGGTTGAATACGCCGGCGGAGGGGCGTAGCGTTGTTCTCAACCAAACGGTTGTGAAAGGCAGGGGTGCACGATGGCCGTCGACCAGCTCTCCCGGGCGTTCGTCGCCCTTGCCGACCCGACGCGGCGCGACATCGTCGCCCGGCTCTCGGTGCGCGACGCCACCGTCGGCGAGCTGGCCGAGTCGTACGCGATGTCGATGCAGGCCGTCTCCAAGCACCTCAAGGTGCTGGAGGAGGCCGGACTGGTGAGCCGAAGCCGCGACGCGCAGCGACGCCCGTGCCATCTGGAGCCCCGGACGCTCGACCTGATGACCACGTGGATCGAGCGCTACCGCCGGCAGGCCGAGGAGCGGTTCCGCCGCCTGGACGCCGTGCTCGCCACGATGGACGACGGGCCCGGCGACACCCCGGGGCACCCCGACCGCCCTACGCACCCGAACCGCCCCGAACAGAGCGAACACAGCGAACAGAGCGAAGGAGTACCGTCATGACCTCCACGCACGCCAACGAGACCCGGATCGAAGCCGACCCGCAGCTGCCCACGATCCGGATCGTCCGCGAGTTCGACGCCCCGCCGGAGCGGGTGTACCGGGCCTGGATCGAGCCCGAGCTGGTCAGCCAGTGGCTGGGCCCCAAGGACATCGAGATGAAGATCGACGTCTGGGACGCCCGCACGGGCGGCAGCTACCGTTACTCCGCCCTGTCCGAGGGCAAGGTGGTCGCCTCCTTCTACGGCTCGTTCCACGAGCTCCGACCCAGCAGCCGGCTCGTGCAGACCTTCACCTACGAGGGCGTGCCGGACGGCGTCCAGCTGGAGACCGCGCTCTTCGAGCCGATCGGCGCAGGACGCACCCGGCTCTCCACGCTCTCACTGCTGGACACGGTCGAGGCCCGCGACGCGTTCATCGCCAGCGGCATGGAACGCGGCGTGGTCGAGGGCTTCGAGCAGCTGGACGACCTCCTCGCCGCCGGCTGAGGCCGCGGCGCCGCACAGCCACCTCACGACAGCACAGCGACCGCCTCCACCTCGACGAGCTGGTCGTTGTACCCGAGCACCGAGACTCCGAGCAAGGTGCTCGGGACGTCGTGGCTCCCCAGGTACGAGCGGTAGACCTCCCAGACCTTCACCAGGTCGGCCTGGTCGGAGGAGGCCACGTACACGGTGGTCCGGACGAGGTCGGTCAGCGTGGCACCCTCGTCCTCCAGGACGGCTATCAGGTTCCGCATGACCTGGTGGGCCTGCCCCGCGTAGTCGCCGACCGCCACCGTCCGCCCCTCGGTGTCGAGCGGGCAGGCGCCGGCCAGCCAGAGCGAGCGGACCGGTGCGTCCACGGCCGCGCCGTAGGCGTAGTCGACGGCCTGGGTGAGCCGGTGGTTGCGGATCAGCCGAACGGCACTGCTCATCTGGGGCTCCGGAGGGTTCGAACGGGTGGTTCCGACTCATCGTCGACACCCCGTGATCACCCGTCAAACCATTTACCGGCGCCCGCCGTACGGCACTCGGGGGACGTCGCGGAGGGTTCACCGGTGCGGGTGATGGCGGCCCCCCGCACCGTCCCGGGATCCTGGTGGTCCAACCGCTACCAGGGGGTTTGCCATGCGCTGCTCGCCATCGGGCCGGAACGTCGGCCGCCGCCGGCTGCTGGGATTCGGACTGGCCCTGGGCGCCGGCGTCACGCCGGCCCTGGGCGCCGCTCCCGCGTCCGCCGCCACCCCGCCGGCCTCCGGCGCTCCGGGCACACGGGGCGCACCCGCGCCCGACACGCCCACACCCGCGCCCACATCGGACGCGGTCGCATCCTGGGGGCGCCAGGCCGCCACCGTCGCCGCCGCCCAGATCGGCGTCCCCTACGCCTGGGGCGGCGGCGACCGGCTGGGCGCGAGCATCGGGTTCTGCGACGAGGAGAACGGCTACCTCAACGGCCAGTGCCTCGGCGAGAACACCGTCGGCTTCGACTGCAGCGGACTCGCGCTGTTCTGCTGGTACCGGGCCAGCGGCGGGGCGGTGGACCTCGCCCATTACACCGTCGCGCAGTACCACCGCTCCACCCCGGTCGCCGCCCGCGACCTGCTCCCCGGCGACCTGCTCTTCTTCTCCCGCCGGGACGCCCCGCTGCACCACGTCGGCGTCTACGCGGGCGGCGGCGCCATGATCCACGCGGAGCACACCGGGACGCTCGTCGCCCGGCTCTCGGACGTGCTGGAGGACCCGCGCTGGGCACCCGAGTTCGCCGGCGGACGACGCCCCCTGCCGCTCGCCCGGCCCGCCTAGCGACCTCACCGGCCGCAGACAGGCGCCGAAGCAGACACGCCGTCAGGGCGCGCCCGGCAGGCCGCCGTGGACGCGGCGCAGCAGCTCGTGGAGGGTCAGGCGCTCCTCCGGGGTGAGCGGCGCGAGCACCTCGTCCTGGACGGCGCGGGCCTCCGCGTCCAGCTCGGCCAGGACGTCCCGGCCGGTCTCGGTGATGCTGACCGAGACGCGCCGGCGGTCGGCGGTGTCGCGGATCCGCTCGACGTAGCCGGCGGAGGCGAGGTGGTCGGCGACCTTGGCCATGTCGCTCGCGTCCACGCCGAGCCGCCGGACGAGGTCGCGCTGGGCGTGCGGCCCGAAGTCGGCGAGCGCGGCGAGCACGGCCATGTCCCAGAGCCGCAGGCCCCGGCCGGCCAGCCGCTCGGCGAGCCGGCCGCGGGCCGCCTTGCCCGTCCGGGAGAGGAGGTAGGTGCTGAGGTCGACCAGCGTGGGCGGAGTGGCCCGCTCGTCGACGCCGGCGGCCCCGGCAGCGCGAGCAGCCCCAGCAGTCCCAGCAGTGCCGGCGTTCTCGGGAGTCTCGGAGGTCATGGCATAAGTCTATGGTCTGACCCTATAGTGGGTCGAGACCCACTAATATTGGCCGTCGATCCCGGGAGCCCGCTGTGGACGCCCTGCACAACCGCCTGCTCGTCTCACGCTTCGCCGAGTGCTTCGACTTCTACGAGGCCGTCCTGCCGCGCCTGACGGGCGCCGTCCTGGTCAAAGGCTCGTCCGCCGGCCCGTACGCCAACTGGGACGTCGCCGACCGGACCCTCCTCGCGCTCTACGACCGCGGCCTGATGGCCTTCACCTTGGGCACCTCCGGGCTCCCGGTCGAGGCGCCGCCGGTCCAGGACGCGGCCATGCTGGTCTTCCGCGTCAGCGACGTCGACGAGGCGCTCGCCCTCTGCCTGCGCCACGGGGGCACGCTCGCCGTCGTGGCCACCGACCGCCCCGAGTGGGGCCTGAACCTGCGCAGCGCCCACCTGCGCGACCCCGACGGCCGCCTGATCGAGCTTCAGTCCTACTGATCCGCGCGACCCACCGCCCCCGCGCGCCCGAGCAGGCCCGACGGACGCAGCGGTGGCCATCACCAATACCGCCCGGGGCCGTCGGCTGGTTGCCGACAGCCCCGGAGTGTCAGGCGCCGGGCGGTTCTGGACCAGGGCCAACCAGACCTGATCGAACCGGTCAATTCCCAAAGAGAGCCATCCGGCGGAGTTCCCATTCAACACGGGTCACGATCAGAGCGAGTTGTCGGCAGCCGTGCAGGCAACACTCCGCCGCCATACCCGGTCCCCCCTCCCGGACGGTCGCCAACAGACTCTGGAGGCCCTGGGGGCAGCTCGGTAGACTGGTTCTTACAGATCACACGGACGCCGTCATGCGGCGTGGGACGCCTGGCCCTGTGTCGGGTCAGTAACCGAATTGCGTGCCTGGAGCTCTCAAGAGGCAGCTGAAATCGAAGCTCGGGCCCGCGACCGGGTGGCCCGAATGGGCTCGCCCACCATCCCGACTGTCGTCGCCAAGGAGCACCACCGCAGGCCCGGCCACGATGAACCTCCCGGGCAGACCCTTCGCGCCGACAGGCCGCTGAGGCCTCCGAAGATGGGTTGAGTTTGCCACCCGACCGGGGCCGCGCGAGACCCACACCCACTTGGTCGACGCCCCCGCCGTCAACCGTAGGGACGACCTGTCTCAGGAGCTCGGATGGCAATCGATCGAGCCGAAGGATTACCCGTCCCCTGGAGAGAGCAGCACGCCGACTTCGACGTGGAGCGGTTCATCACCGGACTCGGTGAATCCCGCCCCGCCGACAGGGGAGGCAGGGACCTGCTTCTCGCGCTGCGCCACGCCAGGACGCGGGTAGGGGGGAAGCCGGTCGTCGGAGAGCGCCGGACAGCGGCCTTTGCCCAGGCTGTGCTGGAAGTCGCCGTGGAATGGTGGATGCCGGAGGTCGAGCGATGGGCCGTGGCATGGCTGTACGCGCGTGGAGCCCCCTTCCTCCGTCTGCGCTGGTCCTCGCGTTCCCGCGACGGACGGTTCCGCCGCAACGGACGGGCCACGGGAAGGGTCAGCATCGTGGTGGGCGCCGAGCGGACGGCGGTCCTCGGCACCATGTCCGGATCGGTCGAGCGCTGGGCGCCCGACGAGGGGGTGACGACGGTCGCCCGCTTGCAGGACGGCCCAGTGCGGGCGCTGGCGGTCCTCGGGGAACGGATCTTCGCCGGAGGTCTGCACGCCTCCTTCACCACACTGGGTATGACCGCGCCTCCCAGGCTGGAGCCGTTGGCCGCGATCACCGCGGCGGCGATCGGCCCCCAGGGCTGGGTCGGCTGTGGGGACGAGTCGGGGCGGGTTCTCCTCTACCGTAGCGGCGCCGGCGCCTGGGACGACCTGCGGCCACCGGGCCGGACCGGCGGCCGCGTGGTCGCCGTGGCCTTCCAAGGGGAGGGCACGCTGCATGCCCTGTGGGCTGACGGCTCAACGGCCACCTGGACGCTCGGGTGGCACGGTCCATGGCAGGCCGACAACCCCGAGCCGTCTCTTCCCCTTGCCGACAGAATCACTGCCGCCGCCTGGGACCAGGCCGGAGAGCGGCTGGCGGTCGTCACGGCGGGCGGAGACGTCCTGGTGCAGGGTTCCGAGGGCCCGCCCCGGCCGCATGCAGCCGTCCGCGCGGTAGCGTGGCTGCCCGACGGCCGTCTCGCTTCGGCCAGTGTGGACTCCGTACTCATCGCCGAGCCCCGTGCCACAGGTGACGGGGACCGGCCCGACGCCGTGGACCGATTGACGGGCGACGAGGCCTTCGAGCACATCGCCGCACTCGGTTCGCGCTACTTGATCACGACCTGCGGCGTCGAGGTGGTCCAGTGGGACTTGGCCCGCGCGGGAAGCGAAACGGCGACTGTCGGCCGGCCGACGGCCCTGACCGGCCAGGACACCGTCACCACTGCCGCAGCCGCCCACCGGGGTCTGGCGGCTGTGGGAACCGCCCACGGTCGGGTACGCGCCTACGACGGGCGCGGCACCGTGGTCGCCGAGACCACCCTGTCGCCCGCCGGCTCGGTGTACCAGCTGGTGCCGCTCGGGCCGGGCTGGCTGATCGCCAGCCACTTTGGCGCGTACCGGTGGGATCCGCATGTCTCCGCCGCAGCCGAGCGTCTGAGCAGTGCTTTGTGTCCTGCCGTAGCTCAATGGGGTGAGCTGTATGCCCGCGCCGAGGCGGCGAGCGTCGTCGTCCTGCGCCACGGGCAGGAGCCGGCGAGGCTGGAGCTGCCGAGCACGGTGGTCGACATCCGGTTCGCGAACGACGGGACACTGGCCGCAATAGATGACGGCGGCAAGCTCCTTCTCATGGACGCCACGGACGACACGCCGTCCTTCTACCAGCTGAAGGCCGGTTCCAGGCTGCTGGGATTCGGCGCGGCAGGTCCGCTGGTGCACCAGCCGAACGGCGCCGTGAAGGCGTTCCGGGGCGGACGCGGGTACGACGATGCTGTGGCCACCTTGCCGACCGGGGCCCGGCCGGTGGCGGTGTACGACGATCGCAGGTTCGCACTCGCGGATCCCGAGGGGGGCATCCGGCTCGGGTCCGGCAGACACCACGAGCCGGCGGCACCCCAGGCCGCGCAGCTGGCGGTGGCCGATCGACGGATCGTCGCCGCCGCCGACACCCGGGTGCTCGGCTACGACGTGGCAGATCCGGAGGCCTGCGGCACAGGGGTGATCCGGATGCGGATCACCGCCGCGGACGACGGGCACGCGGGGTATGAACTCAGCATCCCGGGCGGCGGCAGGGCCGTTCTGCCAACCAGCGAGTACCCCGGCCTGCGCACTCAGACTCTGAGCATCGACGACCTCTCCGAGGCCGTGTTCGACGCGGGCCGCGTGGGTGAACTGCTGTGGCAGGCGGGCGTGGACCTGGCCATGGACACTGCGCGGGGCTCGCGCCCGGACCGTCCGGTGCGCGTCGAGCTGGACACCGACAGCGCGGCCGATGACATGCCCTGGGAGCTCCTGCACGCCGCAAACGCGCCGCTCGGATGGTTCAACCGCCCTCCCGTGACGATTGTCCGGACGGTGGCGCCGAACCGGACCACCGAGCGCGCCGAACAGCCTGCCCCGGCCCACCGGCCCATCCTGCTCGTCCTCCACGGAACGGACCGCAGCAGGCCCGGCGGCCGTGACCCGCTGGAGAGCGCCGACGAGGCGTACGACCTGATCCAGCGCCGGACCCGGCGAAGCCACGTCCAGCTGTCCACCCCGACGCCCTGCACCGTGGAAACGGAGACCGACCTCGCAGAGGCCCTGCGAAGACCGGTGGACCTGCTGCAACTTTGGGCACACTGCGCGCCGGACCGGGTGCAGTTCTCCCACCGCCACGAGGCGTTGTCCACCCATCTGGTCGCCACGTGCTTGGCGGCCGCCGGCCCGCGTTTGGTGGTGCTCGTCGGCTGCCGCTCAGGAGCGCTGGCCCGACTCCTGATCCGCCTCGGTGTGCCATGCGTGGTCGCCATGCGATCACAGGTCTACAGCCACACCGTCCAGCCCCTGGTCGAGGACTTCACCGCGCTGGTCCTCGAAGGCGCACCGGTCGACCTCGCCTTCGCCGAGGCCCTTCACCGCTACGTCCTGACCGGACAGCCCGGGGCAGCGGCGGTTCCGATGCTCTACCTGGAGACCGGGTCGGACCCGGTGCTCTTCCCAGCGCCCTTCCAGGCCGAGCCGTTCTCCTGACCCACCCCTGGGAGTCTCAACATGTGCCGCAGAACGGTCTTCCTGGAGTCCTTCGACTCCACCAGAGCAACCTCCAAGAAGGAGGAGGTAGACCACCCCAACCGGGCGCAGGCCCAGACAGAAGCACTGTTGTACCTGCTACTCGGCCACTCGCTTGCCGTCAACAACAGCTACGGTTCGGACTCGGTAAGCGTTCTGGAGCTGGTCGACGCCGTGCTGACCACCCGCGACGAAACCATCAGGCGGACCAAGAACCCCGAGGCTCGCGAACGCCTCGGTCAGGCCCGTCCGTTCATCGTCACTTGGTTCGGCGCCCACAGCCTGCTCTCCGCCTTCACCGGACAGCTTCGGCGGGTCGAGTCCAAGCCGTACTTCCGCCTTTCGGCCTGGTTGTCGATCAATGACGACGTCGATCGGCGGAGGGAACTGGCCGATGCCCTCGACAGCGCGGACGACAACCCGCACCAGCTGCCGGCGACGCCCACCTGGCTGAGGGCACCGGACTACGAGGATCTGGCCAAGCGCTTCGAGATCCTGACTCGGCTCGCAGAGTACAGCCGCACACCGAACGCCGGCTTCAAGGCCAAGCCGCCGACGATCGGACTGGACGACTACCTTGAGCACTTCGCCCGTCTGGAACAGGACGAGCTGGAGGAGACCGCCCGGCTACGGAACTGCCCCCTCGACGTCGCGACGGCGATCCGCGACGAGATCACCAGCCAGCCCCCGAAGAGTCTGCGCAGCCGGAGTTGGGTGCACAACCTCGTGGAACAGTCCACCTCCCAGAACCTGGGGCCCCTTGAGTGGGCTCGCGAGTTCGTGGACACGCTCTACAACGCCATGCTCGCCGAGTCGGCCGGCGCCCAGGACGGCTACCTGTCCTCTGTGCCGCGGGCCGACGCCCGTGAACACCTCAAGCAGGTGAACGCACTGGCCCTGGAGGTCATCCGGAGCCTCCGTGAGGGGCAGGGGGCCTCAGCCCGCCGCCTCGCCGACCGGACCATCTCCGGAGTCTTCACTGCTGCCGAGACCCTTCCAGGTCTACCCGTGACCGCGCTGCACCAACTGTTCACGACGTACTGGGCCCTGGTCGCCGACCGTGAGCGGTGGCAGGCGTGGCAGGAGAGCTGCGCCCGGCTGAACAGCCTCCTCGACCGGGCGGAAGCACGCCGTGCCGCTCGGCTGTCGCAGGACCGGCGGAGCACGACCGGCCAGGTCGACAACCAGCTGCGCGACACCTGGGCTGCGCATGTGAACACCCTGCGGACCAGCCTTCCGGGCACGCTGCGCGGGGACGGCGAAGGCCTGGCGGTGGGGGCCCGACACGGGACGAGCAGCTTCGGACAGCTACTCCAGATCGAGGACCTGACGCCACAGGTCCGGGCCGATGCGCTGGCGGTCGGCGAGCATCTCTCCGGCCTGGCGGCAGCTGTGGGCCAATGAGCTCACCCTCACAGAGAGGCGCGAAGCGACATGAGTGCCGGGACCCTCTCCGACATCCTGTTCCCACCGCAGAGACCGGCAGCGCCCGAGCCCACCCTGCTGCCCTGGCTCGCCCAATGGGCAGACCCGGCCGATCTGCCCCGGATCGCGCGGGCCGCTGCCGGCCTGGCCGCCACCGTGGACCCGGGGTGGCCGCCGATCGCCGAAGCCGTCGCCGAGGTGCTGGCCAGGCGGATCCGCGACCCCGGACAGCTCGACGTGCTGGTCGCGACACTGCCCCCGCTTGCCGGTCTGCCCACATCCGGCCCGGTGACCGGCCCGGACGCGCAACCTGAGCCGCCGGAGACGCTGGTCTACCGCGCACTGGGCGGCCGTGCCTTGCCAGGAGCACTGCGGAGTTCCCCCGCCTCCGGTGCCGACCGCACGCCTGGGCGGGCGGGCGGCGTTCCGCTCGACAGCGCCTGGGGCCGGCTGCGCTCGCTCGCCGAGGCCGCGCCTCCCGACATCCCGCCCCTGGCCAATGTCTCTCTTCTGGCGGACCTGCTGACCGGGCGGGCAGAGCAGCCTGGTGCACTGCGTGCCGGTGAGGCTACCTACCTCCTCCCCTACCTCGACCCACGAACCGACCTTCGCCAGGATCGCGTGCGGCAGGCGCTCGATCTCGTCGAGGCGGCGCTCCACGAGGAATCCGACTGGTACGCGGCGGCGCTCGCGACACGGGCCGCGCCGTACCTCGCCGAGGAGCAGCGCCAACACCTGCTGGCCATCGCGGACGCCATGGCCGTCGATCCCTGGAACGATCACCTTCGGGCCCTGGCCCTGACCGCTCGACTCCCTTGGCCGTCCGCGAGCGCCGAGACGGCCGCCGCGCATCCCGCCGTACCCGCCCTTGACCACGCCGTCGCAACCACCGACCCGCTCGCCGTCGCAGAGCTGTGCCAGGAGGCGGTGGAGTCCGTCATCACGCACCACACCGGGGGCGCGGGCTGGCAGACTCCGCCGGACGACTGGTGGACCGGCCAGCCGACCGGCATGCTCGCCGACCGTCCCGGAGCCGAGGCGCAGCCGACGCCCGCCACACCCGCGGACGCGGCTCCGCGACAGGTCCCCATGGCGGCCATCGAGCCGGTGGCCGAGCCGGCGCGGTACGTCAACGCCCACATCGTCCTGCCCGACGAACCGGCCAACCCCGTGCACCGCTACCGTCCGCTCCGACCGGCCACCCGGTACGCCGTCCGTGTCGGCATCGGCCCCGCGGAGGTCGACTCGCTGATCGACAATCCGGCTCCGTTCCCGGACTTCCTCCTCCCGCAGAGCCCCGAGGGGCACTGGCTCGACGTGACGGCCGCCAGCAGCGACCTCCAGGTCGACCGGGTTCCGGCCGCACTCTTCCTCCCCAGGCACGGCGCGGCATGGGCCTGCCGGTGTCCACCTGGCAGCAACCCGCACCGGTGCCACTGGTACGACCGGATCCCCTACGTGTTACTGGGCCTTCGCTCGGCGGACACTCCGGGGACGGGCCGGATGCGGGTGACGATCCACCACCAAGGCCACCTCCTAAGGTCGTTCCGAATCTCCGTGGAAACCGGTACTGACCCGATGCGGGTGCTGTCCAGCCCTGCTTTGCTCGCAACGGAGGACTACACGGATTCCGCGGACTTCAACGACGTCGGCACAAGAAGTCCTCGCGGGCTCAGCGTCGTGACCGACGAGCCTGACGACGGCACCTTCTGGATCCGTTGGGGAACGGACACCACCGGGGAACTCAGGGTGATCGCAAGCGAAGCCCAACTAGGGAACGCCATGCGAGACTTCCGTGAGGCCCTGTTCAGCGCTCATCTTGAAGTCATATCGAGGCGGAGCGCCCACGCCCCTCACAACCCCGAAGGGCAGCAGGACTACCGTGCCGACCTCGCCCACCTCGCGCATCTTGGGCGGACCCTGCACCGCGCCCTACGAGGTATGGTCGACCCTGCGCTCCCGGCACCCACCGACCAGCCGTGCACCATCCAGATCGCCCGGGTCCGGAACTCTGCGTACGTCTTCCCCTGGGCTGCCGTCTACGACCTGCCCCTGAACGACCCCCGCCCCGAAGTCGATGCCGACGCCTATGCCGACGCCGCCGACTGGTACCGGCCCTGCCCGGTACTCGGCAGCTGGCGGCAGGACGTCGTGGAGGGCGGGTATCCGTACGCGTGTCCGCACCGAGCGGAACACGGGCTCGACACCCTGTGCCCGTACGGCTTCTGGGGATTCCGGTATGTGATCGAAGTCCCGCCTTCGGCTCGCCCGCGCACCCCGCTGCGCCAGGAGATCCCGTACGGCGACACCGCCGGACTGGTGATCGGGCACAGCCTCAGCAAGCGGCTGGACCTCGCGGCCGTCTCGGCCCATCTCACCAGTCTCGCGGCGCGGCTCCCGGGCTTCACCGTCCAACATTGCCCTTCGGCCGTCGACCTGGGCAACGCACTTGCCAGACCGGACCTGCAGCTCATCTACTTCCTCTGCCACGGGCTGCACGGCTCGCGGCACGGAGCACACGTCGGACCCGTCGTCGAGATCGGCGAGTGCGACGAGATCAGCACCCATCAGATTGCCGTCTGGAACGAGCATCTGTGGGTCAATCAGCCAGAGCACTGGTCCGCAGTCGCGCCACTGGTCATCATCAACGGCTGCCACACCGCCGCGATCTCGCCGGAGGCGCTGGTGTCGTTCGTCGACGCCTTCAGCCAGGCGGGCAGCGCCGGTGTGATCGGCACCGAGGTGATGCTGAACCAAAGCCTTGCCGCGGAGGCCGCCGAGCTCTTCATCGGCCACTTCGCCGACCCCGACGGCGTGGACGTGGGCGAGGCGATCCGACGCATGCGGCTCGACCTACTCGCCGACGGCAACGTCACGGGGTTGGCCTACACACCGTACTGCTCAGCGGAGTTGCGACTTCGCAGGGCACCCGCCGCGCGGAGCGAGAGCGCTGCCGAAGTTCCCGCGGGGTCCGCCCGCCCGTGGCCGGTCGACCGGGCTTCGGCCGGCTCAGCCCAGTAGAGTCCCCCAGGGGTGATCCGCGACACCACCCCCAGGGCCCACCGGAGAGGACCGATCGTGGACGTTTCCGAGCGCCGGGCGAGACGTCTGGCCGCCTATCAGAGACTGGTGAACGACCGGGGCCACCTGTTCAAGAACCCCGAGGACGCGCCGTTTCGCATCCTGCTTCCCGACGACCCCGCCGCACAGAACGAGGTAGCCGACGCAGCGGCCGCTCTGGCCCGCGTCCAGGGGCTGCCCGAGGAGTTCGGCGACATCGGCATCGTCTACCAGGACGACTACATCACGGTCGTCCGCGACGCCGTACGCTTCCCCTCGGGGGAGTCCGGAGCCTACGTTCGCATCTGCCCCACGGCGGACGGGGGCGGAGCCGCAGTCCTGCCGGTACTGGAGGACGGTCGGGTGGTGCTGGTGCACCACTTCCGCCATGCCGACCGCCAGTGGCACTGGGAGATTCCGCGCGGGTTCAGCGAGCCGGGGGAAACGGGGGACGCCACGGCCCGGCGCGAGGCGGAGGAAGAACTCCGCTGCCCGGTCGGCGAACTCCTCGAACTCGGCGCCATGAACGCCGACACCGGTATAGCGGCGACCCGGACCAAGTTGTACCTCGCCCGCCTCGACGAGAACGAGTTCAGAACCGAACCTTCAGAGGGGGCCAGGCAGGAGGGCATCGGTGCTGTCCGAGCAGTGAGCCCGGGCGAGCTCCGGGAGATGCTCAAACGGGGAGAGATCACCGACTCCTTCACGCTCAGCGCGATCGCGCTGGCCACGGCCGGCGGGAAGCTTCGCTGAGCCAAGGCGCCGGAGGGCCGCCGTGCGTCGCCGCGTCACGCGACGCCGCGTCATGCCGACGCCGGGACGCCTCCGGCGCGGGAGGTGTCCCGGTGTTCCGTGAGGAGCGGTCAGCGGTCGGCCTGCCGAGGGGCGGGCCTGCCGTCGGCGCTGGTGAGGACGTCCATCCGGGAGTCGGCCGGGCAGCCGTGGCCCAGAAGCGGGGAGCGTCCGTCGGCGCCGGGCACGTGGCCGACGACCGCCGCGCAGTAGCGGGCGTCGGGGACGGGGAGCGGGCGCAGCGCCACGGCCGAGTGCCCGGTCGGGGCGGCGGCCGCCACTGCGGCCAGCGAGAGCGCGGCGGCGAGGACGGGGCCGGCGAAGAGGGGGGCGGTGAGCCGGCGGGCGAGCCGGGTGGGGGTGCGTCGCACGAGGGGTACCTCCGTTAGGGGACGCGGCGGCCGTGGGACTGGCCGCCGGGCCCCATTCGAACGGCGTGTGCACCGCCCTGACGGGTCGACACACCGCTCTTCCCCGCTAGTCGTACGAATACGACTGCCCCCGCGCCGGCCCCGGCCCCGGGCTCCCGGGGCCCCTCACGCGCCCACGCCGCCACCCGCCGGCGCACCGTCCCAGAGCTCGGCGCTGCACGCGTCGACCAGTGCACCGATCCCGGCCAGCGCCTCCCGGGCGGGCAGCGGATCCAGTCGGCGGCCGTCGCGCAGGCGCAGGGCCACCCGGTCGTCGACCGCCTCCCTCGGGCCGATGACCGCCTGGTACGGCACCAGCCGCGCCTCGCGGATCCGGGCGCCGAGGCTGCCGCGCTCGGGCCCGGCGACCTCCGCCCGCAGCCCCCGGTCCAGACACCGCTGCCGGAGCAGTTCGGCCTGCGCCACCTCCGCCTCGGAGAGCGGCAGCAGGACCAGCTGGGTGGGCGCGAGCCAGGCCGGGAAGGCACCGCCGTAGAGCTCGATGAGGTGGGCGACCACCCGTTCCACGCTGCCGATGACGCTGCGGTGGACCATCACCGGGCGGTGCTTGGCGCCGTCCGCGCCGGTGTACTGCAGGCCGAACCGTTCCGGCTGGTGGAAGTCGATCTGCACGGTCGAGAGGGTGGACTCGCGGCCGGCGGCGTCGGCGATCTGGACGTCGATCTTCGGGCCGTAGAACGCGGCCTCGCCCTCGACGGCCTCGAACGGCACGCCGGACCGCTCCAGGACGTCGGTCAGCAGGGCGGTGGCCCGCTCCCAGAGCGCCGGGTCCGCCACGTACTTGCCGCCGGCGCCGGGCAGCGAGAGGCGGTGGCGGACGGGCCTGATGCCGAGCGCGCGGTGCGCCTCGCGGATCAGTTCCAGGGCGGCCACGGCCTCGTCGGCGGCCTGGTCGGGGGTGCAGAAGACGTGCGCGTCGTTCAGCTGGATCGCCCGCACCCTGGTCAGGCCGCCCAGGACGCCGGACAGCTCCGAGCGGTACATGCCGCCCAGCTCGGCCATCCGCAGCGGGAGTTCGCGGTAGCTGCGGGCGCGGGAGCGGTAGATCAGCGCGTGGTGCGGGCAGAGGCTCGGCCGCAGCACGACCTGCTCCGAGCCGAGGTCCATCGGCGGGAACATGTCCTCCCGGTAGTGCGCCCAGTGGCCGGAGATCTCGTAGAGCTCGCGTTTGCCGAGGACGGGCGAGTACACGTGCCGGTAGCCGGCCCGCCGCTCGCGCCCGCGGACGAACTCCTCCAGGGTGTGCCGGATCGCGGCGCCGTCCGGCAGCCAGTAGGGCAGGCCGGAGCCCATCAGCGGGTCGGTGTCGAACAGGTCGAGCTCGCGGCCGAGTCTGCGGTGGTCGTGCGAGGCGGCGTCGGGGGTGGCATCGGCGGCGGCGTGCACGTCGGCACGCTTGGCGGCGTCGGGGGTGGCGGCGTTCATGGCGGCGTTCATGGCGGTCGGTCTCCACTCGGGTTCGGGGATCCGCGGGCGAGTGGTGGGACCGGTACGACGAAGCCCCGGGGCACTCGCCCCGGGGCTTCGGACTTGGTCAGCAGTCAGCGCGCCGGGACTCTCTCCGGCGTCGTCGTGAGGACGGCAGCAGCGCGCTTCATGTCCCCCACGCTAGCAGGCGGACGGCGCTCCCCGCGATCACTTTTCACCCGCGGCGCCGAACCACGTGGGCAGCGCACCGAGCAGGCCCTGCTGGTCCTCGCCGACCCAGGCCACGTGACCGTCCGGCCGCAACAGCACCGCGGGCACGTCCAGTTCCTCACTCACGTCGACGACGTGGTCGACCCGGTCGGCCCACCCCTCCACCGAGAGCCGGCCGGTCCGGTCGAGCAGGAGTCCGCGGCCGCCGTGCATCAGCTCGTAGAGGCGGCCCTGCTTCAGCTGCACGTCCCGCATCCGCCGGCCGAGCAGTTCGTGGCCCTCGCCGAAGTCGTAGCGGACCCCGACCCCGGTGATCATCTCGGTCACGTACCGGTTCGCCTCCTCGATGTCCATCAGCCGCGACAACAGCTCCCGCAGCGCGGTCGGCCCGGGTTCGGTGCCCAGCAGCGTCATCTGCGCGCGGGTGTTGGCCAGCACCCGGGCGCCGACCGGGTGCCGCTCGGTGTGGTAGCTGTCCAGCAGCCCTTCCGGCGCCCGGCCGTCGACCGCGGCGGCCAGCTTCCAGCCGAGGTTGAACGCGTCCTGGACGCCGAGGTTGAGGCCCTGCCCGCCGGTCGGCGGGTGGATGTGCGCCGCGTCACCGGCGAGCAGCACCCGGCCGACCCGGTAGCGCTCGGCCTGCCGGGTGGCGTCGCCGAACCGGGAGAGCCAGCGCGGCGAGTGCACGCCGAAGTCGGTGCCGGCGACGGTCCGCAGCTGCTGCCGGAACTCCGCCAGGGTCGGCGGGGCCGAGCGGTCCTCGGCCACCCCGTCGGCGGGCACGACGATGCGGTAGACCCCCGCGTTCCCGTCCACGTCCGGAACGGCACCGAACCGCAGCTGGGTCCGGCGGACCTCCGCCACGACCGCGGTGATCACCGCCGGGTCCGCGGTCGCCTCCATGTCGCCCAACAGCGTGTCGACGGTGGAGGGTTCGCCGGGGAAGGCGACGCCGAGCTGCCGGCGCACCGTGCTGCGCCCGCCGTCGCAGCCGACGAGGTAGCGCGAGCGCAGCCGCGCGCCTCCCCCACCCGCCACACGCCCACCGGTCACGTCCTCAGCGGCCGCGCCTTCATCCGCCGGGGTGCCTCCACTCGCCAGCTCGACGGTCACCCCGTCCTCGTCCTGGCTCACCCCGACCACGTCGCACCCGCGCCGGATCTCCACGCCCAGTTCGAGGGCCCGCTCGGTGAGCAGCCGCTCGGTGACCGCCTGCGGGGTGGTGAGGCCGTACGGGTGGGCGGTGTCCACCGTCTCCGGCCACGGCTTGTGGATGCCGCCGAAGAAGCCGCCGACCGAGAACCTCTCACTGACCGCGAGGAACCGCTCCAGCAGGCCGCGCTGGTCCATCACTTCGACGCTGCGCGCGTGCAGGCCGCGCCCGCGGGACTGCGCGGTCGGCTCGGCCAGCCGCTCCAGCACGACCGTGTGCACGCCGTGCAGCCGCAACTCGCACGCCAGCATCAGTCCGGTCGGCCCTCCGCCGACCACGATGACATCGATCATCACAAGCCCCCGTTCCACGAGATCGGTCCCCGGCCGGCCGCACTGCCCACGGCCCGGAGGCGCGCAAACCGCGCCAATCCGGCATTTCCGCAGGTTCCGGCCGAGGCTGACCATTCTGCGCCCCCACCGGGGCCTTGCCACAAGCCCCCCGGTGCGCTATAGGTTGAGAGTGGCAGGGAGAATCGAGACTCCTTGCCACTGTCGTTTCCGGGCCACTGCGGACGGCTTCCGACTCCCGGCCTCCCGGCGCTTGGGGGGCGTCTCAGTGCAGGACCAGGCAGCCGCGGTTCGTCAGGGCTGCAAGGAGGGCGGGCGGCGGCACCACGTCGTTCCAACGCAGGTCGAGCTTCTCCAGGGCGGGCAGCTCGGTCAGCCAGTCCGGCAACCCGGTGATCCGGTTGCTCCGCAGGTCCAGTCGGCGCAGCAGGGGCAGTGCGGCCAGGACGGACGGGATCTCGGTGAAGGCGTTGTCCCGCAGCTCCAGCTCGCGCAGCTCGGCCAGCCCGGCGGTGGACGGCGGCAGCGCGGTCAACGCATTGCCGCGCAGCCAGAGTTCGCGCAGACGGGTGAGCCGGCCGAGGGTGTCGGGCAGCGCGGTGAGCCCGTTGTGCTGCGCCCGCAGCTCGACCAGGGCGGTCATGTCGCCCACGGTGTCGGGGAGTTCGGTGAGTCGGTTGTCCCCGACGTTGAGGTAGCGCAGTGCGGCGAGGCGGCCGAGCCCGTCGGGGAGACGGGTCAGCGCGTTGTCGTGCAGGTAGAGGAAGTCGGCCAGTCCGGTGAGGTCGCCGAGCTCCTCGGGCACTGCCGTGAGCGCGTTGTGCCCCAGGTCGAGGGTCCGCAGCCGCTGCAACCGGCCGATGCCCGGCGGCAGTTCGGCCAGGCCGGTGTCGGCGAGGATGAGCACGGTCAGGTCGGTGCGCTCCCAGACGGTCGCGGGCACCTCGCCGAGCGGCTGCCGCCAGAGGTTCAGGGTCACGTCGGTCGCGTCGGACACGTCGTTCGCGTCGGTCACGTCGTTCGCGTCGGTCACGTCGTTCGCTGGAGTCGCTTCGATCGCTGGAGTCGCTGGAGTCGCTGGAGTCGCTTCGGTCACGACGGCATTCTTCCGGACGACCCGGCGCTCCCCGAAGGCGTGCCGCGCCGGGGCCCGGACGGTCGCACCACCGGCGGTGGAGGTGCGGGCCGGGCCCCGGCGGCGGGGTGCGCGCGGGGGTCGCGTCACATGTTGATCATGTGCCCGGCCAGGCCGTGGATGGCCTCCTTGACGGCCTCGCCCAGGGTCGGGTGGGCGTGGACGTTGCGGGCGACCTCGTGCACGGTGAGGTCCCACTGCTGCGCCAGGGTCAGCTCGGGCAGCAGCTCGGTGACCTCGGGGCCGATCAGGTGGGCGCCGAGCAGCTCGCCGTACTTGTTGTCGCAGATCACCTTGACGAAGCCGATCGGGTGGCCGAGGCCGTGCGCCTTGCCGTTGGCGGTGAACGGGAACTTGGCGACCTTGACGTCGTAGCCGAGCTCGCGGGCCTGCGCCTCGGTGTAGCCGAAGCTGGCGATCTGCGGCTGGCAGTAGGTGGCGCGCGGGATCATCACGAAGTCGAGCTCCATCGTCTCGGCCCCGCCGATGGTCTCGGCCGCGATGACGGCCATCGACTCGGCCGCGTGGGCGAGCATCAGCTTGGCGGTGACGTCACCGATCGCGAAGATGTGCTCGACGTTGGTGCGGCCGCGGCCGTCGACCGCGATCGCGCCGCGCTCGGTGAGCTTGACGCCGGTGTTCTCCAGACCGTAGCCGTGCACGCGCGGCGCGAAGCCGATCGCCTGGAGCACCTTGTCGGCCTCCAGGACCTTCTGCTGGCCGTCCTTGGCGGTGACGGTGACCCGGACCGGGGCGGCCGGGTCCTTGTCGTCGATCGAGTCGACGCGGGTCGAGGTGAGCACCTCGATGCCGAGCTTGCGGTACTGCTTGGCCAGCTCGGCGGAGACCTCGGCGTCCTCCAGCGGCACCATCCGGTCCAGGAACTCGACGATGGTGACCTTCACGCCGTAGTTGTGCAGCACGTAGGCGAACTCGACGCCGATCGCGCCGGCGCCCGCGATGATGATGCTGCCGGGCAGCTCCTCGGTGAGGATCTGCTCCTCGTAGGTCACCACGCGGTCGCTCAGGCTGGTGCCGGGGAGCAGCCGGGTGGTGGCGCCGGCGGCGATGATGCAGTGGTCGAAGGTGATCATCTCGAAGCCGCCCGCGGTCAGCGCGACCTGCAGGGTGCGGTCGTCGACGAAGGTGCCCCGGCCGTCGTACTCGGTGATGCCGTTCTTCTTCATCAGGTAGTGGACGCCCTTGACCCGGCCGTCGGCGACCGAGCGGCTGCGGCGGAAGGCCTCGCCGAAGTCGAAGCTGACCTGGCCCTCGACCTTGATGCCGAAGGTCTTGGCCTCCTTGGTGAAGATGTGCGCCAGTTCCGCATTGCGCAGCAGGGCCTTGGAGGGGATGCAGCCGACGTTCAGGCAGACGCCGCCCCAGTACTTGGCCTCGATGACGGCGGTGCGCAGGCCCAGCTGCGCGGCACGGACGGCGGCCGTGTAGCCGCCGGGGCCCGCGCCGAGGACGACGACGTCGTAGTGCGTGCTGCTCATGGTGCTAGCTCCTCCGAGGGTGTCACGGTCACGTGATCTCGGTGCCATGGTGTCAGGCCCTGGCTTCGTGCACCCATCGGACCCCGGAGGTACGCCGCCCGACCGGTCTGCCGGCGGCCCCTGGGGCGGGGCCGCCGGCGGTCGCGCGGGGCGAGGGCGGCCCGGAGCGGGCCGGTACGGCGCCCGGCCGGCCCGGAGCGGGCCGGTACGGCGGCCGGCCGGCCGGCCGGAGCAGCCGGACCGAAACAGGCCGTACGGCGTCGGACCGGGGTCGGGCCCCGGCCTCACGCCCGTACCGCGCGTGCCGGGCCCGGATCAGGCGTCGACCTCGTGCGTGTGGCCCTCGTGCAGGCCGCCGCCGCTGCCGGCCTGGCCGTCGGTGTGCTGCGGCGGCACCGGCGCATGCAGCGAGGAGAGGTCCCAGGCGTAGGTGCCGACCGAGTCGGCGATGACGTCGATGTTGACGTCGAAGGCCTTGAGGTCGAGGTTGCCCAGGTTGTCGCAGGCCTGGTGGTAGCACTTGTCGAACGCCACGCCCGCGGTGCCGCCGTAGCGGGCGGCCTGGGCGGCGGACTTGACGATCTCGGCGCCGGTGTCGGTGCCGCCGGCCGGGATCCCGGCGTCGATGAACGGTCCGTAGTCGGAGCGGCCGGTGAAGTCGGTGCCCTCGTGCGGGAGCCCGCGGCGGTCCAGGTAGTCCGTGATGCGCCGCTCCAGCTGGGCCGAGCCGTCCGGGCCGGGGCCGGAGCCGACGTGGTCGGAGTCGTCGCCGTCGTAGACGAACTGGGCGGAGTTGGGCGAGGCGATCATGTCGAAGTTCAGGTAGAGCCTGATCTTCTTCCTGTCGGCCTCGGAGAGTGACTTCACGTAGGCCTCGGAGCCCTTGAGGCCGAACTCCTCGGCGGACCACCAGGCGAACCGGATCTTGTTCTTCACCGGCCGCTTGGCGATGTTCTTGGCGACCTCCAGGATGCCCGCCGAGCCGGAGCCGTTGTCGTTGATGCCCGGGCCGGCCACCACGGAGTCCAGGTGGGCGCCGACCACGACGGTGTCGGCGTCGTCGCCGCCGCGGGTCTCGGCGATGACGTTCCAGGTGGTGCGCTTCTCCATGAAGGTGCGCAGGTCCAGGGTGACGGTGACCGGGCCGGCGGCGGCCTCGGCGGCCAGTGACTCGCCGGCCGCCTTCGTGGTGCCGGCCGTCGGGATCCGGCCGGACTCCGGGTCGCCGAGGGTGCCGTTGAGGTCCCCCTCGATGTTGTTGTACACGACCGCGGCGAGCGCGCCGGCGTCGGCCGCCGCGGCCTGCTTGACGGCGAAACTGCAGCCACCGCGCTTGATCAGCGCGATCCGCCCGGTGAACGCGCCGGCCGCGTAGTCGGCCGGCTCGCACCCGGTGGTGGCGTCCACCGGGACCACCGCCAGCTGGGCCGTCAGACCGCCCTCGGGGCCACCGGCCGAGTAGGTCATGGCCTTGATCCTGACGTCCTCGGCCCGGGGCGAGACCACACTGAGCCGCTCCGTGAGCTCCTGGAAGAAGGTGTACTCGAACTCCTGCCGCGACACCTTCAGGCCGGCCCGGCGGGCCTGCTCGTACACGTAGCGGGCCGACTGGTCGTGGCCGGGCGAGCCCGCCACCCGGTTGCCTCCGTTGCGGTCGGCGATCCGCTGGAACTCCCGCAGGGTCCGGTACGCGCCGTCGGCGGTGCTCTCCTCGACCAGGCGGGCGGCCAGCTTGGCCCCCTTGTGGGCCGGGTCCGGGTCGGCCGACGCGCTGCCGGTGCCGACCAGCAGCAGCGGGGCCACCAGGGCGGCCACCGCCAGTGAGGCGCCCGCGACCCGCCGGGCCGAAGGGGCCGGGGCGCGCCCGGTCCGCGGGGTCGAGGCGTGCGGAGCGGTCGGAGCGGTCGGGCGGGATGTCCGAGCGTTCAAGGCGCGTCCTTTCGGCAGTCGGTGGACTCCCGATTTGACATGCTCGGCGCCGGGCTGCCAACCCCGACGCGCAAGCTGACAGGATGCGGACACCGGCAGCGGCGGTGATCCTGGAGAGGTGGGGGCATCTCATCCGGGAGTGTGACCGCATGTCCATGATGGATAAGCTCAAGCAGATGCTGAAGGGCCACGAGGCGCAGGCCGAGAAGGCCGTCGACAAGGCGGGCGACGCCGTCGACGAGCGGACGCAGGGCAAGTACGCCGGACAGGTGGACACCGCCCAGGACAAGGCCAAGGACCAGTTCCGGGACCAGCCTCCGCAGTAGCGGCCGGCCCGTGGCCCCGCCGGCGTCCGCCGGCCCGCGCCGGTGAAGCCTGCACCCCGGTCGGGTGCCCGTCGGAAGGCGGCGCCGGACCGGGGTGCCGCACGTTTGCGGGGACCGCCCCGCGGGGTGCCGCGGACCGCCCCGGCAGGGATGCCGCGCGCCGCCGGGGACCGCCCGACCCACCCCCGAGCAGGGGGCTTTACATACTCATTACCATGGACACGCTTGCGGAAATCCCCCTGACGAGAGGACAGCCGCCGTGTCGATCCCCCGTGTCCGGACCACCCCCCTGCCCGGAGTGGGCGTCCAGTACGACCTGACGACACGAGAACGGCGGCACCTGTCGGTCATCGCCCACCGGGACGGCTCACGCAGCCTCAACGTCTACCGCTCCGACGACCCCGACGCCTGCTCCCAGGCCTTCCGGCTGACCTTCGAGGAGTCAGCGGCCCTGGTCGACGCCCTGACGCCCGCCCACCGGACACCCGATCAGCAGCCGGACGGCCGGACGGCGGACGGGCGGCCGCACCCCGGCCTCCTGCACACCACCGACCTCGGCCTGGTCGCCGAGCGGCTGCCGGTCGACGGCGCCTCGCACTGGAACGGCCGGACGCTCGGGGAGACCCGGATGCGGACCGAGACCGGTGCCTCGATCGTCGCCGTGCTGCGCCGCACCGGCGCCGTGCCCTCCCCCGCGCCGGACTTCCGGCTGGCGGGCGGGGACACCCTGATCGTCATCGGCACCCGCGAGGGCGTCGACGCCGCCGCCGCGATCCTGGGACGGGAGTGATCGGGTGCACACTGCGAGCGTCTTCATCGAGCTCGGCTCGGTCATCCTCGTCCTCGGGCTGCTCGGGCGAATAGCCGGCCGGTACGGGCTCTCCCCCATCCCGCTCTACCTGCTCGGCGGGCTGGCCTTCGGCAAGGGCGGGCTGCTGCCGCTCAGCGCCAGCGAGGAGTTCGTCGCCACCGGCGCCGAGATCGGCGTCGTCCTGCTGCTGCTGATGCTGGGCCTGGAGTACACCGCCGCCGATCTGGTGACCAACCTCAAGGCCCAGTACCCGGCCGGCGCCGTCGACTTCCTGCTCAACGCGCTGCCCGGCGCGGTGGCCGCCCTGCTGCTGGGCTGGGGGCCGGTGGCCGCCGTGGTGCTGGCCGGCGTCACCTGGATCTCCTCCTCGGGCGTCATCGCCAAGGTGCTCGGCGACCTCGGGCGGCTCGGCAACCGCGAGACCCCGGTGATCCTGAGCATCCTGGTGCTGGAGGACCTCGCGATGGCGGTCTACCTGCCCATCCTCACCGCCGTCCTGGCCGGCGCCGGACTGGTCGCCGGCTCGATCACCCTGGCCATCGCCCTGGCCACCGCGGGCGCGGTGCTCTTCGTCGCGCTCCGCTACGGGCGCCTGATCTCGCGTTTCGTCTCGCACGACGACCCGGAGAAGCTGCTGCTGGTCGTGCTCGGGCTGACCCTGCTGGTGGCCGGCCTCGCCCAGCAGCTCCAGGTCTCGGCCGCGGTCGGCGCCTTCCTGGTGGGCATCGCGCTGTCCGGCGAGGCCGCCGAGGGCGCGCACACCCTGCTCAGCCCGCTGCGGGACCTCTTCGCCGCGGTCTTCTTCGTCTTCTTCGGACTGAGCACCGATCCGACCAGCATCCCGCCGGTGCTGCTGCCCGCGCTGCTGCTCGCCGTGGCCACCGCGCTCACCAAGGTGGCCACCGGTTACTGGGCGGCCCGCCGGGCCGGGATCGCCGTGCGCGGGCGCTGGCGGGCCGGCGGCGCGCTGGTCTCGCGCGGCGAGTTCTCCATCGTCATCGCGGGCCTCGCCGTCACGGCCGGCATCGAGCCGGCCCTCGGGCCGCTCGCCACGGCGTACGTGCTGATCCTGGTGGTCACGGGGCCGCTCGCCGCGCGCTACACCCAGCCGGCGGTGGAGCGGCTCGGGGCGCTCCGGGGTCGCAGGCGGGCCGCCCGCTGGGCGCCCGCCCGGACGGCGGGTCCGGCGGACGCGGCAGGTCCAGGGGACGTGACGGGTTCGGGGGACGTGACGCACGCGGCGGTTGTCGCGGGAAGCGCGGTGAGTGCGGGCGCGGTGCCGACAGCGGGTCCGGGCGCGGGTCCGGTCACGGGCGGTGCGGTAGCGGGCCGCGCGGTCACGGAAGCCCCGGACGAGGCGGTCAACGGGGTCGCGAGCTGACCACCGCCGCCGGGTGACCCGGGACGGGCCACTCCGGTCCGCCCCGGGTCACCCGGCGGCACCGTCTCCGGGGGGCTCCGCCCGTTCCCCGTCCTCGGCTTCCGCGTCCTCGGACTCGCCGGCCGGTCCGGCCGTCCCCGCCACCGTCGCCGCGCCGCAGTGCTCGCACGGCCCGGGGCCGGACCGCGCGCGCAGGCGGCCGCACTCCTCGCACACCCGGTCCAGCCAGCACGCCGCCTCGCCGCCCTCGTCCATACGGAGATTCTGCCCCGGGCCGCCGTACGCCATCGAGTAGACACTGTCTACGCCCGACTGGTAGACAGTGTCCATGAATGATCAAGAGACGGGCCTGCGCGCCCGGCTGGTGGCCGCCGGGGTCGAGCTGGTGACCCTCGAAGGCGTGCACGCGCTCACCCTGCGCGAGATCGCCCGACGGGCCGGGGTCTCGCACGGCGCGCCGCGCCGCCACTTCGCCACCCACGTCGAGCTGCTGGCGGCGATCGCGCGACGCGGCTTCGGCGACCTGGCGGCCGCACTGGCCCGCGCCGACGACGCCGTCACCGACCCGGGCGACGGGAACGGGGGCACCGGCCGCGACCCGCGCGCCAGGATCGCCGCGCTCGCCCGCGCCTACCTCGACTTCGCAGCCGAACAGCCCGGCATGTTCGACCTGATGTTCCGTCACGACGTCCTGGAGGGCAGCGGCATCGGCCTGCGGGCCACCACGCTGCCGATGTTCGAGATCTTCGTCCGGCTCATCGGGGAGGTCGGGCCGCCCGCCGGCGTCCGGCCGGCGGACGCCACCGCCGCGTTCTGGGCCAACCTGCACGGGCTCGCCCAACTCCGCGCCTGGGGCAGCCTCCGACTCGCCTCCGGCAGCGACGACATCGGCCCGCTGCTGGACGCCGCCCTCGTCGCCCACCTCGGCCCGGAGTCCCGATGACAACGGTCGCGCGCCGCCGGCTCACCCTGGCCGGGAGCATCACCGGCGCGGCGATCGTCGCCCTCGACGGCACCGTGCTCACCGTCGCCCAGCCCAGCATGCAGCGCGACCTGCACGCCACCTTCGCCCAGGTGCAGTGGACCAGTACCGCCTATCTCATCGCGGTGGCCGGCCTGCTGGTCCTCGCCGGCCGCCTCGGCGACCGCTACGGCCACCAACGGGTGTTCGCCGTGGGCGTGCTGGGCTTCGCCGCCTCCTCCGCCGGGATCGGCCTGGCGCCCGGCGTCGGCTGGGTCATCGCCCTGCGCGCCGTCCAGGGGGTGTCGGGGGCGCTGCTGCAACCCGCCACCCTCGGCATGCTGCGCCTCGCGTACCCCGCCGACCGGCTCGCGCTGCCGATCGCGCTGCGCACCAGCGCGATCGGCCTGGCGGCCGCCGCCGGGCCGGTGGTCGGCGGCGCCCTGACCGCGCACCTGGGGTGGCGGGCCGTCTTCTTCCTGACCGTCGCGCCGGCCGTGGCGGTCGGGGCCGCCGCCCTGCTGGTCCGGCTGCCGCAGCCGCCCGTCGACCGCGCAGCCGGGCTCGACCTGCCGGGCGCGAGCCTGCTCGCGGCGGCACTGGTCTGCCTGGTGCACGCCCTGGTCGGCATACCCGACGGCGGCTGGTCCGCGGCCACCGCCCTCGGGCTCCTCGCCGCCGCCCTGCTCGGCGCCGCCTTCGTCCGGCACGAGCGGCGGACGGCCCGCCCGCTGCTGCCGCCCCGCATGCTCGGCTCCGCGACGGTCGGTTCCGCGCTCGGGGTGCTGCTCACGGCCTCCGCGGCGATCTTCGGCACCCTGTTCCTGGGGACGTACTACCTCCAGGAGGTGCTCCTCCTGGACCCGCTCGGCAGCGCGCTGCGAGCGCTGCCGCTCGCGGTGGCCATGGTGCTGGCCGCCCCGGCCTCGGCGACGCTGATGCGCCGTCACGGGCCGCGCCGCACGGTGGTCGCCGGGATGCTGCTGGTCACGCTGGGCTCCCTGCTGGCCTCCCGGCTCGACCAGGGCACGCACACGGCGGTGGTCTGCGGCTGCTTCCTGTTGCTGGGCACCGGGTTGGGGACGGTGATGGTCACCGCCACCGCCGTCCTCGTCCGCGACGCGTCGGTGGCCGACGCGGGCGTGGCGGGGGGCCTGCAGCAGACCGCGATGAACATCGGCCCCGTCCTGGGCGTGGCCGCCGCCACCACCCTGACGGCGGGCCGGCCGCTCGCGACGGCGATGGGCCCGGCCCTGCTGGCCCTCGCCGCCACTGCGGCCGCCGGTACCCTGCTCGCCCTCCGGCTCCCGGCCTCGGCCGCCGGGGCGGAAGGGGCCCGGGGGCGGGCCGGAGAGGCCGGGGAAGCCGGAGAGGCCGGGGAGGCCGACCCGGCCACAGCCGCGGCCGAGGGGTAGCGCGGGGCGCGGAGCGGGTGCGGCGCGGCACGGCGCCGGGCGCCTCGCGCCCGCTCAGTCCGCCGTCTCCAGCGCCCGCCCGGCCGGCATCGCCGGCCCGCGGACCGGCCTCTCCGCCCCCGCGGGCGCGGCCGGGCGGCGGCCGACCAGCAGCCGCATCAGGGCGAGCTGGGCCACCGCGCCCACCGTCATGCCGGCCCAGAGCCCGTCCACCCCGAGCGGGCCGGACAGGGCGGCACCGGCGCCCAGCTGGAGGCCGAGGCCGAGCAGCACCGCCACCACCAGCGGCCGGCCCCCGCCGGAGGCCTGGTACACCCCGCCGAGCGCCACCACCAGCGCGTACGGCAGCAGGTAGAGGCCCGCCATCCGCAGGAACCCGACCGACTCGCCGGCCACCGCCGGGTCGTCGGTGAACAGTGCCGTCACCGGCACGGCGAGCGCCGCACAGAGCACGGCGGCGCCGGCGCCGAGTGCCGCGGCCAGCCGCGCGGTGTCCCGGCCGAGGGTGCGCAGCGCCGCGGTGTCGCCCACGCCGGCGAGCCGGGCGGACTCGATCACCGCGGCCTGCCGCACGGCGTAGAAGGCCATGGTGACGATCAGCAGGGCGCGGTAGCCGACGCCGTAGCCCGCCACGGCCGGGACGCCGAAGGCCGCGACCAGGCCGAGCTGCGCCGTGCCCACGCCCATCCGGGCGGTGAAGTCCAGGCCGAACGGCGCCCCGGCGGCGACGATCCCGCGCATCGCCGGGCCCGTGCCGCCGGGCGGGGCGGGCATCCGCCGGCGGCGCCGGAGCAGCAGGGTGACGGCGAAGGCGGCGGCGCGCGAGAGGGTCAGGGCGAGGGCCGCGCCGGTGACGCCGAGGGCGGGGAGGGGGCCGGGGCCGAGGATCAGCAGCGGGTCGAGGAGCAGCAGCAGGGCGTTGGCGAGCAGGGCCGTCCGCAGGGGTGTGCGGGTGTCGCCGGCGCCCTTGAAGAGCTCGTCGGCGACGCGCTGGCCGAAGAAGAGCCCGAACGCGGGGAAGGCCACCGCGAACCAGTCCGCGGCGAGCCCGGCCGCCGCGCCGTCCAGGAAGACCCCGGCGAGGTGCTCGCGGAGCAGGAAGCCGGGCACGGCGAGCAGGAGGGTGCCGACCGTGCAGAGCCGCCAGGCCGCCCGCGCGGTGCGGCCGGCGGCCGCGGGGTCACCGGCCCCGAGGGCGTGCGCGAGCCGGACGGTGGTGCCGGAGGAGACCACGAGGACGAGGCCGAGCAGCAGGTTCTCCACGGTGCCCGCGAGGGTGACGGCGGCGACGGCGGAGCCGCCGAGGCCGGCCACCCAGAAGGTGCCGATGACGGAGGCGACCACCCCGGACAGCAGTTCCCCGTAGACCGGCCCGGCCAGTCCGATCAGCCGCGGCAGGTGTCCGCGCACGATTCCCCCCTTCGGCGGCCCGAACGGCCCGGCGCCATCAGTACCTCGAATAGAGATACATCTAATCGAGGCACCTCGGCAAGAGGTAGCATGGCGCCCCGGAGAGAGCGTGCGACGACGGAAGGGCCTCGACCGTGCTGACCCTGGCGATCCTCGGCTTCCTGCACGACGAGCCGCTGCACGGCTACGAGTTGAAGTCCCGCATCACCGGCCTGACCGGCCACGTCCGCCCGGTCAGCGACGGCGCGCTCTACCCCGCCATCACCCGCCTGGAGAAGGCCGGGCTACTGGTCCGGCGCAGCGAGCCGGGCAGCGGCGGCGCCGCCCGGCAGGTCCTGGAACTCACCGCCGAGGGCCGGGCCGAGCTGGAGCGCCGGCTCTCCGATCCGGAGGAGGTGGAGATTTCCGACCAGATCCGCTTCTTCACCGTCGCGACCTTCCTGGACCGCCTGACCGACCCGGCCCGTCAGGCCGCGGTGCTGCGCCGGCGGCTGGCCTTCCTGGAGGCGCCGAGCAGCTTCTTCTACGACGCCGACGGCCGCCCGGTCACCGCCGAGCAGGAGCCGAACCCGTTCCGGCGCGGCATGCTGCTGGTCGCCCGGGCGTCCGGCGCGGCCGAGCGGGCCTGGCTGGCCGACACGATCGCGGAGCTGGAGGGCGGCGGCGCCACGGCCCGCTGACCGCTGACCGCGGGGGCCGTTCCGCGCTGCGCCGCAGCCGGCCTGCGGCCGGTCGCCGGACACCCGGTCGTGTGAAGCCGCGGGTACCGGCTCCGGGGGTGCAGGCCGGGGCGCCGGAACCCGGCGGGGGCGGGCGAACGTGCCCGGTTCCGAGGGACGGGCCGGACGCGCGAAGGGGTCCGGCCCGCGGAGCGGTCGGGCCGGCGCGGGACCGCGCGCGGCGCACCCTGGCGGAACGCGCGAAATCCTGTGCGGCGAACCGGGTTCCAGGCCTGGCGCAACCCGGCCCCGCCGTAGCTATGATGATCCGCCTCACACCCGCGGCACCCCGCGGGGTGAGCCGTCTGCGCGTCCGGGCACTGCCCGCACCCCTGGAGGCCGCTGTGCCCGTTGCCGACCCCGCAACCGTCCGCCCCGCACCGCTCACGCGGGACGCCATCCCCGGCTGGTTCTTCCAGGTCGACCAGGAGGCCTTCGGCCATCTCCTCGCCGCCCAGACGGCGGCCGGCCACACCGGCGACATCCTCGAACTCGGCGCCTACCTCGGCCGCAGCGCGGTCCTGCTCGGCGACCACCTGCAGCCGGGCGAACGGCTGACCGTCTGCGACCTCTTCGACTCCGAGGCCGGGGACGCCGAGAACGCCGCCGAGATGATCATGTCGTACCGGAAGACCCTCACCCGGACGGCCTTCGAGGCGAACTACCTCGCCTTCCACCGCGAGCTGCCGGAGATCGTCCAGGCACCCACCTCCGTCCTGGCCGACGGCCGGATCCCCGCCGGGAGCTGCCGGTTCGTCCACATCGACGCCTCCCACCTGTACGAGCACGTGGCCGGGGACATCGAGGTGGCCCGGGCGGCCCTGGCGGACGAGGGGCTGGTGGCCCTCGACGACTACCGCTCGGAGCACACCCCCGGTGTCTCCGCGGCGGTCTGGCAGGCGGTCTTCACCGGCGGCCTGAAGCCGGTCCTGCTCACGTCGATGAAGTTCTACGGGACGTGGGGCGACGCCGAGGCGGCCCGGCGGACCCTGCTCGCCCGGGACTGGCGGGCCGAGGGCTACGCGATGGACGAGGACACCATCGCGGGCGCCCGCGTCGTGCGCCTGAACCGGCCCCCCGCCCCCGCTCCGTCGGCACCGACCCGTTCCGCGCCGCGGCGGCTCGCGCTCGACCTGCTGCCGCCGGTCGCCACCCGCGCCGTCCGGCGGGCACTGCGGACGGCGCGTGCGGTGCGCGGGCGCGGCTGAGCCCCGGCGGCGTGACGGCCGGGACGGCGGCGGGGCCGGGACGGCGGTGGCTGCGCGCGGGCGCCGGGGCCGGGCCCCGTGCGGCGCGGCCCCGGCGCCGGCTCGCCGGAACGGCGCTCGGGGGCGTGTGCGCGCTGGTCTTCACCCTTCTGCGCTGAGCCCCGCGCTCGGCCGCTCGGCCGCGGGCCTCCAGTGCGGCGGGGTTCCCCGGTAGGGTCTGCGGACCGGCAGCCCGACGGGGCCGGGTCGGCGGGCGGATCCGCCGGCCGGAGCGGCAGCCGACAGCGCGCGGCAGGCCAGGAGGAGGCGGGTTGGAGCCGAAGGGACTGCCGGACTCGGAGGCACTGCCGGAGGCGCTGCTCGCCCTCGGCGTGCCCTTCGAGGACGTGAACGGCCTGCTCGCCGCGCACCGCCGACTGGCGCGCGACCCGGGCCTCCGGGGCGAGTTCGGCAGGGAGCTGCGCGCCCAGGTCGCGGCGATCGGCACGGTCGGGCGGCCGTCCGGGCTCTGGGGCGGATGGCCGGCGGGCTCGGACGGCAGCGACTACCTCTCGGCCCTGCTCCTGGTCGCACTCGCGCCCCACACCCGGGCGTACCACCGCGCGCTCGGGGTCCGGCCCGAGGTGTCCCGGGCGACCCTGGCCGACCTGGGCCGTCACCTCGCCCTGAGCCGGCGGCGGCGCGGCCCCGGCGGCCTCCACAATCCCGCCTGGCTGACCCTGCACTTCCGCGGCGAGCTCTACCAGCTCGGGCGGCTCCAGTTCCAGCGCAAGCGGCTGGCCGGCCCGGACGCCGAGGCCGCCGCGGCCGCCGGATTCGGCCCGTGGACGCTCGAACTGCACGTGCCCGCGCACCGCGGCCCGCTCTCCCCCGAGTCCTGCGAGCGCTCGTTCGCCCGGGCCCGCGGCTTCTTCGCCCGCCACCACCCCACCGAGCCGTACCCGACGGCCTGCGTCTTCTCCTGGCTGCTCGACCCGCAACTCGCCGACTACCTGCCGGGGGACTCCAACATCGTCCGGTTCCAGCGGCGGTTCGCCCCGCTCGGCCCGCCCGGCGGGCCCGAGGACGACAATCCGCTGCGGTACGTGTTCGGCACCGCCGACGGCCCGCTGGAGGGGCTGCCGCGCGACACGGTCCTCCAGCGCGCCATCGTCGACCACCTGCGGGCGGGCGGCCACTGGCACGTCGTCGGCGGCTGGCTGCGGCTCTGACGCGGGCGGCGGGTGGCCGGTGGCCGGTGGCCGACGCGGTCGGGTGGCTCGGGCCTGCCCCGCCGCGTCACCACGCCGCCATATCGCCGCGCCGCCGCATCGACCGCCCATCCGGAATTCCTATGAACTGACTGCATATCACTCACGCGAGCGAACTTCCTTTAAAGATTTGCCCACGGAACATTAAAGGTCGCATAGTGATAACACCTCAGTTGGCTCTAGAAATGGCCAAGTCGAGGCAAAGTCCTACCCTTTCGAGCCAGAGGAGAAGGCGTTGCTTCACGGACAGACGGAACCGGGCCGCGGCTACGGACAGCGGCTCCGGGAGGAGATCGCGGCCCCCGGGACGACACCGCTCATCGGCGTCCACGACATGTACTCGGCGTCCATCGCGGCGGGGCACTACCACGGCATGTTCGTCTCCGGCTTCGGATTCGCGGCGTCCTACTACGGCCTGCCCGACATCGGATTCATCGCCTGGCCCGACATGGTCGCCTTCGTCGAGCGGCTGCGCGGCGCCTTCCCCGGCCACCACCTCCTCGTCGACATCGACGACGGCTACGTCGACGCCGAGGTGGCCTGCCACGTGGTGCGCAGGCTGGAGCGGATCGGCGCCTCCGGCGTGATCCTGGAGGACCAGAAGCGCCCGCGCCGGTGCGGCCACGCCGACGGCAAGCAGGTGCTCCCGCTCGACGAGTACCTGGAGAAGCTCAACCAGGTCCTCGCCAGCCGCACCGACCTGGTGGTCGTCGCCCGGACGGACGCCACCGAGGAGGAGGACATCCTGCGCCGGGCCGAGGCTCTGGCGGCCACCGACGCGGACGTCGTCCTGGTGGACGGCGTGCGCAGCGAGGAGTGGATCCGGCGCATCCGCAAGGTCGTCGACGGCAAGCCTCTGCTCTTCAACCAGATCGCCGGAGGCAAGTCGCCGCGATTGTCGCTCTCCGAGCTGGCCGAGCTCGGCGTCGATGTCGCCATCTACAGCACGCCCTGCCTGTTCGCGGCCCACCACGCGATGGACGAGGCGCTGGCCGGGCTGAAGGTCGCCGACGGCCGCCTGCCGGCCGCTGCCGGCGGGAGCCGGCCGATCGGTGTCCGGGAGTCCACCGAGCTGCTGGAGCGGAACATCGCCCGGCCGCTCCTGCGCGAGGCGGTGCGGGTGTGAGGTCGGCACCGGTCGGACCGGCCGGGCACAGCGGGCGGACCGGGCGGTGGACGGCATCGTGGACAGTGAGGTGGGCCGTGGGACGGACAGATGCGTGGTCGACGGCCTGGCGGGTGGCCGTCGGGCTGGTCCTCGCCTGGGCGTTGCTCGGCGGCTCCGCCGCATCGGCAGCGACGGAGGGCAGCAGCCTGGTCACCGTGATCGACAACTCCCGCGGCAGCGCCCCGGTCCAGGCGGGCCCGCTGCTCGGCTCGGCCTCGCTGGTCCGGCTGGACTCGCTGCTGGAGATCGACCGGACGGCCAATCAGCAGAACGGCCAGGGCACCGCGGGCAGCGACCACGACGGCACCGGCGCGCTGGTGGGCGACCTGCTCGGCACGTCCCCGACCGGCGCCACCGGACTGCCCGGGCCGGCGGGAGTTCGCGAAGGAGGCCGGCGATGAGTGGCGGCCCCGGGCACCGGGCTCCGCCGGCCGTACGGGACCGGCCGACGGAGACTGGAGGTCCACGCCGACCGGGGCAACCGGGGCAGCGCCGATGGCCCGGGCTTTCCTTTCGGCGCTGGTCCGGCCTGCTCTCGGCGCTGCGCTCGAACCGGCAGCGGCGCTGGCTCGATCCGTACGTGGCAGCGCTGGCCGGAACGGTCCTGCTCGCCGCGCTGCTGCCCGCCACCGGACGGACAGCCCGCGCAGCCGAGGTCGCCTGCGACCTCGCGGTCGGCCTGCTGTTCTTCCTCTACGGAGCCCGGCTCTCCACCCGCGAGACGCTGGCCGGGCTCCGCCGGGCTCGGCTCCACGGGCTGGTCCTCGCCTGCACGTTCGTCCTCTTCCCACTGCTCGGGCTGGCCACTGCCGTTCTGACGCCCGCTCCCCTGACCGCGCAGTTGCAGACCGGCGTGCTGTTCCTCTGCCTGGTGCCTTCCACGGTCCAGTCCGCGGCGGCCCTGACCGGTGCGGCCCGGGGCGACGTACCGGCCGCGATCTGCGCCGGGACGTACTCCAGCCTCGCCGGCCTCGTCCTGACTCCGCTGCTGGCCGCCTGGCTGCTGGGCGCGCAGGCCGCCCTCTCCGCCGACGGCCTAACCCGGATCACCCTGCAACTGCTCGCCCCGTTCCTCCTCGGCCAGCTACTGCGGCCCTGGATCGGCGGGTACCTCTCCCGCCACAAACGCCTCCTGACCCCGGTGGACCGGGGCTCGATCCTGCTCGTCGTCTACACCGCCTTCAGCGCCGCGGTGGCCCAGGGCATGTGGAGCACGATCACACCCGGCGCGCTGCTCGGCCTGTTGGCCGTCCTGCTCGCCCTGCTCGCCGTCGCCCTCGCCTTTGCCCGGCTGGGTGCCCACCTCCTGGGCCTCGACCGGGGGTCGGCGATCGCGGCCGTCCTCTGCGGATCACAGAAGAGCCTGGCCAATGGCCTGCCGATGGCCACCGTCCTGTTCGGCCCGGAGGCGGGAGCCCTGGTCCTGCCGCTGATGGCCTACCACCAACTCCAGCTGATCGCCGGGACGTTCCTCACCACCCACTGGTCCCGCGCCCCGGACACCGAGGCCCGTCCCGACGGACGGGAGGCGCTCGGTTAGAGCGTCCGCCAGTAGGCCATCGGATGCGGGGGCCGGCGGGTGAACCAGGCTCGTCGGATCAGGCTGCGGATGGTGACGATGGCGGTGGCCAGGGCGATGAAGAACTCGATGCAGCTCCGGCGGCGCTCGGTGTAAGTTCTGCCGGGTGGAGATCGGGGAGTTGATCGGGGCGGGGCGGACGGCGGATGTGTTCGCCCTCGACGAGGACCGGGTAGTGCGGCGCTACCGCGACGGTGAGGACGCCACCGGTGAGGCGGTCGTGATGGCGTACCTAGCCGAGCATGGGTATCCGGTGCCGGCGGTGTGGCCGGGTGCGGCGGCCGGGGAGTTGGTGATGCAGCGGCTGTCGGGGCCGACGATGCGTGAGGCGCTGGTCGCGGGCACCCTCAGCGGCGAGCAGGCGGGCGAGTTGCTGGCCGATCTGCTGCTGCGACTGCACGCCATCCCGCCCCGGGCCGGGGCCGACCCCGCCCACCGCATCGTCCACCTCGACCTGCACCCGGAGAACGTCTTCCTCACCCCCGACGGCCCCGTGGTGATCGACTGGGCCACCGCCCAGGAGGCCCCTCCTGGCCTGGACACCGCGATGGCCGCGCTGATCATCGCGCAGGCGGCGCTCACCATGCCGGCCGCCGCCGAAATCGCCCGGACCGTCCTACCCGCCCTGGTGCGTCAACTCGGCGGCACCGAGGGCATGCTGTTGCCTGAGGCGCAGGCCCGGCGGGCCGCCAATCCGACCCTCACCCAGGAGGAGATCGCCGCCCTCGACGAGGCGGTCGCCCTGATCCTGGCGGCAGGAGCCGACGCCCATGGGAGCGTCCTCCAGTAGGAGGTGAGCTGGGGCTATCGGATGCGGGGGCTGGTGGGTCGGGTGTCCCAGCGGCGGGTGTACCAGGCCCGGCGGATCAGGCTGCGGACGGTGATGATGGCGGTGGCCAAGGCGAGGTAGAACTCGGTGCACAGGCGGCGTCGTTCGGTGTTGCGGCGGAGCTTGCCGAAGTTGTTCATCCACGAGTTGGTCCGCTCCGCCACCCAGCGGCCGTCGGTCTGGATCGGTGTCTTCGTGCCGCGTTTGGTGATGCGCGGAGTGATCCCGCGTTCGGCCAGGTCGGTGTAGACCAGCTGGTAGTCATACCCGGCGTCCAGGCTCAAGGCCGGGTGCTGAGGGGCGTGGTTCAAGGTGTTCGGTCAACTCGGCGAACTCATCGAGGGTTTCGGGCACCAGCGTGTGGTCGCGGATGTTCGCGCCGGCGGGCACCGTGACCACGGGTATCCCGTAGCCGTCGGTCAGCTGGGACCGCTTGCCGCGGTTCACCGGAGACTTCCCGGCGCACTCCCCGCCTGAGGGCGCCTTGGTGATGCAGCCGTCCGCGGCCAGGTCCTCGAGGTCCAAGCCCACCATCCGGTCGTAGGCCCGCAGCACCGTGAGGACCAGGTGACCAAGGACACCGGCCTCGATCCACTCGTCCCGTCGCCGGCGGATCGTGGTCGCCGAGCATGCCGTGTCCGCCACCCGCTCGTAGCCCATCCCGGACACCAGAGCGAGCACAAGCCGGTCGAAAACGACCGCGTCCGAGATCCTCGGCCGATGACAGCCCAGCGGATGGGAGACCTCCCGATACGGCAGCAGAGCGAGGAACTCCTGCCGGATCGGAGCCAGAATGGACTCGGGCACGACGGGCACAGGCTTCTCCGCGATCACAGAGCGTCAGGAACTCCATGATCAACGAGAACCGCGCCCGTCGTGCCCCCAAGCCATCCCAGCCCTACTGGCGGACGCTCCTAGAGGGTGAGGCTCCTCAGGCAGCGCAGCCGACGCAGGCGCTGCGGAGGCTCTCCGCCGATCCCGCCGACGCCCCCGCTCGGATTCATCCGAATCAGCGGACGTAGTACGGGCGGTGGTGGGCGGCCACCGGGGCGGACTGGTAGGTCCAGACCCCGGCCGCGGGGGCGTCACCCACGAGGCGCGCCAGATCCCGGGCGGCGTCGGAGGCCGGTCCGGACGCCGGGCTGCCCACGGTCAGTGCGACCCGGTCGGCGGTGCGATCGTCCAGGGCGTAGAAGCGGTAGGGGGCATGGACCTTGAGCGGACCCGCGAGCAGCCGGCCCTCGTCGTCGGTGCCGTAGCCGGTGATCGGCGTGCTGTCGACCGGCTCGGGCGTGAGACCGACCAGGTCCGCCTCGACGGTGAGGACCGGGTCGTCGTGGCGGCGCAGCCCGTCCGGCTCCAGCGTGGCCCGGCGGCAGATGAACGACCAGTGCTCGCGCACGGACGCCGCATTGGGAGAGGGCAGCTCGACCTCGAACCAGCCGGGGTGCTTGGGCTCGGCGTAGAGGCGGGCGCCGGCGTCGATGGCGAGCGGGTTGTCGCAGAGAACGTGCATCCGGGCGATGCCGAGCAGCTTCGTCTGGTCGTAACCCCGGGTGTACTGACCGTAGTTGATCGCGGGCAGGCGGTCCTCGGCGAAGGCCGGGTGGGCGATGACGTTGAGCTCCACCTCCTGGGTGATGCCACCGCCACCGGGGTACTGCGCGAAGTAGAGCTGGTAGTTGAGCGAGACGCAGGCCCGTCCGTCGAAGTCGGCGGCCTCCAGTCCGGGGTGCCGCTTGGCCAGCAGCTCGCGCACCGGGCCCGGCGCGACGAGGTAGTCCACCCCGACGTTGTGCAGGGCGCCGTAGTGGAACGGCACGTGGTACGGCTCGGGCACGGGAGGGAGCGGGAGAGCGGTCATGAGGACTCCGTGGAGAGGTCGGCGGCCCGCCCGGACCCCGCGCCGAGGATCGCCGGCCGGTGGAGGGCGAGCAGGTCGTGGTGGATCCGGTCGGCGCTCCGCAGGGCGAGCGCGGCCATGGTGAGCGAGGGGTTGGAGGTGCCGAGCGAGGGCATCGAGCCGCAGCCGACGGCGTACAGGTTGGGGTGGTCCCAGCAGCGCTGCCAGTGGTCGACCACGGAGGTGCCCGGTGCGTCGCCCATGATGTGGGTACCACCCGCGTGGCCCGCGCCCCGGTAGGCGTACGCGCGGCCGTCGTGCTCCAGCCGGCCCGGCCAGCGCGGGCCGGCCTCGTAGCGGGTGTGGTCCTCGGCGCCGAGCAGGTCGAACAGCTGGTCGGAGACGGCGCGGGCGGAGGCCATGCCGCGTCGGACGTACTCGGAGAGGTCGTAGTGCACGGCGGGGCTCGGCAGGCCGAGCGGGTCGAGCCGGTCACGGTCGAGGACGACCCGGTTGGCGGGGTCGGCGGGCTGCTCCAGCTCGAACTGGAGCGAGAACTGCCGCCCGAGCCGGTCGCCCAGCCGGTCCCGCAGCTCCTTCCCCCGGACCCCGGCGGCGAGCAGCTGCTCGACCTCGACCTGCGGCGGCCCGGCCGCCCAGGACCAGCCCCAGTTCCCGATTTCGATCCGGAACGGCGCCCGTCGGACACGGGCCGGTCCGAAGCGGAACGCCTCCAGCCCGCTGGTCGAGCCCGGCCCGCGGTAGGGGCCGACGGGCCGGGGCATCAGGCCCCAGGTGAGCAGTGCCGGGTGGTCCATCAGGTTGCGGCCCACCTGGCCGCTCCGGTCGGCCAGGTCGGAGAGGAGCAGCAGCCGGGCGTTCTCGATCGCGTGCGCGGCGAGGACCACCAGGTCGGCCGCAACCCGGTGGACGGCACCGCGGGAGCGGAACTCGACGCCGGTGATCCGGCCGGTGCCGTCGGCGAGCACCCGGGTGACCACGGCGTCGGTGCGCAGCTCGACGGTGGGCGCCCAGCGCCCCTGGGTGCGCAGCGGCGTGTACTTGGCGCCGGTGGGGCAGACCGGGACGCAGCTGGCGCTGCCTGCGCACGGTGGGCCGATCGGATTGGCTTGGCCGGCCGGGTCGGCCGCGGCGAGCGGGCCGGCCGATCTGGCCGGCCCGGTCGGCAGGCCGTTGCGGGCGTGCGGGGTGGGGACGACGGCGAGCCGGGCCTCCTCCGTCTCCGCGGGATCGCGGACGGTGCGGCCGTCGAGTGCGCGGGCCACCTGACGGTCGAGGTGGCTCGGTGCGATGGTGCTCATCGGGAAGGCGTAGTCCGCGGGCAGGGGCAGGCCGACGGCCGCGCGCTGCTGGTCGGCGTCGGCGGCGACGCCGAGCTCCTGCTCGGCCTGCCGGTAGTACGGTTCGAGCTCGTCGTAGCCGATCGGCCAGTTGCGGCCCTGGCCGAGGTCACCGGTGCGGAAGTCCTCGGGGTGCATCCGCGGCGTGAGGCCGGTCCAGAGCATTCCGGTGCCGCCGTTGACGCGCAGGTACCCGCTGGCGTACGGCAGGGGGCCGTACTGCGTCAGGTGGCCGGTGGCGGTGAAGCCGCCGTCGAGGTGCCCGGCGAGGTCGCCGGGGCCGGGTGACGGCGCGTCCGGGCTCTGCGGGTAGGGCGCGAACGGCGCGCCGCCGGCGCGGAAGGCACTCGCGGTGGCGGCGGCACCGGGGACGGGCGGGCCGGCCTCCAGGACGAGGACCCGCCAGCCCTGAGCGCCGAGCCGCTCGGCGACCAGCGAGCCGGCGAATCCGGCGCCGACGACGACGGCGTCCCAGCGCGGGCTCACCGGTCGCCGCCTTCGCGCGGGGCCTCGGCCCAGCTGCCGTACCCGGGGGCGGCCGTGCCGGGCGGGGAGCCGTGGAAGGTGCGCCACATCAGTCCCTGGTCGTAGGCGCGGGCCGAGGACGGCTCCTCGCCCGGCCAGGCACCGACGTACCAGAGGTGGACGAGGCCGTGCTCGTCGCGGACGCGGCGGGTCAGCACGGTCCGGTGGTGCTCGTGCGCCATGCCGGTCGCGCGCAGCTCGGCCTCGTCGAAGCCGGTCAGCTCGGCGGAGAGCCGGAGGAAGGCGTCGAAGTCGGCGAGCTCACCGAGGTCGGCGTAGTCGACGCGGGCGGGAGCGTCGGCGAAGTCCTCGTCCTCGGCGAGGCGCGCAGGATCGAGGTGATCGATGCGGTCGACGTGGTCGATGCGGTCGAGGTGGTGGTCGGCGGGTGCGTCGTGGCCGCTGTGAGTGAGCCGGCCGCCGGGATCGTGATCATCGGAGCCGTCGGGGCCTGGGCTCCGCGCAGGGTCGAGATCGGGGTCGGGGTCGGGGTCGTCGAAGGCTGGCAACCGGGTACCCCCATCGGTGAGCACGGAAAGGCGTGAGCACTGCTCGGCGCGAGCGCGCCGAATGGCCGAGTCATGACAGCTCAACGGCGCGGGCGACCGCACACCCCCGCCATCGCTTCGATCCTCCCCCGCGTCACCCCGGGCCATGGCCCGATGCCCACAACTGCCCGTCCTCACGTGAATTCTTGGCCGAACCAACGCCCCTCATGACCGATCACGACCACTGCGGAGCCGACTCCGTGCACCGCGCCGACGGAGTCCGGATCGCCCGGGCGGCGCAGTGCAGCGAGCAGAACCCCCGGGTGGCTGCGATCTTCGGAGCAGGTCGCGGCAGACCGCCGCCCGCCTGGTGTCGAGACCCGGAGGCCCGGATGTGGCAGGCTCCCCCCGCACCCCCACCCTTTGCGACCGAGTGGCTGCCGGTGCTGGACATTCCCAAGCCCGGGCCGCAGAACCGGCTGACCGTGCTGTTCCGGATCCTGCTGCTGATCCCGCAGTTCATCGTGGTCTGGTTGCTGTCCGTGGTGGCGTTCTTCGTCGCCGTGATCGGCTGGTTCGGGGCACTCTTCCTCGGTCGGCTGCCGGGGTTCGCGGCGGACTACCTCTCCGGCTACGTCCCGTACGAGACCCGGGTGACCACCTACCTGATGCTCACCCACGACAGCTACCCGCCGTTCCGGTTCCGCACCCCCGAGTACCCCGCCCAGGTCGAACTGCGGCCGGGTGAGCTCAACCGGCTCGCGGTGTTCTTCCGCCTCATCCTGGTCATCCCCGCGGCGATCATCCAGGGGCTGGTGTTCGCGGGGTGGTGGATGGTGGCGTTGATCAGCTGGGTGGTCGTCCTGGTGCTCGGGCGGATGCCGGAGCCACTGTTCGAGTCGACCGCGGCGATCCTGCGCTACCGGATGCGGTACATGGCGTACCTGCTGATGCTCACCCCGGCCTACCCGAAGCGGCTGTTCGGCGACGAGCCGGGCGAGGCGGAGGGCGGTCCCGTCTCGGCGACCCGCCCGCTGGTGCTGAGCGGCGCCGGGCGCGGGCTCCTGGTGGTGTTCATCATCCTCGGCATCGTCTCGTGGGGCACCAGCTCGATCACGGCGTCGCTCGACTCGGACGACGACTACGACCACAGCAGCGGCCCCCTGATGCCGGGGCCACTGGTCCCCGGCCCGCTCGGGCACGTCTCGCCGGACACGGCACGCTGAGGCCGGACGTCCGGCACTGATCAGGGGCGGTAGCGGACTCCTTCCTCCGACCCGGGCCCCTTCGGTCGGCGCCGGAGCAAGGGGCCGGCCGGGTCGGTGGTGAGCCAGCCGCCGCGGACCGCCCAGGTGCCGCCGCCCGCCGCGGCGCCCCGCACGCCGTCCAGGACGTCGGGGCCCGCCAGGGCGATGGCGCGCGGTTCGGCCAGGGAGGCGAAGCCGAACGTCCGCGCCGGATCCCAGTCGGTGCTCTGCGCGAGGCGGCGCGCCAACTGGGCCCAGCCCAGCGGCGCGGCCGCGACCACCCAGGCGTCCGGAGCCGGGGCGGTGAACCGCCGGGCGGCACGCAGCCACGAAGCGGCCCGCTCCGGCCAGTCGACGACCGCGAGCACCGCATCACCGCCTGAGCCCTCCCGGGCCTCCCGGTGCTCCGGGTCCGCCCGCTCGCTCCAGGCCTCGGCGAAGGCCCCGGCGAAGGCCTCGGCGGCGGCGCGGGAGGCGGCGTCGCGGCTGTGGCCGAGGACGACCGTGCGGACCCGCGGCCGCTGCGCGGCGAGCAAACCGACGAGTGCCGCCACCTCGGCACCGGTGTGCGGGGCGGGCACCGGGAGCGGCCCGTAGGCGGTGGCTTCGGCGCCGCGGATCAGCGGCGACCGGCCTCGGCCGCTCCCGGCGGCAGCGGTAGCAGTGAAGGGGGTGCGGGACGGGGTCACGACGGTCTCCTCCGAAGCCGATGCCGGGAAACGGCTCGACGCCTTCCACCGCCGGTACGCGGCGGGCAGGCAGACCGCGCACGGCCGGTAGCCGGCGGCGATCGCCGCCGGCTCGTCGGCGAAGAACACCCGGTGGCGGACGTATCCGCCGGCGGCGATGGCCCGGCGGGCCGACGGGCAGTCGAGGCGTCCGTAGAGCCGGCCGCGCCGGTGGCCGGCGAGGGTGCCGGGCGTCTCGCTGAGGTACGGACGACCGTCCGGGCCCAGCAGGGTGTACGGGCGGTCGCGGCGGGTCGGCGGATGTTCTCCGGAAGCCGGTCGGGTGGCCGGCCCCGTGCCGTCCTCGTCCTCGCCCGTCGTGGCAGTCACCGGAGCCCGCCCTCAGGCGTCGTGGAAGACGAGGCCGAGCGCGTGGCGGCGGCCGGACCGGACCGTGCTGACCCCGTGCCGGACCGGCCCGGCGGACCAGCCGCGCGCGGACCGCACGGGGCGGTCACGGGTGGTGAAGACGAGCCCGTGGCCCTGTTCGAGGCCGGCGGCGGTGCCGCGCGACTGGGCCCGGGGGCGCTGCTCGACCAGCAGGAACTCCCCGCCGGTGTAGTCCCGGCCGTACCGGTCGAGGCCGATCACCACCTGGAGCGGGAAGACCAGGTCGCCGAAGAGGTCGCGGTGCAACGCGTTCCAGTCCCCGGCCTGGTAGCGCAGCAGGATCTGCGACGACTTGTCCTGCCCGGCGGCGTGGCAGCGCGCCAGCCACTCGCCGAGGGTGTCCGGCCAGGGCGCCGGGCGGCCGAGCCGGTCGGCCCACGTGCGGGCGATGGTCAGCAGGTGCGGGTAGAGGGCCTCGCGCAGCGCGTGGACGGCCTCGGGAAGCTCGTGGGTGAAGTAGCGGTAGCGGCCGGAGCCGAAGCGGTGGCGGGCCATGTCGACCGTGGTGCGGAAGTGCCCCGGGTCGTCGAAGAGCGCGGCCAGTTCGCCGCACTCGGCGGGGGTGAGGAGCTGCGGGGTGGGGGCGCAGCCGTGGGCGTCGAGCTCCCCGGCGAGGGCGGACCAGTCGGTCGCGTCGACGCGTCGGCGGAGCCGTTGGGCGGTGCGGCCGGTGGGGCGGTCGGCGCTGCGCCCGGCCCTCGACCCGGCCATGGACGCGGGCCTCGAATCGGCCGTCGACTCGGTCGGACGGCCGCCGGGTGCGTCGGCGGATGCATCGGTGGATGCGTCGGCGGATGCGTCGGTGGATGCGTTGGTGGCTCGGTCGGTGATCACGGTGGGTGTTCCTCCGAAGGCGGCGGGCGGCGGGACGGTCGGCACGGCGTGGACCGGTCGGATCCACTCCCCCGGCACCGTCCAATCTGCGCCACCGGGCGGCCCGAGTCCGGCGGGATTCGGACCTGGCGTTCCCGGCGGTGGAGGGAACCGGGTCCGGCCCGCCGACCGGCCCGCCGAACCGCCCCACGGCCTGCTCAGTCCTCCACCGGGCCGACGTCCAGGCGGGCCGCGCCGTGCAGCGCCTGGCCGTCCTCCCGGGCCTCCTCCAGGCTCCGGGTGAAGGCGTCGATGCGCTCCTGCGGCGGCAGGGACATCAGCCCGGGCGGCCACGTCCCCGGCGGCACCACGATCACGGCCACCTCCTGCCGTTCCTCGGCGGCCGCCAGCCAGCCCGGGGAGGCCACCACCGGGGAGGCCGGTTCCCAGATCTGCCGGCCGCCCACCAGCACCAGGCGGGCCAGCAACGGCCCGCGCACCTCCACCACGGCGGTGGTGTCCGGCGGGTCACCCGCCGCGAGCAGGAATCCGCTGTCCACGACGTTCTCCAGCAGCTCGCCGTGCAGGCGGGGGCCCACCTCGACGATCACCTCCGCGAAGGGCAGCCCGTCCGTGGCCTCGCGCACCGCGAGCGCCCACACCATCGGCGCCCTGGCCGCACCGTCGTCGCCATCACCGACCATGCCCACTCCAACGAGCCGCCCGCCCCGGGGCGGCGGCCCTCGTCGCCGGGGCCCCGGCCGCGGCGCCGCCCGGTCGGAGCGGGCGAGCCGCGTACGGCGGGTGTCCCCGGGAACAACCACTCCGAAGGAACAACCACTCCGGGCGGCGCTGTCATCCACGACGGGCCGGCGGCCCGGGACCGGGCAGCCCGCGCGGTCACGCTCCGTCGCCGACGGAGGCGACCCGGCCACAGCGTGTCGCGGAGCACGCCGGACCGCCCCGCGAGCGAGGCCGTCGGCCCCACCGCCTCCTCTCGCAGGCACGGACCGCCGAGGGCATGATGACCAGCAGGGAGTGCGAGGAGGTGCGGACCATGGACGTCTCGCTGACCACCGACCGGCTCATCGTCCGGAACTGGTCCGTCGACGACGCCGAGCAGGCGCTCGCGATCTACGGCTCGCCGGACGTGGCCCGCTGGCTCACCCCGGTGATGGACCGGGTCGGGGACGTCGCCGCGATGCGGTCCGTCCTCCAGGCCTGGCAGGAGGCGCAGCCGAACCTGCCGACGCCCCGCGGGCGCTGGGCGGTGGAGCGCAAGGAGGACGGCGCGGTCGTCGGCGGTCTCGGGATCCGGCTGCTGCCGCCGTTCGAGGACGATCTGGAGATGAGCTGGCAGCTCGCTCCCGACGCGTGGGGCAAGGGCTACGCGACCGAGGCCGGGCGCGCTCTGATCGCCTGGGCGTTCACCCAGGACGCCGAGGAGCTCTTCGCCGTCGCCCGGCCGACCAACACCCGGGCCATCGCCATGGCGCGGCGGCTCGGCATGGAATGGGTCGGCGAGACCACCAAGTACTACGGCCTCAACCTCCAGGTCTACCGCATCCGCCCGAGCGACCTGGTCTCCTGACCCCGGCCGGCTCACCCCCGCGCACAACCTCCCCGTCCCCGCCCGCGCCGGAATTCCCCGGGAGGCCGGGGACTGCGCCTCGCCCGACGCGGCGTCATATCTGCGGTACTGCCCCTGAGTCACCGCAGCCCCCCCTCCCGGCGCTTCCCGAACCGGGCCACCGAGGCCTGGGCGAGGCCGGGTCTCCCAGAGTGGCACGGACCCACCGGGCGGCCCCGGGTCAGGGGGCGGCGAGGAGGGCGGCGGCGGCTGTGCGGGCGTGGGCGGCCGGGGCGGGGGTGCCGGTGATGGCGGCGGTGACGATGGCCCCCTCGGCGAGGAGGTGGACCGGGTCGGCCACCGGCAGTCCGGTGGCGCGGACCCAGAGTGCTATCTGGTCGTGGAACGCCTGCTTGTGCGAACGGACTTCGGCCAGGACCGCCTCGGAGGACGGGGCGAGTTCGCCAAAGGCGTTGATCCAGGCGCAGCCGCGGAAGCCGGGCTCCGCGAACCACCCGGCGAGCCAGTCGAAGACCGCGAGCACCCGCTCGCGCGGATCGCCGAACTGCTCGACATGGGCGGCCAGTTGCCCACGCCACCGCTCGTCGCGACGCCGGAGCACCGCCACCACGAGGTCCTCCTTCGCCGCAAACAGCCGGTAAATGCGCTTCAGCGGCAGGCCGGAGGCCGCACGGACCTCGTCCATGCCGACGGCCTGGATGCCCTTCTCGTAGTAGAGCCGCTCCGCGGCGTCGAGCAGGGCCGTGCGGTCCAGGCGGGTCTGCTCCTCGGTGATCGGGGCCGGCATGCGGGACTCCTTGACGTCGAGAACGATCGTTTCCTATCGTAGGCGCAAGCGATGGAGAACGTACGTTCTCAACATGAGGAGGCCGTCATGACCGAAGCCCGCCCGCCCTATCCGCCGTTCACGCGCGAGACCGCCCTGCAGAAGGTGCAGGCCGCCGAGGACGCCTGGAACTCCCGCGATCCCGAGCGGGTCGCCCTCGCCTACACGCCGGACTCGGCCTGGCGGAACCGGGACACCTTCGTCAACGGGCGCGAGGAGATCGTCGCGTTCCTGACGCGCAAGTGGGAGCGCGAACTGGACTACGCGCTGCGCAAGAGCCTCTGGAGCTTCGAGGGGGACCGGATCGCCGTCCGCTTCCAGTACGAGTGGCACGACGCGGACGGCCGGTGGTGGCGCAGCTACGGCAACGAGCTGTGGGAGTTCGACGAGGACGGCCTGATGCGGCGCCGCGAGGCGAGCATCAACGACGTCGCCATCACCGAGGCGGAGCGCCGCATCCACGACCCCCGGCCGGCGGACGAGTTCGGGGTGGACTTCCCGCTCCGGTAGCCCGCACGGAGGGGTGGGCAGAGGGGCCGGCGCAGGAGCGGACCGGTCAGGCCTTCGGCCAGGCGCGCAGCAGGGCGTCCAGGGCGTCCAGGATGCGCGACCAGGTGTCCTCGGTGTCGCGCGGGGTGTGCTGGAAGCTCCCCGCGCGCTCCAGGGCCACGTAGCCGTGGAAGGTGCTGCCGAGCAGGCGGACGGCGTCGGTCTCGTCCGGCTCCGCGAGGTCGTAGCCGCGCAGGATCGCGCGCGTCATCTGCGAGTGCCGCACGCCCGCACTGGCGCGCGCCACCTCCGGGTCGAGCCGGAGCTGCGCGGCGGCGTAGCGGCCGGGGTGTTCGCGGGCGTAGTCGCGGTAGGCGTCGGCGAAGGCGGTCAGGGCGTCCTTGCCGGCACGCCCGGCCAGGGCGGCGGCGACGCGGTCGGCGAGTTCCTCCAGCGCGAGCAGGGCGATCCTGGTCTTGAGGTCCTGCGAGTTCTTGACGTGCGAGTAGAGGCTCGCGTCCTTGACGCCGAAGCGCCGCGCCAGCGCGGAGACCGTCACCTTGTCGAAGCCGACCTCGTCGGCCAGCTCCGCCCCCGCCCTGGTCAGTCGCTCCGCGTTCAGCCCTACCCGTGCCATGCCCTTCCCTTCGATCGCCCGAGGTCATAATACATTTGCCTAATGCTCCTAGGTAATTTACGTTGCGTCCTATGAAGATCCTGACCGAGCAAGAGATCCGTTCCGCCTTCGTGAACTGCACCAAGGGCGAGGCGACGCGCCTGCACGTCCCCCGCGATCTCGCCGAACGCCCTTGGGAGGACCTGGACTTCCTCGGCTGGCGCGATCCGCAGGCCCCCGACCGCGGCTACCTCGCGACCGAGCTGGACGGCCGTACGGTGGCGGTCGCGCTGCGCTCCTCCGGCGCCGCCGCCTGGCAGGCCCGGCGCAGCATCTGCTCGCTCTGCGTGACCACCCACACCGGGGGCGTCTCGCTGCTGGTCGCACCCCGGGCCGGGAAGGCCGGCAAGCAGGGCAACTCCGTCGGCGCGTACATCTGCTCCGACCTCGCCTGCTCGCTCTACGTGCGCGGCAAGCGGGAGGTCGGCACCCGGTTGCACGAGTCGCTCACCGTCGAGGAGAAGATCCGGCGCACGGAGGCCAACCTCGCCGCCTTCGTCGCCCGGGTCACCGCGTGACCGGCGCCGGCGCCGGCGCCGCAGCAAGGCAGGCGCCGCAACGGCGTGCGCTCCGCCGCCCGAGGGGGCGGCGGAGCGCGGGTGGGTGGTACGGCCGGATCGGCCAGGCCATGTCCTAGAAGGTGAGGTTCCAGGCGTCGACGGTGCCGACGTCGCCCGAGGCACCGTCCTTGACCCGGAGCTTCCAGGTGCCGTTCGCCGCGCTCGCCGAGGCGTTCACGGTGTACGTCTTGGCGACGTCGTCGGCACTGTCGCCGTTCGCGAAGTCCTCCAGGAGGTAGACCGCACCGTCGGGGGCGACCAGCGAGATCACCAGGTCACCGCGGTAGGTGTGCTTGATGTCCACGCCGACCTTGAGGGTGGCGGAGGCGTTGCCGGTCACGCCGGTGACGGCGATCGGGCTCTCCACGGTGGCGTTGTCGGTGATCGCCACGTCGGTGAGGTTCTCGAAGTACTTGCCGGTCGGGGGGATGCTCCCGCCGACCGCCTTCAGCGCGTCGACCTGCCCCTCGCCGAAGAAGCCGTTGTTCGCGGTGGTGCCGGTGCAACGGCTGTCCGAGGGGCAGGCCAGGTCGTTGGCCTGGGCGGCCAGCTTGGCCCGGATGTCGGCCGGGGTGAACGTCGGGTTGGCGCCGGCGATCAGCGCGGCCACGCCGGTGACGTGCGGGGACGCCATCGAAGTGCCGCTCTTGGAGCCGTACTTGCCGCCGGGCAGGGTGGAGTAGACGCCGGTCGCGCCGTCTCCGCCCGGGGCCGCGACGTCGATGACGCCCCGGCCGAAGTTGGAGTAGGACGCCTTGCCGCTGCCGCTGCCCGTGGCAGCGACCGTCACCACGCCGGGCAGCTCGGTCGGGATGTCGATGCAGGCGTTGGTGATGGTCCGGGTGACCGGGGTGGAGTCGTTGGGGCTCTCCGAGTCGGTCGTCTTGTTCGCCAGGTCGTAGTTGGAGTTGCCGGCGGCGGCGACCTGCAGCGAGCCCTTGCCCTCGGCGTACTCCTGGGCGCGCTTGACGCCCTCGATGATGGCCGCCTGGTCGAGGTTGTCGGGGCAGTTGAACTGCCACGGGTCGGTGTAGTAGCTGTTGTTGGTCACCTTGAAGCCGTGGTCGCCGGCCCAGACGAAGCCGCAGACGGTGTTCTCGGCGTAGAACAGCGTGGAGCTCGGCTCGGCGATCCGGACCGAGGCGATCTTCACGCCGGGGGCCACGCCGACGACGCCCTTGCCGTTCTTGGCGGCGGCGATGGTGCCGGCGACGTGTGTGCCGTGGGTGTCGACGTCGCGCCAGGCGCCGGCCCGGGTGTCGGCCTTGCCGTAGGCGCAGGAGGCGGAGTCGGCGGCGTCGAAGTTCGGCGCGAGGTCCTGGTGCTGGTCGTCCACGCCGGTGTCCAGCACGCCGACCTTGACGGAGGGCGAACCGGTGCTCACGGCCCAGGCCTGGTCGGCCTTGATCTGGGTCATGTCCCAGCGGTTGGACTCGGTGAGGGTGGTCGCCGCCTGGGCGGGGTTGGCCGGCAGGGCAGGGGCATAGGCGTCGGCCGGCACGTCGGAGGTGCGGGTCGCGCCGACCTTCTGGACACCCGCGACGCCGCGCAGCGCGGTGGCGAACGAGGCCGAGGTCGAGTGGGCGACGACGACGCCGATGGCATCGTAACTCGCAAAGACGGTACCGCCGTTGGCGGTCACGGCGGCCTTCGCGGCGGCGGTGTCGGCGGGGGCGCTGATGACCAGGTAGGAGCGGGTCCCGGCGGCCCAGCCGGCCGCGGCGCGCGCGACCGGGGCGGCCGGGGCGGCGGCGGGGGTGCCGGGGACCCGGTCGGCACCGGCCGCGAGGGCGGGGGTGGTGCCGGTGGGGGCGGCGGCCGCCGCGGTGGCGAGGGTGGCGGGGGCGGCGAGCGCCATCGCCGAGAGCGCGGCGAGAGCGGCGGCCGGGCGGCCCAGCCGCCGGGATATCAGGGGTGACAAGTGCGTCCTCCGATCGGCCCGCGTGTGAGGGGATCACGCAGGTGTTGAACGCAACATGCCAGAACCGTGCACACTTGGGGAAGGCTTTACGCATGACGGCTTGTCACAACAATGTCAACTTTTGATGTCATGACGATCAGCCACCCGTTTCGCGTACCGACCGCCACCGGGCGCGCACCGAACGCCACCGCCGGGACCGCCGGAACCCCCGGCCGGGGCCCGGACCGGCCCCCGGCCGGCCGGGCCCCGCGCTCACCCCTCCAGGTGCTCCACCAGCACGTCCAGCACCGCGCGGCGCTGCTCCGCCAGGTAGAAGTGACCGCCCGGGAAGACCCGCATGTCGAAGCCGCCGGTGGTGTGCCCGGCCCAGTCCTGGACCTCCTCCAGGCTGGCGCGCGGGTCCGCATCACCGGTCAACGCGGTGATCGGCTGCGGCACCACGGCGTCCGGCCCGCACCTGTAGGTCTCGATCGCGGCGTGGTCGGCGCGAAGTGACGGCAGGACGAGCGCCCGCAGCTCCGGGTCGTCCAGCACGCGCTGGTCGGTGCCGCCGAGCGCGGCCACCCGCCCGAGCAGTTCCTCGTCCGACAGCTTGTGCACGGCCTCCTCCCGCGGCCGGGAGGGCGCCCGGCTGCCGGAGACGAACAGGCGGACCGGCGCGGGCCCGCCGCCGGCGGCGAACCGGCGGGCCACCTCGAAGGCGACCGCCGCGCCCATGCTGTGCCCGAAGAGCGTCAGCGGCCGGTCGGCCCACGGCAGCAGCGCCCGGTGGATGTCGTCGGCCAGCTCGGCGACCGAGTCCACGACCGGCTCGTGGTAGCGGTTCTGCCGGCCCGGGTACTGGACGGCGAGCACGTCGGCGTACGGCGACAGCTCGGCGGCCCAGTCGAAGAAGTACGTCGCCGTGCCGCCGGCGTGCGGGAAGAGGACGAGTCGCGCGGGCGCGGTGTCGGCGGGGTGGAAGCGGCGGAACCAGGAGCTCGTGGTGGCGGTGCTGCCGGGCATGCGAAGCGGCCTTTCTGCGAACGGGGATCTGTTGATCACTTCCTCCCCAGTCTCCCCTCCGCCCACTCCCACCGCTGCAGCCCCTCCTGACTGTCCGTCCGAACCGGGCCGGGCCGGGCGGGCCGAACCGGGCCGGGCCGGGCCGGGCCGGGCCGGGCCGAACCGGGTCGGCTACCGCTCGGCGGGCGGCGGTCCGAAGCGGGCTGCGGCGGCCCGCGAGCGGGAGACGTGGTCGAGCAGCAGGACGGAGGCCGCCTCGGGGGTGGGGCTCGGAGCCCCGCCCCGGGCGTGCCGGGTCAGCCCGGCGATCAGGCGGTCGAGCCCGCGGCGGTGCCGGGCGAAGGCCCGGCGCGGGGCCCAGCGGCCCCGCTCGCGCTGCCCGGCGAGGGCGGTGGCGGCGCCCACGTCCAGCAGCACGAGGTGCAGGACGCGGCCCTGGCGGGCGGCCTCGCGGGCGAGCCAGCGGCGCATCCAGGCCCGGCTGCCGCAGTCGTGCACCAGCAGCGGTCCGCCCCGGCGGACCGAGGCGCGCAGCAGGCGGAAGTGCTCCAGCCGCGCCCACGGCCGGTAGACGGCGTACGGCAGGGCCGCCGGCATCAGCGCCTCGCAGGCCTCGTGGACGGCCCGGGGGTCGACCGTGGCGGCCGTAGGGGCCTGCGCCGACCAGCGGCGCAGCAGGGTGCTCTTGCCGCTGCCGGGGAGGCCGGAGACGACCACGACGGCGTCCGGCGGGTAGTGGACGGCGAAGGCGGCCCCCGTCTCGCCCCGGAGGTCGACCAGACCCTGCGGTTCCATCGCTGCCTGCGCCCCCTGCCGTCCCGCGGTCTGCCCGCCCGGCGCGGTCGGCGTGGTCGGCCTGTTCATCGTGCTCACTTTCCCCGTCTGTGCCCGAGCCGGAACCTTAACAACACCGGCCCGCCTCCCGGCGTGCCCGGACCCGCGGGGCGCGTCTGCGGACGCCCCGCGGGTGAACCACCCCGCACCCGGCGTCGACGCCCGTTACGGATGTGATGGACTGTCAGGCGATTCGGACGGACGGGTACCGGCGGAGGACGGGACGTGACGGGGACGCTGGTGGCGGGAGCGGGCGCCGGGCCCGGGGTGGCGACGTACACCGCCATGGTGCTGGACGGGCTGGCCCGCGCACCGGAGCGGGTGGCGATCCGCCACGGGGAGCGGGCGGTGACCGCCCGGGAATGCCTGGAGACGGTGTACCGGCTGGCCCGTGCGCTGGCCTCGGCCGGGCTGGGGCGCGGTGACGGCGTCACGCTGCTGGCCGGGAACACCCCCGAGGCGCTGCTGGTGCGGCCGGCCGCGAACCTGATCGGCTGCCGGGTCGCGGTGCTGCACGCCGACCGCCCGGTGGCGGACGGGGTCGCCCTCGCCGAGGACGCGCGGACGGCGGCGCTCGTCTTCGACCCGGCCCGCGGCACCGACGCGGCGCGCCGGATCGCCGCCGCGCTGCCGGAGGCGCTGGTCCTGGCGCTCGGTCCGAGCGCGTTCGGCACCGACCTGCTGGAGCTGGCCGCCCCGCTCTCCCCCGCCCCGCCGGCCCCCGCGTACCGGCCGGACGACGTGATGGCGGTGCGCTTCACCGCCGGTTCGACCGGCCGGCCCAAGGGCGTCCAGCGCCGCTTCGCCCGCCCGCCGCGACCCGAGCTGATCGCCGCGTCCACCTTCCTGCTCTGCACCGCGCTCGGCCACGGCGGCGGCACCACGGCCGATCTGGCGCTGGCGGCGGGCGGCACCGTCGTCCTGCAGGACGGGTTCTCGGCCGGGGCGGTGCTGGAGGCGATCGAGCGGTACCGGGTGTCGCGGGTCTACCTGCCGCCGCACCTGCTGTACCAGGTCCTCGACCACCCCGCGCTGTCCGGCACCGACACCGGGAGCCTGCGCCGCGTCACCTACACCGGGTGCGCGGCGGCGCCTGAGCGCCTGGCCGAGGCCACCCGCCGGCTGGGCCGGGTGATGCACCAGACCTACAGCCTGACGGAGGCCGGTCCGGTGACCCGGCTGACGCCGGACGAGCACCTGGATCCGCGGCTGCTCCGCACCGCCGGGCGGCCCCTGCCGGACACCGAGGTGCGGATCGTGGACGAGGAGGGCGCTCCGCTCCCGGTGGGCGCGCTCGGCGAGATCTGCGTCCGGACGCCGACGGCGATGACGGGCTACTGGCGGGACCCGGAGCTGACCGCGCGGGTGCTGCGGGACGGCTGGCTGCACACCGGCGACCTGGGCAGCCTGGACCGGTCCGGCTACCTGACGGTGGCCGGGCGCCGGGACGCGATGGCCATCGTCGACGCGCACAACATCTACCCGCAGGACGTCGAGCAGCCGCTGCTGGCGCACCCGGCGGTGCGGGAGGCGGTGATGTTCGCGACCACCGGCCGGGACCGGCTGGAGCGGGTGCATGCCGCGGTGACCACCGCGCCCGGGGCGCCGGTGACGGAGCGGCAGCTGCACCGGTGGATGCAGGAGCGCGGCGGTCCGCTCTGCGATCCGACGACGATCCTGGTGCTCCCGGAGCTGCCGCTGGCCGAGACGGGGAAGCCGGACCTCGCGGCGCTGCGGGCCCTGCTGCCGGAGGACGGGTCGGGGTCGGGCGCCGGGGCGGAGTCTGGGTCGCGCGCGTAGGCCGGCGTGCGGACAACCCAGGGGGCGTACGAAGGAAGGCGGCGCACGCCCGGACGCCTCCGGCGCCCGCGTGCGCGCCCGACTGCGCGGCGGGCGTCCGACGAAACCGTCCGTGTCCGCTCGACCTCCCGGGCCGACGTGCCGATACCCCTCTCGCACCGTCCGTCCCCCCAGGAGGAACCTTCCGTGACCTGGCTCCGCGTCCTGACCGCGCTCGGCATCCTCGCCGTGGCGGCCAGCGCCCTGCTCGTCTTCGCCCTCTGCACGGCCGCCGCCCGCGGGGACCGCACCGCCCGGGGCGACGGCGGCGACGCGGCCGACGGGGAGGACGGCAGAGGCCGGGGCGGCGCGCAGGACACCCTGCGCGGGGACGCCGAGCGCAGCGGCCTGTTCCGCCGCCCCGGCGAGAGCTGAGCGGCCTTCCGCCGGCCACCCCGCCCTTGCGACGTCAGTGACCGGGGATGTCGTCCGGGCGGACCTCGATGTGGTCGGCGGCCAGGTCCACCGCGACCCGGTGCTCCATCCCGAGCGCCTCCAGGAACTTCACCGGCAGCTGCACCCGGCCGGTCCGGTCAAGCATCACGTACTCGCGCTCGTTGACCGACTCCTCGCCGTGTTCGTCCGTCACCGTCCGGCGCAGCACCTCGCTGCTGGTGCGCCCGTCGCGGATGGCCACCGTGCGGCGCACCTCGCCCGCCACCATCGGGTCGTGGGTCACGATGACGACGGTGGCGCCGAGTTCGCGGTTGACGGTGCGGAACGCCTCGAAGATCGCCGCGCCGGTTTCCGAGTCGAGCTCGCCGGTGGGCTCGTCGGCGAGCAGCACCGGCGGGTTGTTGGCCATCGCGACGGCGATGGCCACACGCTGCTGCTGGCCGCCGGACATCTCGCGCGGGCGCCGGTGAGCGAGGTCGCCGATCTCCAGCGCCTCCAGCAGCTCGGCCACCCGGGCGGCCTTCTGCCTGGTGCCGAGTCCGGCCCTGCGGCCGCGCAGCTGCATCGGCAGGGCGATGTTCTCGGCGGCTGTCAGGAACGGCAGCAGGTTCCGCGCGGTCTGCTGCCAGATGAAGCCGACGACCTCGCGCCGGTAGCGCAGCCGGTCGCGGGCCGACATCTCCAGCAGGTCGCGGCCGGCGACGGTGGCGGTGCCGGCGGTCGGCACGTCGAGCCCGGCCAGGATGGTGAGCAGGGTGGACTTGCCGCTGCCGGAGGCGCCCACCAGGGCCACCAGGTCACCCTGCTGGATGGTCAGCTCCAGGCCCTGGAGCGCCTGCACCTCGATGCCCTCGGTGGAGAAGATGCGCACCAGGCGGTCGCAGACGATCGCCGCGTCCCCGCCGGGGGCCTTGGGCCGGGCGGCGGCGAGCGCGCGCTCCTGGAGCTCCTGGAGGGTGGGGGCCGGCTCGGCCGTCCGGCTCAGGGGGAGGCTGTTCAACGCTGGTCTCCTGTCGCCGCTGCGCCGGGGCGCTCCTGTGGCCGCGGTCGCCGCGGGCCGATTCGCTTGCCGTCCGCCCGGCCGTGCGGCCGGGCCCGTCCACTGTCCGTCAACGCTGGTCCCCCACCCGCAGTTCGGTGGCGATGTGCCGCCGTCCGGCGATCAGTGCCTCGGCGAGCACGCCGACGGTGATCAGGGCCACCAGTCCGAGCACCTGGCGCAGCACCGGCAGCACCGCGGGCTGCAGCCCGGGCGGGACCTCCGCGCCGACCAGCACCGAGAGGTCGAACGCCGGGCCGAGCAGGGCGGTCGCCGCCAGTGCCACCAGTCCGCCGCCGACGGCGGCGACGAGGGTCTGCGGCACGGTCTCGGCGAGGATCAGCGCCAGGCCCTGCCGGGGGCGCAGGCCCATGGTGCGCAGCCGGGCGAGCAGGGCGGCGCGCTCGGGCGCGGTCCGGACCAGCGTCAGCAGGACGGCGAGCAGCGCGAACCCGGCGGCGCCGATCACGGCGGCCCAGAACAGCCGGCCGGCCGAGCGCTGGAGCGGGTCGGCGGCGAACTCGGCGGCCAGGGTGGCGCTGGTGCGCACCTGGAAGCCGTTCGGCACGGCGTCGGCCTCGGCCGCGCCGTCGGCGGAAGTGGGCGCGGAGGCGGGTGCGGACGTGGAGGCGGACGCGGAGGCCGAAGTGCCGGGCGCGGAGGCCGCCCCGGAGGCGGGCGACGGCTCCACCCCGGTCGCCACCGGGGGAAGCACCGCCCCGGGGTGCTCGCCGAAGGCGACCCGCCAGGCCACCGGCGGCGCCAGCTCCCGCACCAGCCGCTTCAGCTGCCTCTCGTCGATGTCACCCACCGCGAACCAGAGGTTCGGCTGCCCGAGTTCGGAGCGCTGCGCGACCGCGGGCCCGGACGGCAGCACGACGAACTTGCGGTCGTCGCCGACCAGCGCGGGCGTGGCACCGATCCGGCCGGCGACCGCGGCCTTGAGCTCCCAGCCGTTGGGCAGCCGCAGCCGGTAGCCGTCGCCGCCGAGCTGCTTGCCCAGCGCGTTGCTGAAGAGCGCGGGCAGCGGCGCGTCGGGGCCGCCCGCGCCGCCGGCGAGGAGGGCCGGGTCGAACGCGCCGCGGCCGACGCTCCTGGAGAGCTCGGCGTAGGCCTGCGGGTCGACGACCAGGGCGCTGACCCGGACCGGCCCGGCGTCGCTGCCGAGCAGGAAGACCTCGCTCTCCCACCAGACGCTGGTGGCGAGCCGGACGCCGGGCATCGCGGCGGCGGCCTGGGTGAACTGCGTCGGCAGCGAGACGCCGGTGGGGGTGCCCACGGCCGCGTCGCCGCCGACGACGCTCCGGGCGGCGCGCAGCCGGGCGCCGTCGACCGCGTCCAGCACGGTGGCGCCGAAGCCCGCCGTGGTGACGGCGAGGGTCATCGCGAGCAGGGGCAGCAGCGAGGGCCGGGCCCGGCCGCCGGAGCCGCGGGCGGCGCGGGCGGCGCGGGCCAGGCCGAGGAAGCCGATCAGGCCGGGGCGCCGGCCGGCCACCCGGGCGAGTGCCCCGACCACGACCGGCTGGAGCCGGGCGAGCACGAGGCCGCCGGTGGCGGCGAGCAGCAGCGGGGCCGCCACGAGCAGCAGGTCCAGGCCCTGGCCGTCCGGCGCGACGCCGCGCCGGCGGACCTCCAGCACCGCCGCGGCGGTGGCGACCAGCACCAGGAGCTCCCCGACCAGCCGGCGTCCGCCGTTCCTCCGTCGCGGCTTGGACCAGAACGTCGCCGCGCGGACCGGGAAGCCCAGCAGGGCGACCAGGGTGACGGCGAGCGCGGCCAGCACGGCCTCCGTCCAGCGCGGGGTCTCCACCAGCTTGAGGGCGAGTGCGGTCGCCACCGCGGCGGCGGGGAGCACGGTCACCGCGCCCTCGCCGAGCAGGCGCAGCAGGACGCCGCCGCGGGAGCCGCCGCGGGCCTGGAGCAGTCGCAGTTCGGCGGTGCGCCGGTCGGTGGCGAGGCCGGCGGCCAGGAAGAGCACCAGGGCGCCGACCCCGGCCAGGCCGGCCGGGCCGATCGCGGCGAGCGGCGCTGCGGCGTTCTGCCGGGCGGTGGCCTGCTTGAACGCCGTGGGCAGCTGGGAGGTGATGCTCAGGTCGTCCCGGCCGGTGTGGGCGGCCAGTGCGACGGCCGTGGGGCCGCTCAGGTAGCCGGCGATCTCCCTGCCCGTCTCGGGCAGGCTGCGGGCGTGCAGGGCGCCGGAGTCGACGGGCAGCCGCCAGAAGTCGGTGGTGTGGACGCCCCACTCGGCGATCCGGTCCAGCGCCCCGGCGGCGACGACGCCGTCGGCCACGAGGGTGACGTGCGGGTTGCCCTGCGCGCAGGCGCGGTCGAGGCAGCCCGCGTCGGCCCAGTACGGGTCGTGCGGGTCGTTGACGGTGTAGAGGCCGACCACCTTCGCCCGGACCGTGTCCCCGCCCTCCTCGCCGCCGAGCAGGACGTCGCCGAGGCGAATGCCGATGCTGTCGGCCGCGTTCCTGCTGAGCGCGACCGGGATCGGGCCGTCCTGGCCTCCGGCGTCGGCCGGCCAGCCGCCCGCCACCACGGTGGCCCGGTCGGTGATCCCGTGCAGGTACATCAGGCCGACCTTCGGCGGGACGCCGTCGGGGCGGGCGTAGCCGTGGTTGGCGAGCGGGCGGGGCTTGTCGCCGCGTGCCCCGTACACCGGGCCGGGCTCGCCGTAGTGGAACGTGATGCCGGGGCGGGCGGCGAGCCTGCGGGCGACCTCGTCGAGGTCGGCGGCGTCGTTGCGGTGGGCGGCGGTGGCCACCAGGCTGTTCCAGGAAGGCCCGCGGTCCTGGAGGAAGCGGTGCAGCGCGTCGTCCGTCCCCCGGTCGAGGGCGCGCGGGAAGGCCGCGGCGAGGAGGACGGTGCCGAACGCGAGCGCCGCCACGAGCAGGGCGGCGAGCCGCCCCGACCGCAGCCGGGTGCGGACCCAGGGTGCGGGCCGGTGGACGGCCGTCGGCCGGGCCCCGGCGGGGCGGGGGGTGCGGGTGTCGGCCGGGGTGGTCACATCTCCTCCACGTGCCGCAGCCGGGCGGCCACGTCTCGACGGCTGCGTCCGATCAGGAAGGCCGACAGCAGGGGTACGACGGCGACCGCGGCCGTGAGCAGCAGCGACCAGCCGAGCGGCAGGTCGACCAGGACCTCGGGGACCGGCCGGCGGGCCGCCGGGGTGAGCACCAGGAGCGGCACGATCAGGCGGACGATCAGGGCGCCGAGGCCGAGGCCGACGAGGCTGCCCAGCAGGACCAGGACGGCCTGCTCGGCGACGGCCGTGCGGAGCAGCCACCGCCTGGGGGTGCCGAGGGCGAGCAGCACGGTGAACTCGGCGGCGCGCTCGCGGGCGGAGGCCGCGGCGGCCGCGGCGAAGCCGATGGCCGCCAGCACGGTGCTGGCCAGGGCGATGGCGGCGAGCGCGCCCTGCGGGGCGGCGCTGAGCGGGTCGGCGAGCAGGCCGTCGGCGACCTCGGAGTCGAGCAGCAGCTGCTGTCCGCCGGGGGTGTCGCGCAGCGCGGCCGCCGCTCGGGCGGGCACCGGATCGTCCGGCCCGGTGGCGGGCAGCCACCACTCGGTGACGGCGGGCAGCTGGCGGCCGCCGGTGGCGAGCAGGCGTCCGGTGGCGGCGAGGTCGACGACCAGGGCGGTGCTGCCGGCGACCGGCACCGAGTCGACCACGCCGGTGATCCGGACCTTCAGGCCGTTGGCGCCGAGCGTCACCTGGACGGTGTCGCCGACGGCCGCGCCGAGGCCCGCGAGGTAGGCACGGGTGGCGAGGCCGGGCAGCACGGCCGGGGTCTCCGGGCCGGCGGGCACCAGGACGGCCTGACGGACGCCGGTGCTCCCGGGCGCGTAACGGAGCCCGAGCAGGCGTCCGGGCCGGTCCGGCAGGACCTCGGAGCCGGAGCCGGCCTCGCCGGGGGCGGTGCTGGTCCTCCAGGTCAGGCCGGCCGGGGCCGGGACGGCGGTGGCCGGCCCGGTCGCGCTGTCGGCGACCGCGATCCCCCGGACGCTCAACTCCCCGACGAGGGGCGGTCCCTGTTCCGTCCCGAGGGCGAGGACCAGGCCGGCGAGGGTGAGCGGTGCGGCTGGGGTGCCGACCGGGGCGCCGGCGACGGCGGCGAGGTCGGCGGTGGCCACAGCGCTGCCGCGGGCGGGGACGCCGGTCAGCGGGACGCGGAAGGTGTCGCCGAAGCGGTCCCGCAGCAGGACCCAGGCCTGCGGCGGGAGGCCGCCCGCCGCCGACGGCTCGTTGCCGAGGTCGAGGTCGATCCGGGCGGGCGTGCCCGGCAACGGCACGCCGCCCTGGGCCCCGGCGGGGGCGGCCCCGGCGGGCGCGGGTGTGGCCCCGGCGGGCGCGGCGGGCACGGGCCCGGCCACGGGTGCGGCGAGCGGGGCGTAGAGGTCCCGGCGGTTCTGCCCGCCGAGCAGGTCGGGGCGGACCGGGACGCGGGCGGCGAAGCCCGCGGCGTCGAGGGCCAGCACCTGGGCGGGGGAACCGTCCGCCAGGGAGTGCTCCTGGCGGATCACGGGGATCAGCCGGTCGCCCCCGGGCAGTGCGCCGTACCGGCCGGCCTGGCCCATCGCGGGCAGCTGCGACCCGGTGATCCGCAGGCCGCCGGCGGTGGCGAAGGCCGCCTGGTCGTGCTGGGAGGCGGACCAGGTGCTCTGCTGGCCGAGCGCCAGCACGCCGGTGGAGACCGCGAGGACCAGCAGCAGCACCGGGCCGGCGGCCCGGCCGGGGCGGCGGGCGAGCTGCCAGCCGGCCAGGGCGGGCACCAGGCCGCGGCCGCGGGCGGCGATCCGGCCGCCGAGGCGGGCGGCGAGCGGGAGCAGACGCAGCACCAGCAGGGTGCCGGCGCCGAGCGCCAGGGTGGGGGCGGCGATCAGGACCGGGTCGAGGCTCAGCCGGCCGTCCGCGTCCGCCGACAGTCCGCCCTCGTAGTGGGCCAGTTGGTAGTAGGCGAGGACGGCGAGGCCGACCACCGCGAGGTCGGCGCCGGAGCGCGCCGCGCCGGCGACCAGCGCCTGGCGCCGGCCCGCACGGCGCAGTACCGCGCCGCCGGCCCCGCGCACCAGGGTCGGCGCGGTGGTGAGGAGGACGCAGGCGAGCGCGCAGACGGCGGCGATCGGCCAGAGCGTCCAGTTCGGCCCGGTGTCGAGCGGCACCCGGGCCAGCGGTCCCCGGCGGGCGAGCACGCCGAGCAACAGCGGTGTGCAGAGCGGCGCGAGGAGCGCGGCGGGCAGGGCGAGCAGCAGCGACTCGGTGGCGGAGAAGACGCCGAGGCGGGCTCCGGAGGCGCCGCGCGCGGCCAGCAGGGCGTTCTCGCCCTCCTGCCGGGCGGCCATCAGGTGGACCACCAGCAGCAGCACGGCGGCGGCCAGGACGGCGAGTTGGAGGGCGCCGATCAGCAGGGTGGAGCGAGCGACCAGGGCGCTGGACTCCACCTCCTGGAGGATCACCGGGAGTTCGGTCCGGACCTGCAGCCCGGTCGCCCCGGTGAGGCCGCTCGCGAGGCCGGGGGCGCGGTCCCGGACGGCCGCGGCCTCGGAGTCGCCGATGCCGGCGAAATCGGCGCCGAGCAGCCAGCCGCGGCCGCTCTGCGGGACGGCGGCGGTGGTGAAGGCGGAGTCGTCGACCAGCAGCGGGCCGTAGGTGGTGAAGCCGCCGGTCTGGATCTCCCGGCCGCCCAGGGTGTCGAGCCGCCAGTAGGTGTCGGCGGGGTCCTCGGCGCGGTAGACGCCGGTGATGCGGACGGTGAGCGTCCGGCCGTCGAGGCGGTCGTCTAGCCGGACCTCGGCGGGCAGGGCCCCGGCGTCGAGGCCGAGCCGGGCCAGCGTGGTCTGCGGGACGGCGACCTCGACGGGCGCCGGGGAAGCCGTTCCCCGGGCGGGGCTGCCCTGGGCCGCGGCCTGGACGGCCGTGGGCCAGGCACCGGCCAGCAGGCGGACGCGGCCGCGGTCGAGGGAGGCGAGCAGCGTGAGGTCCGCGGCCTTCGCGCCGGCGGCGGTGCCGGCGAGTGCGCCGGTGGCCGCACCGGTGCCTGCTCCGGCGGGTCCCGCGGCCGGAAGGCCGTACGAGCGGCTACGGGCGACGGTGTCGGTCCGCACGGCGAGGCCGCCGAAGAGGCCGCTGCCGTAGGCGGTGACCGCCGCGTCGTCGGCCGACCGCTTGTCGAGACCGTGCTCGCCGGTCACCAGCACGGTGGTCCGGGCGTGGCCACCCCCCTGCAGGGACTGGCGCAGCCCGGCCTCCCCGACCGTGCGGTTGAACGCCACCAGCGCGGTGAGCACCGCCGTGGTGATCAGCACGGTGAGCAGAACGGCACCGGCCAGCGGCAGTCGCCCGCGCAGCCGGCGCACGACGAAGCCGAGCATCCCGTTCCTCCCCCTGACGAATCGCCCCGGCTTCCGCGCGGCGGCCCGACCGACCCAAACAGGGTCCGGCCGGGGATGAGCGCCCGTCGCGAGCCGGAGTGATGATCACCGGCACTTGATCACCGGATAGCGGACGATGCTGTCAGATTCGTACTCGGAACGGAAGGGACTTGCGCGAATCATGTAACTGGTGAGCAAATTCTTCCCATTGAGCACGCGCGCCCATATGACAGGCCATCAAGAAAGCCATGAACACGTCACGGAATTCACGTTCATGACGGCCCGCACGGCAGGCCGAGGGTGCCGCTCCGACCACAAAACCGTAGAACCGCAGAACCGCGCAGAACCGACAGACAGCCAGGGGGACGCCGCATGACACAGCAACCGGTCGGCACCGTGACCACGTCCACGACCGCGCCGATGGTGGCCGTCACCGACCTCCGCCACAGCTTCGGCACCGGCGAGCGGGCCGTGCACGCGCTGCGCGGCGTCTCCTTCTCCATCGGCCGGGGTGAACTGACAGCGCTGAAGGGCCGGTCGGGCTCCGGCAAGACCACCCTGCTCAACCTGGTCGGCGGCCTGGACAACCCGACCGCCGGCACCATCGCGCTGGACGGCACCGAGCTGGCCGGTCTGGACGAGGAGGCCCGGCTGGCGATGCGCCGGGACCGGATCGGCTTCGTGTTCCAGTCCTTCGGCCTGATCCCCGTCCTCACCGCGGCCGAGAACGTCGGCGTGCCGATGCGGCTGCGCAAGGTCCCGAGCGCCCGGCGCGAGGAGCGGGCCCGCACCCTGCTGGCCCTGGTCGGACTCGCCGACCACGCCGACCAGCGCCCCGGCGAGCTCTCCGGCGGGCAGCAGCAGCGCGTCGCCATCGCCCGCGCCCTGGCCAACGAGCCCGATCTGATCATCGCCGACGAGCCCACCGGCCAGCTCGACTCCGAGACCGGCCGCGCGATCATGCAGCTGCTGCGTGCGGTGGTCCGCAGCGAGGGCGTCACCGCGCTGGTCGCCACCCACGACCCCACCCTGATGGAGCTCGCCGACCGGGTGATCGAGCTCCAGGACGGCCGCATCGTCGAGGCGGCCTCCTGACCGACCCGGACGGGCAGGCCCCACTGCCCGAACGGGCAGCCCCCCGGACGCCCGGACACCCGGACACCCGCCGAGAGGTCGCCGGGCACGCCGTCCTGCCCGGCGTCAGAGCGCCTTGAGTGCGGCCTCGCACTCGCGGCAGCGCCTGGTCCGCTGCGAGGGCGGGTACCACGGGTCCCCCGGCGCGGCCGGCCGGTAGGGCTCCCGTTCCAGGTCCCGGGTGTCGATCCCGCAGAAGGTGACCGGCCCCGGGTCCTCCGGCACGTCCGGATCGGGCGGCGCCGCGTGCACCCACCGGATCCGGGCCCCCACGTCGACCTCGCCCGCGTCCAGCACCTCGGTCGACGGCTCCAGCTCGACCAGCACGATCACTCCGCTCATACCTCGACCCTGCGCCCGGACGGCGGCCGCCGCATCCCAGCCCCGCCCGGCGCGGGGGGGGGGGGGGGGGGGGGGGGGGGGGGGGGGGGCGGGGGGGCGGGGGGGGCGGCCCCCCCCCCCCCCCCGGGGTGAAGGCGCTGTAGAGCACCGGCAGGCCGACCAGGGCGCGCGACCAGGGCGAC